>NZ_CP044231.1:1631359-1957631 GCF_008727755.1 Microbacterium caowuchunii
TGCTGGTGAACACGGAGAGAGCCGAGAAAGTCACGTCGGCGAGTCTACTGGGCGTGGCGCTCGCGTCCGTGCCTCCGTCGTTTCAGTGGAGCCCCGCCCGCGCGCAGCGCGCACAACGGCTGAGATCGGGGGTGACACCCCGTGCGGGGGCGCCCGGCCGCGGCGTGTCGGGCGAGATCCGTGCCGTTGTGCCGGAGGGGGCAGGGCGGATGCCGCGGTGCGCGCAGCGCGCACGACGGCGGAGATCGGGGGTGACACCCCGTGCGGGGGCGCCCGGCCGCGGCGTGTCGGGCGAGATCCGTGCCGTTGTGCCGGAGGGGGGCAGGGCGGGCGGATCGCCCCGCTCCGAGGGGAACGGGGCGATCCGTGGCCGATCAGGCGCGGCGGGTGCCGGCTGTCAGGGCGCGGGTCGTCTCAGCAAGGCCGTCCAGGCCTCCGTCGCGGAGGGCACGGACCAGCGCCGTGCCGACGATCGCGCCGTCGGCGTACTCGAGGACTCCGGTGACCTGATCCGCGGTGGAGATGCCGATGCCGACGCAGGCGCGGTCGACGCCGTGCTCGCGCAGGCGCGACACCAGGGTGCGGGCGGCGGCGTCCAGCTGCGCACGCTCCCCCGTGATCCCCATGGTCGAGACGGTGTAGACGAACCCGGTCGAGCTGCGCGCGACGAGCTCGAGGCGCTCGTCACTGGACGTCGGAGCGGCGAGGAACACGCGGTCCAGGCCCGTCCGCTCGCTCGCGGCGATCCAGTCCGCGGCCGCTTCGGGGGTGATGTCGGGCGTGATCAGCCCGGCACCGCCGGCTGCGGCGAGTTCGTCCGCATAGCGGTCGACGCCGTACTGGTACACCGGGTTCCAGTAGGTCATGACGAGCACCGGAACGTCCACGCGGCTGGTGATCTCGGCGATGGCGGGGAAGATGTCCCGCAACCGGAAACCGCCCGCCAGAGCGGCCTGCGTCGCCTCCTGGATGATCGCGCCGTCCATCACCGGGTCGGAGTAGGGCGGACCCAGCTCGATGACGTCAGCGCCGTTCTCGGCGAGCGTGACGGCCGCCTCGATGCTCGTGCGCAGATCGGGGTAGCCCATCGGCAGGTAGCCGATGAAGGCGCCCCGCCCCTCGGCGTGTGCGGCGTCGATCGCCGCGGCGACCCGGCTCACAGTTCCACGCCCTCTCCGCTGGCGGCCTCCGCCGGCGGAGGCACGTCCACCGGGGAGCCCTCCCCCGCCGCCTCGGCGTCGTACAGGTCGAAGTAGCGGGCCGCGGTGTCCATGTCCTTGTCGCCGCGACCGGAGAGGCAGACGACGATCACGGCGTCTGGGCCCATCTCGCGTCCGACGCGCAGGGCGCCGGCGAGGGCGTGCGCGGACTCGATCGCGGGGATGATCCCCTCGGTCCGCGAGAGCAGTCGCAGCGCCTGCATGGCCTCGTCGTCGGTGGCCGGGATGTAGCTGGCACGCCCGATGGAGGCGAGCCAGGAGTGCTCCGGCCCGACGCCCGGGTAGTCGAGACCGGCCGAGATGGAGTGGGACTCGACGGTCTGGCCGTCCTCGTCCTGCAGGACGAACGTCTTCGCACCGTGCAGGATGCCGGGACGCCCGCGTTCGATGGATGCGGCGTGCCGGGGCGTGTCCACGCCGTCGCCGGCTGCCTCGACCCCGTAGAGCGCCACGCCCTCGTCGTCGAGGAAGGCGTCGAACATGCCGATGGCGTTGGATCCGCCGCCGACGCAGGCGAAGACCGCGTCGGGGAGTCGGCCGACCTCCTCCAGCAGCTGCGCGCGGGCCTCCTCGCCGATGATCTTCTGGAAGTCGCGCACCATGGCGGGGAACGGATGCGGTCCGGCTGCGGTGCCGAAGATGTAATTGGTCGTCTCGACGCTCGCGACCCAGTCGCGGTAGGCGTCGTTGATCGCGTCCTTGAGCGTCCGGGAGCCGGTCGTGACCGGGACGACCTCGGCGCCGAGCAGCCGCATCCGGGCGACGTTGAGCGCCTGGCGCTCGGTGTCCACCTCACCCATGTAGATGGTGCAGTCCATCCCGAACAGCGCCGCCGCCGTGGCCGTCGCGACGCCGTGCTGGCCC
Source organism: Microbacterium caowuchunii (assembly GCF_008727755.1). Lineage (NCBI taxonomy): Bacteria > Bacillati > Actinomycetota > Actinomycetes > Micrococcales > Microbacteriaceae > Microbacterium > Microbacterium caowuchunii. The sequence continues at coordinate 1,633,444 of NZ_CP044231.1, forward strand.
GCTCCGGTCTCGGCGATCACCCGGGTCTTGCCCAGCCGCTTGGTCAGCAGGGCCTGCCCCAGCACGTTGTTGATCTTGTGGGATCCGGTGTGGTTGAGATCCTCGCGCTTCAGGAACACCCGCGCACCGCCGGCGTGCTCGGCGAACCGGGGCACCTCGGTGAGGACGGAGGGGCGTCCGGCGTAGGAGTGCAGGAGCGCCGCGAGTTCGGCCTGGAACTCCGGGTCGGCGATCGCGGTCTCGTAGACCTCGGTGAGCTCGTCGATGGCGGCGATGAGCGATTCGGGCATGTACCGGCCGCCGAACTCGCCGAAGAACGGGCCCTTGGCCTCGCGCAGACTCATGGGGAAACCTCCAGGAAGGATCGCAGCGTTGCGATGGGGTCACCGGTGACGAGCGCCTCGCCCACCAGCACGACATCCGCGCCGGCGTCACGATAGTGACGCACGTCGGCGGGTCGAAGGACAGCGGATTCGGCGATCTTCACCGCGTCGGCCGGGAAGCGGTCGGCCAGACGACCGAACAGGTCGCGGTCGAGCTCGAAGGTCGACAGGTCCCGCGCGTTGACGCCGATCAGACGCGCCCCGATGTCGGCGGCACGGTCGAGTTCCTCCGCGGAGTGCGTCTCCACGAGCGGGGTCATCCCGAGCTCCAGGACCAGGTCGTGCAACTGCGCCAGCACCGGCTGCTCGAGCGCCGCCACGATCAGCAGGACGAGGTCGGCGCCCGATGCGCGCGCCTCCAGCACCTGATACGGCGTGGCGATGAAGTCCTTGCGCAGGACCGGAAGCGACACGCGGGAGCGCACGGCCTCGAGATCCGCGAGGCTCCCCTTGAACCGGCGTCCCTCGGTGAGCACCGAGATCGCGCTCGCGCCGCCCTGCTCGTAGAGCGAGGCCTGCAGAGCGGGATCGGGGATGTCGGCGAGGTCGCCGCGCGACGGACTCGCGCGCTTCACCTCGGCGATGATCTTGACCCGATCGGCGGGCGCGAGGGCCGCGAGGGCGTCCCGAGCGGGTGCCTGGGCGAGCGCAGCGCGCTCCACCTCGGCACGAGACCGCTGCTGGGCGCGCGCCTCTGCATCCTCAACCGCGCCGGCCGTCAGGTCGGCGAGCATGCTCAATGCGCTTTCGAGGCGTACTTCGGGCCGTTGGCGCCCCAGCCGGCGCGGGACATGATCCAGCCGACGATCAGGCCGACGATGAGCAGACCGACGGACGCCCAGACGAGCACGGGCAGGTCGAGGAAGAAGAAGAGGGTGCCGAGGGCGACCGCGACGAGCATGATGATGACGGCCGTCCATGCCGCCGGGGAGTGTCCGTGGCCGGGGTCACCGATGGGGTTGCTCATGAGTCTCCTTCGCAGTGGATCGGGCGTCGGGTGCCCGCAGGCAAGTCTAGCGGGGGCCCCGACCTGATGTCGGATCGTCGCCCCGGCTGAGGTCGTCCCAGGAATCGATCGCGTCGAGCGGGCCCTCGTCGCGGCTCGCGGCGCGGCGGGCGGCGGCCTGGTACTTGCGGCCGCCGGTGGGCCAGCGGGCGCCGGTGACGGCCACGAAGACGCCGGCGCAGACGAGCAGGACCGCGATGACGACGGTCACGACCGGCCACGGCGTGACGGCCGTGGAGCCCACCAGGGCGGCGACGGCGGTGTCACCGGCGATGCCCGTGATCTCCGTGACGGCGGGGGCGATGGCCGACACCGGCGGGCCGGTGACGACCGGGATGCTGAGAACGGCCAGCAGGACGCCGATGGCGACGGTGAGCACACCGAACACGACACGGAGCACGCGACCGACGATCGACAGCGCCGCGCCCAGGGCGAGGACGGCCAGGCTCAGCGGGACGAGCACCGGGATCGCCGTCGCACCGGGCACCGCCACATCGGAGGCCGCGGCGTCCGCCAGGACGACGTGGATCCACGTCTGCGTCGACGACATCACGCCGACCGCACCACCCGCCAGCGTGGCGAGCACGCCGATGGAGCGGGCGCGCCGGATCACGCGTCGCCTCGCACCGGGTCGAGGCCGTCCGCGTCGAAACACGTCCGATCGCCGGTGTGGCAGGCCGCGCCCACCTGGTCGACACTCACGAGGAGCGCGTCCCCGTCGCAGTCGAGCCGCACGTCCTTCACGTACTGAGCGTGCCCGGACGTGTCGCCCTTGCGCCAGTACTCCTGGCGGGATCGCGACCAGAACGTCACCCGGCCGCTCGTGAGCGTGCGCCGCAGCGCCTCCGCATCCATCCAGCCGAGCATCAGCACCTCGCGGGTGTCGTACTGCTGGACGATGGCGGCGACCAGACCGTCGGGCGTGAAGGTCACGCGGGCGATGCGCTCCTCGAGCGTCTCGGTCATGCGCGCACCTCGATGCCGTCTGCGGCCAGCGCGTCCTTGACGTCGCCGATGGTGAGCTGGCCGGAGTGGAAGACGGAAGCGGCGAGCACGGCGTCCGCGCCCGCGTGGATGGCCGGGGCGAAGTCCGCCGCCCGGCCGGCACCGCCCGAGGCGATCACCGGGACCGTGGAGAGTTCGCGCATCAGGGCGACGAGTTCGAGGTCGAACCCGTCCTTGGTGCCGTCCGCGTCGATGGAGTTGACGAGCAGTTCGCCGGCGCCCCGCTCGACGGCCTCGCGCGCCCAGACGAGGGCGTCGAGCTCGGTCTGCGCCCGTCCGCCGTGCGTGGTGACCACGAAGCCGGAGGGCGTCGTGTCGGCGCGTTTGACGTCGAGGGAGAGCACCAGCACCTGCGCCCCGAAGCGGTCGGCGATCTCGTCGATCAGGGCGGGCCGGGCGATGGCCGCGGAGTTCACGCCGACCTTGTCCGCGCCGACGGCCAGCAGCCGCGCCACGTCCTCGGCGGAACGGACCCCTCCCCCGACGGTGAGCGGGATGAACACCTCTTCCGCGGTGCGCCGGACGACGTCGTACGTGGTGGACCGTTCGTCCACCGTCGCGGTGACGTCGAGGAAGGTGAGCTCGTCCGCGCCCTGCTCGAAGTAGAGCCGGGCCAGTTCCACGGGATCGCCCATGTCACGCAGGTTCTCGAAGTTGACGCCCTTGACCACCCGGCCGGCGGCGACGTCGAGGCACGGGATGACCCGGCACGCGAGGCTCATCAGAGCCTCGCGTTGTGGATCTCGGTCACGAGGATGGCCCGCGCGCCGATCGCATACAGCCCGTCCATGACCTGGTTGACGTTCTTGCGCGGGCTCATCACGCGGACGGCGACCCACGCGGGATCGCGCAGCGGCGAGATCGTGGGCGACTCGATGCCCGGCGCCACGGCGATCGCCTCGTCGACGAGCTCGACGGGCAGGTCGTAGTCGATCAGCACGTACTGGCGCGCCACGAGGACACCGCGCAGGCGCCTCAGGAGCGTGTCGAGACCCTCGGGTTCCTGCGGTCCGGTGATGAGGACGGCGTCGGACTCGAGCAGGACCGGTCCGAAGATCTCCAGTCCCGCCTGGCGGAGGGTGGTTCCGGTGGACACGACGTCCGCGACCGCGTCCGCGACACCCAGCTCCACGGCAGACTCGACGGCCCCGTCCAGCGGTACGAGGTCCACGGCGACACCGTGCTCGTCGAGGTACGCGTCCACGAGTCCCGGGTAGGCGGTGGCCACCCGGCACCCGTCCAGGTCCTTCAGGTCGGAGAAGCGTCCGGGCGGGCCGGCGAAGCGGAAGGTGGACCCGCCGAACCCGAGAGCCTCGATCTCGCGGGCGCCCGGCATCCGGGCGTCCAGCAGCAGGTCGCGGCCGGTGATCCCGACATCCAGGGCTCCCGAACCGACATACGTGGCGATGTCCTTGGGACGCAGGTAGAAGAACTCGACGCCGTTGACCGGGTCGATCACGTGCAGGTCCTTGGGGTCGCGACGACCCGTGTAGCCCGCCTCGGCCAGCATGGCGTGGGCGGTGTCGGCCAGCGAGCCCTTGTTGGGCACGGCGATTCTCAGCATGGGGGAAGACTCTCTTCGGTGACGGACGGGATGGGGCGACCGGTCACAGATGTCGGTAGACGTCCTGCAGGGTCAGGCCCTTGGCGAGCATGAGGACCTGCAGGTGGTAGAGCAGCTGGGAGATCTCCTCCGCCGCTTCATCGGACGTCTCGTACTCGGCGGCCATCCACACCTCGGCGGCCTCCTCGACGATCTTCTTGCCGATCGTGTGCACACCGGCATCGAGCTCGGCAACCGTGCCGGATCCGGCCGGCCGGGTGGCCGCCTTCTCGCTGAGCTCCGCGAACAGATCGTCGAACGTCTTCACCGTCCCAGGGTATCGAACCCCACGACCCCTTCGGACCCGTTCAGTGCGCGTGGGCGTGTGCGGCGGTGGCGCGCAGTCCCGCGATGGCCTGCTCCGGATCCCCGGCGCCGAACACGGCCGACCCGGCGACGAAGGTGTCGGCGCCGGCCTCGGCCGCCTGAGCGATGGTCGATTCGCTGATCCCGCCGTCGACCTGGAGCCACACCGCCGAGCCCCGTCGCCGCGCCTCGGCGGCGAGCGTGCGGAGTTTGGGCATGGTCTCCGGCATGAAGGATTGACCGCCGAAGCCGGGCTCGACGGTCATCACGAGGATCTGATCGAACTCGTCGAGCACGTCGAGGAGCCCCTCCACCCCCGTGCCGGGTTTGACGGCCACCCCGGCCCTCGCACCGATCGCGCGCAGGCGACGCGCCAGGGCCACGGGGTCGTCGGCCGCCTCGAGATGGAAGGTCACGGACGCCGCGCCGAGTTCCGCGTAGCCGGGCGCCCACCGGTCGGGCGCGTCGATCATGAGGTGCACGTCGAGCGGCACGGGGCTGGTCTCCTGGATGCGGCCGACCATCTGCGGCCCGAAGGTGAGGTTCGGGACGAAATGGTTGTCCATCACGTCGACGTGCACGAAGTCGGCCGAGGCGATCCGGGCGAGCTCGGCCTGCATGTTGACGAAGTCGGCGGCCAGGATCGACGGGTTGATGCGCATATCGGTCACGCACCCATTATGTCGACCCCACGCGCGGTCGACCGCCCGCGCCGTCGACCGCCCGCGTGGTCGGCCACTGCGCCCTCAGCGTCGGCGCAGGAGCGACAGGAACATCGCGTCCGTGCCGTGGCGGTGCGGCCACAGCTGCGCGCGACCCGAGCCGCTCGCCGGCTCCGGCAGATCCAACGGCGTCCGGGAGACCGACTGCACGGCGGCGCGGGCGTCGAGCTCCTCGACCTCGTCGCCCCATTGCCGCAGCGCCTCCGCCACGACACCCGTGGTCTCGGCGAGGTGCGGAGAGCAGGTGACGTAGGCGACCACGCCGCCGGGACGCAGCGCGGTGATCGCCGCGGAGAGGAGCTCCCCCTGCAGCGCGCTCAGATCGGCCACGTCCGCCGCCGACTTGCGCCAGCGCGCCTCGGGCCGCCGACGCAGCGCTCCCAGACCGGTGCAGGGGGCGTCGACGAGGATCCGGTCGTAGGTGCCGGCGGCCGCAGCGGCACGCTCGCGTCCGTCCATCTCGCTGACCGGCACATCGGCGGGGACGCCGCGGAGCGCGGAGCGGACGAGGCCCGCCCGAGCGTGCGAGATCTCGTTCGCCTCGAGCGTGGCGCCCTGCACGATCGCCTCGGCGGCCAGGAGGGCGGTCTTTCCCCCGGGGCCGGCGCAGAGATCGAGCCACCGCTCCCCCGTCCGCGCCGGCACGGCGCGGGCGAGCGCGAGCGCCACCAGCTGCGAGCCCTCGTCCTGCACACGGATGCGACCGTCCGCCGCGCGCACGACGTGCTCCGGGTCCCCGCCGGCGGACACCGCGCCCACCGGGGAGTACGGCGTCGGCGACAGCCCGTCCGGGCGTTCCGCGAGACCCGGCAGCACCGCGAGGGTGACGCGCGGGGATGCGTTGTCCGCCCGCAGAAGCTCGTCGAGTTCGTCTGCGCGTCCCTCGGCGGCGAGGGCGCGCCGGAACGCGCGCAGGATCCACACCGGATGCGAGGTCGCGAGGCCCAGACGCTCGTCGTCCGAACGCGCCGTTTCCTGGATGCGGGTGATCCACTCGCCGGGCGTGTCGCGGGAGATGCGCCGTAGCACGGCGTTGGCGAACCCGGTCGGCCCCGGCCCCGCCGTCGCCCGGACGAGGGCGACCGTCTCGTGCACCGCGGCATGGGAGGCGATCCGGGTCGACAGGAGCTGATGCGTCCCCAGCCGGAGGGCGTCCAGGACGTCCGCGTCGATCTCCTGGGTGGGCCGCCCCGCCGCCAGCGCGATGATCGCATCGTAGGTGCCCTCGCGGCGCAGGGTCCCGTAGGCGAGCTCGGTGGCCAGCGCCGCATCCTGGGTCGTGAGCCCCGCGCGCTCGATCTCGACGGGGAGCAGCAGGTTCGCGTAGGCCTCGTCCCGGTGGACGGCGCGCAGCGTCTCGTAGGCGACCCGACGCGGTCCGCGGGCGGCGTTCACGAGCCCACCGCCGGATCCGTCGTGCGAAGACCCCGGAACCAGTCCGCAGCGGACATCGCGCCTCTTCCCGCGGGCTGCACCCGCACGATCTCCAACGGCTCGGTGGCAGTCCCCACCAGCACCCTCCGGCCCTCGCTGACCAGCGCGCCCGGTCGCAGCGTCACGGCGGTGTCGCCGGGACGCAGCTCGAGCACCTTGACCCGCTGGGAATCCAGCGTCGTGAACGCTCCGGGTTCGGGCGTCGTGCCCTGCCACCGCGCCACGATCTCCTCGGCGGAGGCGGTCCAGTCCAGACGTCCGTCCTCCGCGGTCAGCTTGTGCGCGTAGGACGGTTCGCCGGTCTGTGCGACGGCGACGGCCGTGCCCGCCGCGATCTCGTCGACCACCCGCAGCAGCAGCCCGGCGCCCTCCTGCGCCAGATCCGTCAGGACACGGTCGGCGGTCGCGAGCGGGGGGACGCGGTAACGCACCTGGCCCAGGACGTCGCCCGCGTCGAGGCCGGCGACGAGCTGGAACACGTCGGCGCCGGTCTCCCGCTCCCCCGCCATGAGCGCACGCTGCACGGGGGCGGCGCCCCGCCAGGCCGGCAGGAGCGAGAAGTGCAGGTTGATCCAGCCGTGCCGCGGGGTGGACAGCAGGGGCTCGCGCACCAGGGCCCCGTACGCCACGATGACCCCGAGATCGGGGCGCAGGCCCTCGATGCGGGCGGTCGCCGCGTCGTCGAGCCGATCGGTCCGGTGCACGGTGAGGCCGAGCTGCTCGGCCGCGATCGCGACCGGCGACGGGGTGAGCACGCGCTTGCGGCCGACCGGCGCGTCGGTCCGGGTGATGACGTCCACGACGTCGTGGGCGGATGCAGCGAGCACCTGCAGGGACGGGACAGCCGCGTCGGGCGTTCCCGCGAAGACGAGACGCATGGAGCTCCTCATAGATCGGGATCGGGCACGTCGACCCGCACTCTGAGTGTATTCCGCGGCGCGCCGGGCCCCCGGCGCCGGCCCTTGCGCGCCTGGACGGCATCGGCGATGACCGCGGCGCGCAGCGTCTGCGTGACAGGCTTGCCCAGCGCGTAGTCGAACCGCACCAGCGCACGGTAGCGCGGGGGGTCCTCCCCCGGGATGACGACGGGACCGACCACGGCGTCGGCGGTCAGCGCGTGGACGTCACGCGCCAGCGCGCCGAGAGCCGCGTCGAGGGACGGACGGGTCCCCTCGACCACGGCGACACGGACGGTGGGCGGCATCTTCAGCGGGGCCCGTTCCGCCAGCTGTGCGCGCGCGTAGGCGGGCTGCGACCACGTGGCCAGTGCGCGCGCGACGGCTCCGGTCACGCCGGTGAGCAGCACCGGAGAGCCCGGCGCCGCGAGGGCGGCCGCGTTCGACCACCAGCGCAGGCACGACTCGGTGATGCGCAGGTCCTCGGCGAGCAGCATCCGGTCCCCGTCCAGGAGCAGGACGGCGCGGTACCCGCCTTCCGCGATCGGCTCGGCGCCCCGGGTCGCCACGACGAGCGCGGGGCGGCCGTCGACCCGGGTCAGGGGGTGCTCGCCGTCGGACAGGATGACGCGCGTGTTCGGGAAGGCGCGGCCCAGTTCGTCGGCCGTCCGCTCGCTGCCCGAGGAGGCCAGGCGCATCTCGGTGCCCTCGCAGTGACCGCAGCGCCAGCCGGCGATCCCCCGGCCGCACCACGCGCACTCCGGTGCACGACCCTGGGCGCGCACCCGCAACGGACCGGTGCAGTGGACGCACCGCGCCGGGGTGCGGCAGGAGGAGCAGACGACGACGGGGGCGTACCCGGGGCGGGACACCTGCACGAGCACCGGTCCGGCGGCGAGGGCCTCCCGGACGGCGGTGAAGGCGCTCGAGGGTATGCGCGCCTGCGCCGGCGAGTCCGAGGTCGCCGTCAGCACGACACGGGGGGTGAACCGACGTGCCGGTTCGACGTCGCGCACCCATCCGATCGCCACGAGACGCTCCACGTCGGTCGTGCGGGTGTGCCCGGCGATGAGGAGCGCCGAGCCCTCGGCCTCCTGCCGGACGAGGGCCGCATCCCGCGCATGCACACCGGGACTGAGCGGTTCGGACAGGAGCGGATCCCCGTCGTCCCAGACCACGACCAGGCCGGTCCGCGCCGCCGGGGCGTACACGGCGGAGCGATTACCGACGACGATGCAGGGCGCCTCGGCGAGGGTGCGGAGGTACGCGGCGTAGCGGGCGGGTCCCGACTGGCGGGCATCGACGGGCACCAGGGCATCCTCCGGCACCCGCTCGCGCAATGCCGTGAGCACCTGTTCCTGGTCCCGGTGGTCGGGGACGACGATGACGGCGCTGCGTCCGGCGGCGAGCGTCACCGTCGCCGCCGCTGCGAGGAGCACCGCCCATGCCCCGACGGTGCGATCCTCGGAGATGACGACCGGCTTCGCGGGGGCGCCGACCGCCAGGCGTTCGCCTGCCAGGATTCCGGCGCGCAGGGTCGGGAAGGCATCGAGGACGTCCTCCGCGGCACGGACCGCCACCGGGTCCACGGCCGGCGTCTCGGGCTGCTCGCGCTGCATCCAGGCCTTCTCGGCGCGCACCATCCGGCGCGGCACCGCCAGTCGCAGGATGTCGGCGGCGGACCCGGCTGCGCGGTCGGCGAGCCGACGCGCGAGGTCGTAGAGGCCCGGGGGCAGCACGGGGACGGGAGAGACGACCGCCTCGAGCTCCGACAGGGGACGGTCGGCGGGCTCCGCGATACCGCGCGCGATGACGAAGCCGTCCACGATGCGACCCGCGCTGCGCAACGGCACCCGGATGCGGACACCGGGCTGTGCGTCGGCGTCCAGGTGCGGGGGGACGGCGTAGTCGAACAGGCGGTCCAGCTGAGGGAGCGGACTCTCCAGCAGCACCCGGGCTATCGGACGGGCGGCGACGGCCGACCCGGCCTCGTCGAGCACGTCAGAGCCCGGCGGCGGCGCGCAGCTCCTCGACGCGGTCGAGGCGCTCCCACGTGAATTCGGGCAGCTCACGGCCGAAGTGCCCGTAGGCGGCCGTCGCGGCGTAGATCGGCCGCAGCAGGTCGAGCTGGTCGATGATGGCCTTGGGACGCAGGTCGAACACGTCCAGGATCGCCCGCGTGATCGCCTCGTCGCTCACGTGTGCGGTGCCGAAGCTCTCCACGTACAGTCCCACCGGCTTCGCCTTTCCGATGGCGTACGCGACCTGGACCTCGAGGCGGTCGGCGAGTCCGGCGGCGACCGCGTTCTTGGCCACCCAGCGCATCGCGTACGCCGCGGAACGGTCCACCTTCGAGGGGTCCTTCCCGCTGAAGGCGCCACCCCCGTGGCGCGCCGCCCCGCCGTAGGTGTCGATGATGATCTTCCGGCCGGTCAGCCCGGCGTCGCCCTTCGGACCACCGATGACGAACGGGCCTGCCGGGTTGATGTAGTACTGCACGTCGGGCAGGTCGAGACCGGTCGTGGCGAGGACAGGGTCGATGACGACCGCCCGCACCTGGGCGCGCAGCTCCTCCTGGCTGATGTCGGGGTGGTGCTGCGTCGACAGCACGACCGAGTCGACCGTCCTGGGCACGTGCCCCTCGTATCCGAGGGTGACCTGGGTCTTGCCGTCGGGACGCAGGAAGGGCAGCTCGCCGGACCGGCGCGCGTCGGCCAGCCGCTCCGCCATCCGGTGCGCCGTCCACGCCGCCATGGGCATGAACTGCGGAGTCTCGTTGGTGGCGAACCCGAACATGATGCCCTGGTCCCCCGCGCCCTGCTCGTCGCGCGGGTCGACCGAGCGTCCTTCGCGCTGTTCGAACGCGCGGTTCACGCCCGCGGCGATGTCGGAGGACTGCGCCCCGATCGAAACGCTCACACCGCAGGAGTCCCCGTCGAAACCGGTCTCGCTCGAGGTGTAGCCGATGCGGTTGACCACGTCGCGGACGAGAGCGGGGATCTCGACGTACGCGCGGGTCGACACCTCGCCCGCCACGTGCACGAGGCCGGTCGTGACCAGGGTCTCGACGGCGACGCGACCGTTCGGATCGTCCGCGATGATCGCATCGAGGATGCTGTCCGAGATCTGGTCGCAGATCTTGTCGGGGTGCCCCTCGGTGACGGACTCGGACGTGAACAGGCGCAACTCGGTCATCGGTACTCCCACTGGCGGCGGACCATGCCGCCCATCATGCGCGCGGCCCCGGACACGGATGTCACGGGGCCACGCTGCAGAACGAAAATTACTCGACGTGCCGCAGGCGCAGCTTGTCCTCGTGGATCTCGTGGAGCGCGATCGTGAGCGGCTTGTCCTCGATCGTCGAGTCGACGAGCGGGCCGACATTGTCGAAGAGGTTCCCCTCGTGCAGGTCGGAGTAGTAGTCGTTGATCTGGCGCGCACGCTTGGATGCGTAGATCACGAGCTGGTACTTGGAGTCGACCTTCTCGAGCAAGCTGTCGATGGGGGGCTCGATGATGCCCTGATTGGTCCCTGCCATGGCGAAACCTCCTGGTTCGGGGTGGCGGTGAGTGTGGGCTGGAAGCGTCGCCGTCAGGACGGACGCGGGGAGGCCTTCGTCAATTCTACGACCTCCCGTGCCGCATCGGCGACTTCGGCGTTGACGACGCGGTAATCGAACTCGTTCTGCGAGGCCAATTCCACCTTCGCGGTACGCAGCCGGCGTGCGCGTTCCTCGTCGTCCTCGGTGCCGCGACCGACGAGTCGCTGGACGAGTTCGTCCCAGCTCGGCGGCAGCAGGAACACGAGGGTGGCATCCGGTGCGGCGTCGCGCACCTGACGTGCCCCCTGCAGGTCGATCTCCAGCAGGACGCTCCGGCCCTCGGCGAGGGCCTTCTCGATGGGAGCCCTCGGGGTCCCGTACCGGTGCGCGTTGTGCACCGTGGCGTACTCGAGGAGCTCACCGCGGGCGATCAGGTCGTCGAAACCGGCGTCGTCGACGAAGTAGTAGTGCTCTCCGTCGACCTCGCCCGGACGGGGCTTGCGGGTCGTCGCGGAGACGGACAGGAGGATCTCCGGATGGTGCTCCTTGATGTGCGCGGCGACCGTGCCCTTGCCGACCGCGGTGGGGCCGGCGAGCACGATCAGGCGGCTCCGCGCGTCACGGGCGCGGGGCTCCGGGAAGCGCTCCTCGAGCCACGCGGCCAGGGCGCGGCGCTGGCGCGCACCGAGCCCGCCGAGGCGCTTGACCGGCGAGATGCCCAGACCATCCAGGATGCGGTCGCGTTTGCTCTCGCCGATGGCGGGCAGCGCCGTCAGGAAGTCCGTGATGCGCAGCGTCCCGGCCGGGGAGGCGGCGTCGGCCTCGGCCTGCCGCAGCACCTCCTGCGGGGAGACCACTCGGGTGGCGATGTCGCGCTTCAGCGATGCGCGGGCGCGGCGGGCCGCGACGGCCTTCCTGGACGCTGCGGCACGATCGACCTCGGGCGGGGTGGGGCGCTCGCTCATGCGCTCTCCCCCAGCTCCGCGCGACGCGCCGCGATCCGCTCGACGAGCTCGTCCGGTCCACCGCCGAGCACGCCGCGGCTCTCGTTCGCGAGGACGGTCTCGGCGAAGTCGCCGAACAGATCCCCGAGGTCCGCCAGTCGCGCCCCCTGGTGCCCGAACCCGGGCGCGAGGATCGGTGCGGGCGGCGTCATGCCGCTGCCCAGTCCCGCCCGGATGCGGTCGACGGTCGCACCGACGACGAGCCCGATGGCCCCCCACTCCCCTGCCGGGGTGTGGAGCTCGTTGTCGGCAGCCACCTCGGCCAGGACCGTACCGGCGACCGTCTCGCCGTCCACGGCCTCGGCGCGCTGAAGGGTGCCGGCCTCGGGGTTGCTCGTCGCGGCGAGCACGAACAGGCCCTTCCCCGATGAGCGTGCGAGCTCCATGGTGTCGGTGAGTGCACCGACACCCAGGTACGGGTTGACCGTGAGCGCGTCGGCCTCCAGCGGCGACCCGGGGGTCAGCCATGCCCGTGCGTAGGCGTCCATCGTGGAACCGATGTCACCCCGCTTGGCATCGGCGATGACGAGCAGCCCCGCCGCGCGGGCGGAGGCCAGCACGTCCTCCAGGGCGGCGAACCCGGCCGAGCCGTGGCGTTCGAAGAAGGCGACCTGCGGCTTGACCACGCCCACGCGTCCGGCCGCCGCATCAACGACGCGAAGACCGAACTCGCGCACGCCCGCGGCGTCCTGCGGAAGCCCCCACACCTCGAGCAGCCCGGGATGCGGGTCGATGCCCACGCACAGGCGGCCCCGGGCGGCGATCGCCGCCCGGACCCGCTCGCCGAAACCGATCACGTCCGCGCCGCCCGGTCCGCCGCGTACTCCTGCAGGCTCCGGACCTCGAAGCCGTGACGCAGCACGGGCAGGGCGCTCACCGCGGCACCGAGGACCGCCATCGTGGTGAACAGCGCCTTGTCACCGGCGACCGCGGCCGCGCGGATCTCGTACCCGTCGGCGCGTGCCGAGCCGCCGCTCGGGGTGTTCACGACCATGTCGATGCGGCCGTCGTTGATCAGGTCGACGATGTTCTCCTCGCCGCTGGCCTGCGTGGCGGAGTACTTGTTCACGACCTCGACGCGGATGCCGTTGCGGGCGAGGACCTCGGCGGTTCCCTCCGTGGCGACGAGCGTGTAGCCGAGCTCCTGCAGACGGTGGGCGGGGAGGATGACCGCCCGCTTGTCCGAGTCGGCGACCGAGATGAACACGGTTCCGGTCAGCGGCATCCCGCCGTACGCGGCGTCCTGGCTCTTGGCGAAGGCGGTCGGGAAGTCGCGGTCGATGCCCATGACCTCACCGGTCGAGCGCATCTCCGGTCCGAGGACCGAGTCGACCGTCTGCCCGTCCTTCGTGCGGAAGCGCTTGAAGGGCAGGACGGCCTCCTTGACGGCGACCGGAGCATCCAGCGGCACCCGCGAACCGTCCTGGAGCGGGAGCAGCCCCTCCTCGCGCAGCTGGTCGATGCTCGATCCCGCCATGATGCGGGCGGCGGCCTTGGCGAGCGGGATGCCGAGGGCCTTCGACACGAACGGGACGGTGCGGCTGGCGCGCGGGTTCGCCTCGATCACGTACAGCACGCCGGCGCTGATGGCGAACTGCACGTTCAGCAGACCCCGCACGCCGACGCCTTCGGCGATCGCCAGCGTCGCGTCGCGGACACGGTCCACGTCCGCGCGCCCGAGGCTCATCGGGGGCAGGGTGCAGCTCGAGTCGCCGGAGTGGATGCCGGCCTCCTCAAGGTGCTCCATCACGCCGCCGACGTAGAGCTCCTCGCCGTCGTACAGCGCGTCGACGTCCAGCTCGATCGCGTCGTCGAGGAAGCGGTCGACCAGGAGCGGGAGACCGGGGCCGATGATGGCCTGGTCGGCGACGCGCACGAAGTAGTCGCGCAGGCTCGGGGTGTCGTACACGATCTCCATGCCGCGACCACCGAGCACGAAGCTCGGCCGGACGAGCACCGGGTAGCCGATCTCCTCCGCGATCGTCACGGCTCCGTCGACGTCGATCGCGGTGCCGCTGCGCGGCGCGACCAGGCCGGCCTCGTCGAGCAGACGCGAGAACAGCTCGCGTTCCTCGGCGAGGTCGATCGCCGCGGGGCTCGTGCCGAGGATGCGGTATCCAGCCTGCTCGATGCCCTTCGCGAGGCCGAGGGGCGTCTGCCCGCCGAGCTGGCAGATCACGCCGAGGATCTCGCCGGAACGGCTCTCCGCGTGCAGCACCTCCAGGACGTCCTCGAGCGTCAGCGGCTCGAAGTAGAGCCGGTCGCTGGTGTCGTAGTCGGTGGAGACCGTCTCCGGGTTGCAGTTGACCATGACGGTCTCGTAACCCGCGTCCGACAGCGCGAAGGACGCGTGCACGCAGGAGTAGTCGAACTCGACACCCTGACCGATGCGGTTGGGGCCGGACCCGATGATGACGACCTTGGTGCGGTCGGAGGGGGCGACCTCGGTCTCCTGGTCGTAGCTCGAGTAGTGGTACGGGGTGAGAGCCGGGAACTCACCCGCGCAGGTGTCGACCGTCTTGTAGACGGGGCGCAGGTCCAGGCCGTGCCGGACGCCGCGCACCTCGACCTCGGTGAGTCCGCGGAGCTCGGCGATCTGCGCGTCGCTGAAGCCATGCTCCTTCGCCACGCGGAGCACCTCGACGTCGAGCTCGGCGGCGGTGCGGACGAACTCCGCGACCTCGTTGATGAGCGCGATCTGGTCGAGGAACCAGGGGTCGATGGCGGTCGCCTCGAATGCCTGCTCGATCGTGGCGCCCTTGCGCATCGCCTGCTGGAGCACGACGATCCGGCCGTCCGTCGGGGTCTTCGCGATCTCGAGCAATTCCTCGACGGAGCGGGTCTCCTCGCCCCAGTGGAAGCTGGAGCCGCGCTTCTCGAGCGAACGCAGCGCCTTCTGCAGCGCTGTCGCGTAGTTGCGCCCGATCGCCATGGCCTCGCCGACCGACTTCATGGTGGTGGTGAGGGTGGTGTCCGCCGCGGGGAACTTCTCGAAGTTGAACCGCGGCACCTTGACGACGACGTAGTCCAGGGTCGGCTCGAAGCTCGCGGGCGTCACCTTGGTGATGTCGTTGGGGATCTCGTCCAGGCGGTACCCGATGGCGAGCTTGGCCGCGATCTTGGCGATCGGGAAGCCCGTCGCCTTCGACGCCAGCGCGGAGGACCGCGACACCCGGGGGTTCATCTCGATGACGATGATGCGGCCGTCGGCGGGGTTGATCGCGAACTGGATGTTGCAGCCGCCGGTGTCGACGCCCACGGCGCGGATGATGTCGATGCCGATGTCGCGGAGCTTCTGGTACTCGCGGTCGGTCAGGGTGAGCGCGGGCGCCACCGTGATCGAGTCGCCGGTGTGTACGCCGACCGGGTCGACGTTCTCGATGGAGCAGACGACGACCGTGTTGTCGGCGGTGTCGCGCATGAGCTCGAGCTCGTACTCCTTCCACCCGAGGATCGACTCCTCGAGCAGCACCTCCGTGGTCGGCGAGTCGCGCAGGCCCGCTCCGGCGATGCGGCGCAGGTCCTTTTCGTCGTACGCGAATCCGGAGCCGAGGCCGCCCATCGTGAACGACGGGCGCACGACCAGCGGGTAGCCGAGCTCGTCGGCGGCGGCGAGGACCTCGTCCATCGTGTGCGCGATGCGCGAGGCTGCCACATCCGCGCCCGCGTCCAGCACGAGCTGCTTGAAGATCTGGCGGTCCTCGCCTTTGTTGATCGCCTCGAAGTTCGCGCCGATGAGCTCGACGTCGTACTTCTCCAGGATCCCGTGGTTGTGCAGGTCGATGGCCGCGTTGAGCGCGGTCTGACCACCCAGGGTGGGCAGGATCGCGTCGGGCTTCTCCTTGGCGATGATGGTCTCGATGACCTGCCAGGTGATCGGCTCGATGTAGGTGGCGTCGGCGAAATCGGGGTCCGTCATGATCGTCGCCGGGTTGGAGTTGACGAGGATGACGCGCACCCCCTCGGCGCGCAGCACGCGGCACGCCTGGGTGCCGGAGTAGTCGAACTCGCAGGCCTGGCCGATCACGATCGGGCCGGAGCCGATGACGAGGACGGAACGGATGTCGTCGCGCTTAGGCATTCGGGGCTTTCTTGCTCAGGTCGTCGCGCACCAGCTGGGCGAAGCGGTCGAAGAGGTAGTTGGCGTCGTGGGGTCCCGCGGCGGCCTCCGGGTGGTACTGGACGGAGAACGCGGGGATGTCGAGGGCCCGCAGGCCCTCCACGACGTTGTCGTTGAGACCGACGTGGCTGACCTCGACGCGGCCGTAGCCGTGCGGGCTGTCGGAGGTCTCGTCGATGGGCGCGTCCACGGCGAACCCGTGGTTGTGCGCCGTGATCTCGACCCGGCCCGTCTGGCGGTCCAGGACCGGCTGGTTGATCCCGCGGTGGCCGAAGGGCAGCTTGTAGGTGCCGTAGCCGAGTGCACGGCCGAGCAGCTGGTTGCCGAAGCAGATGCCGAAGAACGGCAGCCGATCGTCGAGCACCGAGCGGAGCAGATCCACGTGCCCTTCCGACGCGGCGGGGTCCCCCGGCCCGTTCGAGTAGAACACGGCGACCGGCTCGATCGCCCTGATGTCCTCGATCGTGGCGGACTGCGGGAGCACGTGCACGTCGAAGCCGCGCTCGGCGAGGTTGAGGATCGTGGCCTGCTTCACGCCGAGGTCGAGCACGGCGAGGTTGCCGATGCGCTCACCGGTCGCCGGCGTGACCTGCACCTCGGTGACGGAGACCTCGCCGGAGAGGTTCCGGCCGGTCATCTCTGGCGCCTCGCGCACGATCCGGAGCTGCTCATCCGGGTCGAGCGAGGCCGCGTCGCCGGAGAAGATCCCGCCGCGCATGCTGCCGGCGGAGCGGATGTGGCGGGTGACCGCGCGGGTGTCGATGCCGCTGATGCCGACGATGCCGTCGGCTTCGAGGGCCTCGTCGAGGGACTCGTCCGCCCGCCAGTTCGAGACCACGCGGGAGGGGTCGCGGACGATGTAGCCGGCGACCCAGATCCGCCGCGACTCGGGGTCCTCGGCGTTCATGCCGGTGTTCCCGATGTGGGGCGCGGTCTGGAGGACGATCTGGCCTGCGTAGGAGGGGTCGGTGAGCGTCTCCTGGTAACCGGTCATGCCGGTGGCGAAGACGACCTCGCCGAGTGTCGTGCCGGTCGCGCCGTATGCGCGGCCGGTGAAGCGCGTGCCGTCCTCGAGGACGAGGGCGGCCGGGCCGGTACGGAAGAGGGTCATGCGTCGGTTCCCGTCGGAGTGTGGGGGGTGAGTGTCGAGTCGATGGCGGCTGCGACGGTGCGCGCCGTGGTGGTCTGGGGCCGGAAGTAGGAGTCCGCTCGGGTGCCGTCCTCCAGCAGCCAGGTCAGCCGGAGCAGTCCGTCCCGCTCGACCACTCGGTCGATCGTCACGGTGGCCTGCTCGGCCGCGATGATCCGCTCTCGTCGGAGGAAGATCGGTTCCTGACCGGTGAGCGCGAGTTCGGTACCCGCATCCGTCACGGTGAGCTGCGCCTTGGCGCGGAACCCGAGCCCGCGGACGGCCAGGCGTTCCAGGGGCTCCCCGTGCACGGTCGTGGCGACGTACAGGCCCGGATAGGTCCCCCGCACCGCGGCTTCCGCCGGGACGGAGCCGAACGGGGCGGCCAGCGCACTGTCGCGCCGGGATCGTCGCCACCAGCCGAGGCCCATGAGTCCGATGAGCAGGATCGCGACGGCGACGATGACCAGCAGCGCGCCTTCCTGACTCACGATGCACGCTCCTCGGGCGGGGTCAGGGATCCGTCGCGCCAGGTGGCGCGACCGGCGTGGAAGGTCCAGCGGGTGGACCCGGGCAGGTCGCGGCCGAGGTACGGCGAGTTCACGCTCCGACCGTGCAGATCGTCCGTCGTGAAGGTGCCGCCGGCCGCCGGGTCGTGCAGGACGAGGTGGGCAGGCTCCCCCGCGGCGATCGTCCGTCCGTGTCCGTCGAGGCTGCCGATGCGGGCCGGGGTGCGGCTCATGACCCGGGCGACGTCCGCCCAGTCGAGCAGCCCGGTGTCGACCACCGAGTGCTGCACGACCCGCAGGGCGCTCTCGAGTCCCACCATCCCGTTGGCGGCCGCGTGCCACTCGCACGCCTTCGCCTCCGCCGGATGCGGCGCATGGTCGGTGGCGACGATGTCGATCGTGCCGTCGGCGAGACCGGCCCGCACAGCCTGCACGTCCTCGTCGCGGCGGAGCGGCGGGTTGACCTTGAAGCGGGCGTCGTAGCCGCGCACGAGCTCCTCCGTGAGCAGCAGGTGGTGCGGGGTCACCTCCGCCGTCACGGCGATGCCGCGCTTCTTGGCCCAGCGGATGATGTCGACGGAACCGGCGGTGGACAGATGGCACACGTGCAGACGGGATCCCACGTGCTCGGCGAGCAGGACGTCGCGGGCGATGATCGCCTCTTCGGCGACGGCCGGCCATCCGGCCAGTCCCAGCTCGGCGGACACGCTCCCCTCGTTCATCTGCGCACCCTCGGTCAGACGCGGGTCCTGCGCGTGCTGCGCGATGACGCCGCCGAACGCCTTCACGTACTCCAGCGCGCGCCGCATGATCAGCGGGTCCCACACGCAGAAGCCGTCGTCGCTGAAGACGCGCACCCGCGCACGCGAGTGCGCCATCGCGCCGAGCTCGGCCAGACGCTCGCCCTTCTGACCGACGGTGACGGCGCCGATGGGCTGCACGGTGACGTACCCGGCCGCCTCGCCGAGGGCGAGTTCCTGCTCGACGACGCCGGCGGTGTCGGCGACGGGGCTCGTGTTCGGCATCGCGAACAGTGCGGTGTAGCCGCCCGCGGCGCCGGCCTGCGAACCGCTCAGGATCGTCTCGGACGCCTCGTAGCCGGGTTCACGCAGGTGCGTGTGCAGGTCGACGAGGCCGGGCAGGGCGACGAGCCCGTCGGCGTCGACCACGGTCGCACCCGCTCGACTCAGCCCCGTGCCCACCTCGGCGATCCGTCCGTCGGCGAGGAGGATGTCCGCGCCGGAGGCCCCTTCGATGCGTGCTCCACGGATGAGGAAGACTTCGCTCATCGTGCGTCCTCCTTCTCTTCGTCTGTGCGTTCGCCCGACAAGAGCAGGTACAGCGCAGCCATCCGCACGGACACACCGTTGGTCACCTGCTCGAGCACGGTGGACCGGGGCGAGTCCGCCGCAGCGGCGGAGATCTCGAGTCCCCTGTTCATGGGTCCGGGGTGCATCACAATGCTATCGGGCGGGAGCGCGGCCAGACGCGCCGCGTCCAGTCCCCACGCCCGGGCGTACTCGCGTTCGGTCGGGAAATAGGCGGCGTTCATGCGTTCGAGCTGGATGCGCAGCATCATGAGCGCATCCGGACGCTCCGCGATGGCGGCGTCCAGGTCGTAGTCGACCCGCGCAGGCCAGGCACTCACGTCCTGCGGGATCAGGGTGGGCGGACCGACCAGGGTGACGCGCGCACCGAGCGTGTGCAGCAGCCAGACGTTCGAGCGGGCGACCCGGGAATGCAGGATGTCACCGACGATCGTGACGTGCAGCCCCGCCAGGTCCCGGCCACGGCTGTCCTCGCCATAGGTGCGCTTGCGGATGGTGAACGCGTCGAGCAGGGCCTGAGTGGGGTGCTCGTGCGTCCCGTCGCCGGCGTTGACCACTCCGGCGGTGATCCACCCGCTCGTGGCCAGGGTGCGCGGCGCGCCGGAGGCACCGTGGCGGATGACGACGGCATCGGCGCCCATCGCCTGGAGGGTCTGCGCCGTATCCTGCAGCGATTCCCCCTTCGAGACGCTGGACCCCTTCGCGGAGAAGTTGATGACGTCCGCGGAGAGGCGCTTGGCCGCCGCCTCGAAGGAGATCCGCGTCCGCGTGGAGTCCTCGAAGAAGAGGTTCACGACGGTCTTGCCGCGGAGGGTCGGGAGCTTCTTGACCTCACGACGTTGCGTGTCGGCCATGTCCTCCGCGACGTCGAGGATGCGGAGGGCGTCCACGCGGGACAGCGAGCGGGTGTCGAGGAGGTGCCTCACGACTCGATCGTCACTTCTTCGAGCCCGTCGACCTCGGCCAGGCGTACGTTGACGCGCTCTTCGCGCGCGCTCGGCAGGTTCTTGCCGACGAAGTCGGGGCGGATGGGCAGCTCGCGGTGGCCCCGGTCGATGAGCGTCGCCAGGCGCACCGCGGCGGGACGGCCGATGTCCTGGAGCGCATCGAGGGCGGCACGGATGCTGCGTCCGGAGAAGAGGACGTCGTCGACCAGCACCACGGTCTTCCCCTCGATGCCACCGTCCGGGATCTCGGTCCGCTGCGGGGCGCGGGTGGGGTTCTGTGCGAGGTCGTCCCGGTACATCGTGACGTCCAGGGACCCGACCGGGACGATGCCGCCGCCGAACTCGGCGACCAGTGCGGCGATGCGCCGCGCGAGCGCGACTCCTCGCGTCGGGATCCCGAGGATCACCAGGTCGGCGGAGCCCTTGTTGGACTCGAGGATCTCGTGGGCGATCCGAGTCAGGGCTCGTGCGATGTCGGCCTCATGCAGCACGGTACGCGTGCTCATCCGCCGCTCCCTTCTCCGCCTCTCCGGACGGGATTAAAGGTTGCTGTGGTTATCCTCCCAGCCTATCAAGCCCGGCGCCCGGCCGAGTCGGGTGTCGCCGCATCCTCCGCATCCCTCCGGGCAGAACGGCACAGATCGTCGGTGACACGCCCGCCGGTGCCGCTCGGGCACGGCGTGTCGAGACGGATCCCCGTCGTTGTGCTCGCCGCCGCGGGCGAACCACGGGGGCCCGGAGGCGTCCTCAGCTCGGGACGCTCGCGGAGGCGGTGGCGCCGATGTTCTCCGCTCCCGTGCCCAGATGCGCGCGGATGGGGTGACCCTGCGTCGTGAGGCAGCGGCCGCTCGTGAGGTCCCACTTCCAGTCGTGCAGGGAGCAGGTGAGGACCCCGTCCTCGATCTTTCCCGTCTTGGTCAGGTCGGCACGCAGGTGCGGGCACCGCCGTTGCACGGTCCAGTCGCCGATCTCGGCATCCTCGGACTGGTCCGACTGCTCCGCATACCAGTTCTCCACGTACTCGATCCGGTCGCGGGACAGGCACTTGAGGAAGGTGGTGAGGAACTCGTTGAACTTTCCGCTGCGACCGACCTCGAACTGCATCGAGAGGAAGATCGAGTTCGACCAGTCGATCTCGTGGTCGGCGATGTTGGTGGAGACGAGGTCGGCGGGGATGGTGTACCAGTACACGCACTCCTCCCCCGCGTATTCGCGCACCTTCGCCTTCGGGAAGTCGACGACCATGTCGAGCTCGCCGATCCGGAAGCGGACGTTCCCGCCGACGCCGTTGCGGATGATGCGGGCGCGACGCAGGAGCGGCTCCCACCATTCCTTGAGCGCGGCGAGCATCTCCTGCGGCGGCATGATCGCGGAACGGGATGCCACCTCGGCGGCGATCTCCTCCTGGCGGGACGCGCGCTGCTGCTCGAGATAGCCCCACTTGTCGGCGAAAATCCGCTCGATCTCGGACTCCGAGTACAGCGTCTGCGTGACGGTCATGTCGCCGTGGTCCATCTCGATGACGGTCCCGGGGATGAACATGTGCCCCTCGTACCGGGGCGCCTCCTCGGCGAGGCGGGCGAGGAACTCGGCCTGATCCGTGAAGATCGAGTCGTTCTCGCGGCCCAGGCCGTTGTAGCGGAACAGCTCGTCACGCAGGAACATGGGCGGTCCCGCCATGGGGAACACGTGCGGGGCGTCGACCTTCTCGATGTAGTACATCGCCCGCTTGTGCTGGGCTTCACGCTTCAGGTGTGCGAAGTTCTGCTTGGCATCCTGGGGCAGGTCGTAGACCATCGGCCACCAGATGGCGCCGGAGAACTGCGTGAAGTACGCCTCGGGCTTGGAGAAGGACAGCAGCTTCTCGAGGTCGAGCGGGTGCGAGTCGTTCTGGTTCAGGATCGACGCGGTGCCGTCGTCCACGGAGAGGCTGGAATCGCCGATCGGGCCGTCGCTCGGTGCGCGCAGCGGGGTGACCATGAGACGCAGATCCCCGCGCTCGATGATCTCGCCCGCGTGCGTGTAGGTGATGTTGTGGAAGCCCAGGGCCCGCAGGTCCTGTTCGAGCTCGTCCGTCGGGTAGTCCGGAAGGAGGACCTCGATGTCGGGACTCACGTACTGCTGCAGCAGCCACGGGTCGAAGTGGTCGCGGTGGCGGTGCGAGATGTACAGCATGTCCGCCTTGCCGAACCGCTCCCAGTCCAGGGCACGGTTGTCGGGGAAGACGAACCAGGAGCCGAAGAAGGATGACTTCACCACGGGGTCGCAGAGGATGCTGCCGCCCGCCGTTTCGATGAACATACCCGCGTGGCCGAGACCCGTGATGCGCATAGAGAGTCCTTTCCGCAGACGAGTCTAGGGACCGTCTCCTGAGTGCGCGGTCAGGACCGCCGTGGAAAATGCGCGCTCCCGGCGGGTCGGGTCACGCCAGCAGCGCGCGGATGTCCTCTGCCGTCAGCGCCTGTCCGAACAGCTCGTCGTCGTCCATCACCGCACGGAACAGCCGCGCCTTGCGCCGCTGCAGCTCCATGACCTTCTCCTCGATCGTCCCGGCGGCGATGAGGCGGTAGACCATGACCGTGCGCTCCTGACCGATGCGGTGGGTCCGGTCGATCGCCTGCGCCTCCGCCGCGGGGTTCCACCACGGGTCGAGGAGGAAGACGTAGTCCGCTTCGGTCAGCGTCAGCCCGAATCCGCCGGCTTTGAGACTGATGAGGAACACCGGCGCGTCCCCGGCGCGGAAGCCCGCGATGACGTCCTCACGGCGGCGGGTCGAGCCGTCCAGGTAGGCGTAGGGGATCCCCGCCGCGGCCAGCCGTTCCGCGGCGAGGGCGAGGAAGCTCGTGAACTGGCTGAAGACGAGCGTGCGATGCCCCTCGGCCACCACCTCCTGCAGTTGCTCGAGGAGCGCGTCCAGCTTGCTCGATCCGATCCCGGCGTGCGCCGGGTCGACCAGGACCGGGGCGATGCTCAGCATCCGGAGCAGCGTGAGCGACCGGAAGACGATGAACCGGTTGCGGTCGAGGTCGTCCAGCAGGCCGAGGACCTTCCGCCGCTCCCGCTGGAGCACCGTGTCGTACAGCGCGCGGTGCGCGGGCGAGAGCTCCAGCTCGACGGACTGCTCCTGCTTCGGGGGGAGCTCTGCGGCGACGTTCTCCTTGGTCCGGCGCAGGACCAGGGGGCGGATGCGGCGGCGCAGCCGTTCCAGCCGGCGGGCCCGGTACGCTCCCCCCTCGACGTTCTCCGGGACCTTGCCCTTCTCGATCGGCCCCACGTACTCCTCGCGGAAGCGTCGCGCGGACGGGAAGAGCCCGGGCGCGGTGAGGGAGAGCAGCGCCCACAGTTCGGTGAGGCCGTTCTCCAGGGGCGTCCCGGTGACCGCGATCGTGACGTCCGCGCGGAGGGCGTGCACCGCCCGGTGCAGCTTGGTCTTCGCGTTCTTCACGAACTGCGCTTCGTCCAGGACGAGGCCCGCCCAGTCCACGCCGGCATACTCGCGCTCGTCCAGCCGGAGCAGCGTGTAGGACGTGACGACGATGTCCGCCGTCCTCGCCGCATCCGCCGCACCGCGCCCACGGCTCGCGGCCGTCGCGTCGACCACCTCGACGACCAGATCGGGGGTGAACCGGGCGGCCTCGCTGCGCCAGGTCCCGAGCACCGAGGTGGGCGCGAGGACGAGGAAGGGCCGCCGCTCCCCCGCCTCCCGGGTGTGCGCGATCAGCGCCAGGATCTGCAGCGTCTTCCCGAGGCCCATGTCGTCGGCCAGGATCCCGCCGAGGCGGTGCCGCCACAGGAAAGCCAGCCAGTCGAACCCGGCGCGCTGGTACGGACGCAGGGTCGCGGACAGCGCGTGAGGCAAGGACGTGGGCTGGACGCCCTCCGCATTCCGCAGCCCCTGCACGGTCTCCCGCCAGGAGACGGCGGGCTCCGCCTCGTCGGCGAGGTCCTCGAAGTCCTCCCAGAGCGCGGTCTGGTACCGGCTGATCCGGGGCCCGGCATCCCACTCCTTCAGCTCCGCGGCCTCGTCGATCAGCTCCCGGAGCCGGTCGAGGGCGGGATGGGCGAGGGAGAAGTAGCCCCCGTCCGCGAGGAGCAGCTTCTTGCGGCGCAGCGCCAGACCGCGGAACAAGGGGGTGAAGGGGATGCGGCGGCCGTCGAGCTCGACCATGATGCCGAGGTCGAACCAGTCCGCATCCGGGGTCTCGACGGTCTTGACGGTGATCCGGGGGTCGCCGGTCAGCTCCCGGTATCGCCGGGGCGTCCCGGTCACCTCCACGCGCACGCCGTCCAGCGCCTCCAGGGCGGGCATCGCGTGCGTGACGAACTCGGCCGCGTCGACGCCCTGCAGTGTCGCCTCGGGCGCCCAGGGCAGATCGACGTCCACGGCCCAGGTCTGTTCCACGGTGGCGCGCAGCGCGGCCTCCGCGTCGGTTGCGTCGCCGGGCACACCGGACCGGAGCCCGTCCTCGTCCGGAGCGGAGACGTAGGCCGCCCGGGGGTGGCCCGGGCGCAGCCAGCGCAGGAGGTAGCGGACCTCGTCATCGGGACGGAAATCCACGCTCAGCACGAGGCTCGACCCGGGCAGCGGCGGTAGCGCTGCTCCGGGGGCCGGGACGAGCTCGCCGCGCCGTGCCAGACGCGGGTAGGCCTCCCGCAGGAACTCGGTGGTCTCCGCCTGCGGCACCTCGATGGGGGCGCCGGCCTCGATCGCGGCTCGCGCGGCGTCCCCGAGGGCTGCGGGGGCGAGGGTCAGCCGGGTCGCCGGCCCCTCCGGCGCGAAGGCGTAGATCCCCGAGCGTCCGACCAGGCGGACGTGGGCGGGGTCCGTCTCCTCACCCGCGATGTGGATGCGGGCCGCCAGACGCAGGCCTCCCCCCTCCGTCCGTCCGAGCTCGACCTGCACCGACGCCTCATCGGCGAGCGTCACCGCCAGATCCTTGCGGGTGGACACGAGCGGGATGCCCACCGTCGCGGCGCTCGCGAGATGCACCCAGAGCAGCGAGGACTCGATCGTGTCGAGCGTGAGCCATTCGGACACGTCGGTGAACCCGCCCAGCACGCGCACGTCCCGGGCGAGCGCGTGGAGATCCGTGAACCAGCGCACCTGCGCCGCATCCCAGCGGTCGGAACCGCGGCGCAGCGCCTCCCAGGAGACGTCGGACTTGACCCACGCCCCGGTGCCGGTGCTGCGTACGAGGGGCCGGAGCCCGACGAGCAGGTCGCGCTGGTCGCGGGCGAGCCCGCGCGGGGTCACGGCTTCGACGCGGCGCGGACCCCAGTGGGCGGCGTCCGCGGATTCGCGCTGACGCAGTTCGACGCCCAGTGCGAGCGGCGACGTGGCGGGCACGGCAGCGGGACCGAGCAGGGTGCGCCAGGTCGGCGCCTCCCGCTCGTCGTTCCCGCGTCGGGTGCTCATGGGCCTGCCCGGGTCGTGGGTGGCCGTCAGCCCGCGCGCGCGATCCGTGCCAGGACGCCGTGCACGAAGGACCCCGCCTCGTCGGTGGAGAACTCCTTGGCCAGCTCCACCGCCTCGTCGATCGCCACGGCGACCGGGATCTCGTCGTTGTACAGCGCCTCCCAGACGCCGATGCGCAGCACCGCACGGTCGACCGCCGGCATCCGCTCGAGCTTCCAGTCGCGGGCGTGCGTGACGATCTGCTCGTCGATCTCGTCCTGATGGTCGATGACGCCGTCGACGATGTCGCGGGCGTACAGCCAGGACGCCTGACGTGCGGGTTCGCTGGCGGCGCGCTGCGCCTCCGCGGCCAGGATCACGCCGAGGTCGTCACCGCGCACGTCGGCCTGGAAGAGGATGTCGAGGGCGCGCTTGCGCGCCTTGCTCCGAGCGCCCACGCGTCAGTTGATGCGGCCGAGGTAGTCGCCCGTGCGGGTGTCCACCTTGACCTTGGTGCCGGCCTCCACGAACAGCGGCACCTGGATCTCGTATCCGGTCTCCACCGTGGCGGGCTTGGTGCCGGCGGAGGAGCGGTCGCCCTGCAGGCCCGGCTCGGTGTAGGTGATCTCCAGCACGACCGAGGCCGGGAGCTCGACGTAGAGCGGGTTGCCGTTGTTGAGGGCGATCTGGACCTGCTGGTTCTCCAGGAGGAAGTTCGCCGCGTCGCCGACGATGGCGGCCGGGACGTTGATCTGGTCGTAGTCGGCCACATCCATGAACACGAAGCTGTCGCCGTCGTTGTACAGGTAGGTGAAGTCGCGGCGATCCACGTTCTCGATCTCGATCTTCGTGCCGGCGTTGTAGGTCTTGTCGACGACCTTGCCGGTCATGACGTTCTTGAGCTTGGTGCGCACGAACGCGCCGCCCTTGCCGGGCTTGACGTGCTGGAACTCGACCACGCTCCAGAGCTGCCCGTCGATCTTGATGACGACGCCGTTCCTGATGTCTGCGGTGGATGCCATGTGTCGAGTTTTCCGTTTCGTCTGCGGTCGGGTCCGGACGGCCCGACCACCGATTCTAGACCGCGAGACTGCATCCGCAGCACGAAACGGACCATGTCACGCGCTGTTTCGTGCTCAGGATGCAGTCTCGCGGGAGAAAAACGGGGGTCAGGAGGTGGTCTGACCGGTGATCACCGCGATGAGACGGTTCACTGCGGCCGCGTACCCGGGGATCCCCTCGCCGATCACGTGCACGACCGCGACGTCGCGGACGTAGGAGTGATGCCGGAACTCCTCGCGGGCGTACACGTCGGAGATGTGCACCTCGGCCACCGGCAGCGCCACCCCGCTGAGCGCATCCCGGAGCACGACAGAGGTGTGCGTGAGCCCCGCCGGGTTGATGACGATCCCCGCGCAGTCCTCGCGGGCCGCGTGGATCGCGTCGATCAGCACCCCTTCGTGGTTGCTCTGCACGCTCCGCACCTCGAACCCGGATGCGGCGGCGGTCTCGCGGACGAGCTGCTCCACGTCCGCGAGCGTGCCGTGGCCGTAGACCTCCGGCTCGCGCGTCCCGAGCAGGTTCAGGTTCGGACCGTTGACGAGGAGGATGCGGCGCTCAGTAGTCACCAGCGCACGCTACCAGTCCGTGCGTCCGCCCCCTGGGCGGTCAGGCGCACCGGCGCCGTCCCCGCGCCGAACCCCTCGTACCCCGCCCGGCGTTCGACGAACTCGAAGAAGACCTCGCCGACGGTCCGCGTGTAGAAGTGCCGGTACTCGCCGTCCGCGTCGCGGTCGTAGGCGAGATCGAGCTCCCGCAGCAGCGACAGCTCCTGGGCGGGCAGATCGAAGCGCGCGGCGAGGTCGTCGTAGTAGTTCGCCGGCATGGGCAGGATCTCCAGACCCCGACGGCGGGCGTCCCGGGCGAGCGCGACGACGTCGCTGCAGGCGAAGGCGACGTGCTGGGCGAGCCCCGCCGTGTGCCCCCGCTCGACCGTGACCGGCGGCGCGACGTTCAGCGGCAGGCGGATGGCCCGGTCCTCGCTGCTCATGACCCGGCTGCGCATCAGACCCTGCGGACCGGGCACATCGGTCGAGCCGGTGACGGTCAGCCCGAGGACCGAACGGTAGAACAGCACGGCATCCTCGATCACCTGCCAGGGGAGGGTGAGGCTGATGTGGTCGATCGCGACGACCGTGCCCGGCACCCCGGGCGTGCCGTGTTCGAATTCGCCGACCCAGGCGGGCTCCCCGGATGCCGCGGCCGCCCAGTACAGCTCCGTGCCGTCGGGTGCCACCGCCGCTCCCAGCGACTCCTCACTGGCATAGGTGCGCCGGTACGCCCGCGGCGTCCCCAGCTCGTCCGCCCGGGCGGTCAGTGCGTCCGGCTGGGCCATCGCGACGCCGATCGCCGACAGATGCGGCTGGAGGCCGCGGGCATGCTGCTCGTTCAGCACCACCCGGGCGCGTCCGGACGTCCAGAGGGTGACCGGCTTGGTGCGGTGCCGCCCGCGGGGCACGAAACCCGCCTGGCCGAGCAGCGCCTCGATCGCGGACGTGTCCTCCGCCTTGATCTCGACGAAGTCGACGCCCTGCGGTTGCCCCGCATCGGGGAGGGCGCCCAGCGTGTCCGGAGCGGTGTCACCGAGCCGTCGCGCGACGGCGTCTTCGAGATAGCGGAGGGACCGGCGGGCATGGACGGCCGTGCGCGCCGGATCCGTCTGCCGGAAGGTGTCGTTGAACACCTCGAGAGACCACGGCCCGCGGTACCCCGCGCGCACGACGTGCACCATGAGGTCGACGAGGTCGAAGCTCCCCTCCCCCGGGAAGAGCCGGTGGTGACGACTCCAGGACAGCACGTCCATGGAGAGCGAGGGGGCGTCCGCGAGCTGGAGGAAGAAGATCTTCTCCGCCGGGATGCGCTCGATCGCGGCGGGGTCGTGGCCACGCGAGAGGATGTGGAAGGAGTCGAGGCAGACGCCGACGGCGGGATGGTCGGCCAGCTCCACGATCCGCCACGCGCGGCGGTAGTCGTCCACGTACTTCCCCCACGCCAGCGCTTCGTACGCGATCCGCACCCCGTACCGCGCGGCGACGTCCCCCAGCCGCCGCAGCTGGCTCGCGCTGGTCGCGTCGTCGTCGATCGTGGCGGTCGCCACGTTGCTGCAGCAGAGCACGGTGCGCGCGCCCAGTTCCCGCATGAGCGCGAACTTCGCCTCGGCGCGGCGGAGCACGTCGCGGAACGCCGCCTCATCGACCCCCTCGACGTCCCGCATGGGCTGGTAGAGGTCGATCATGAGGCCCAGCCGTGCGGTGAGTGCCCGCACCTCCGCCGGGCTCTCGGGTGCGGCGACGAGATCCGGTTCGAAGATCTCCACCCCGTCGAATCCGGCCGCCGCGCAGGCGTGCAGCTTCTCGGAGAGCGTTCCGCTCAGGCAGACCGTGGCTATCGACGTCTTCATCGCGGCGAATGTACCACGCGGTACATAGATGCGACACCCCTCGTCCGACCCGGTTGACAGCCGGGCGCTCGGCGCGCATCCTGGACGTACCAGTTAGTACATACACGGAATCCGCGCTCGTCGTCGAGTGCGCCCACGAAGGAGTCGCCCGTGAGCCCGGACCGTCCCGCGCACGCCTACCTGGTGGGCCTGATCGGCACCGGCGTGACGCCGTCGCTGACCCCGCCCCTCCACATGGCCGAGGCGGCCGCGCTCGGCATCCCCTACGTCTACCGCCCCATCGACATGAGCGAGCTGGAGCTCTCCCCCGACGATCTCGGCGACATCCTCACCTGGTGCGAGCGTCTCGGCTTCGACGCCGTGAACGTCACGCATCCGTGCAAGCAGCGGGTGATCGAGCACCTCGATCGGGTGGATCCCACCGCCGCCGCTCTCGGCGCCGTCAACACCGTCCTGTTCACGCCGGAGGGCCGGGTGGGCTACAACACCGACACGACGGGTTTCGAGCAGGCGTTCGCCACCGGGATGCCGGGCGTTGCGCTGGGCCGCGTCACCCAGCTCGGTGCGGGCGGAGCCGGCTCCGCCGTCGCCGACGCGCTGCTGCGCCTGGGCGTGCGTCACCTCACGATCATCGACCTGGACCCGATGCGCGCGGGCGAGCTCGCCGCGCATCTCGCCGAACGCCATGCGGCGCGGGTGGAGGTCGCCGGGACGGAGGACCTCCCCGCCGCTCTGGCGGTCTCCGACGGGGTCGTGCACTGCACTCCGACGGGGATGGCCGAGCACCCGGGCATGCCGTTCGCGGCGGAGCTGCTGCGACCCGACCTGTGGGTCGCGGACATCGTCTATCGGCCACTCGTGACCGAGTTCCTCTCCGCAGCGCGCGACGCGGGCTGCGTCACCCTCGACGGCGGCAGAATGGCGGTCCACCAGGCCGTCGACGCTTTCGAGCTGATCACCGGGCGACGCCCGGATCCCCAGCGGATGATCCGCCAATTCCACGATCTCGTCTCCGGACCCGAGATCCTCGCCTGATAGGAGCAGACCACGATGTCCACCACCGCAGCGCCGCGGAAGACCCCGGTACGGGCAGCGATCGCCAGTTTCATGGGGAGCGCGGTCGAGTACTACGACTTCTTCCTGTTCGGTTCCGCAGCCGCCCTCATCTTCCCCGTCATCTTCTTCCCCTCCGGCGACGAGGCGGCCCTCGTGATGTCCTTCGCCACCTTCGGGTTCGCCTACATCGCACGCCCCTTCGGCGCAGTGATCCTCGGCCACTTCGGCGACCGGATCGGGCGCCAGAAGGTGCTCATGTTCACGCTCCTTCTGATGGGCATCTCGACCTTCATCATCGGCTGTCTGCCCACGTTCGAGCAGATCGGCTGGTTCGCCCCGATCCTGCTGGTGCTGTGCCGTCTCCTGCAGGGGCTGTCGGCCGCCGGTGAGCAGGCGGGCGCGTCCTCGCTCACCCTCGAGCATGCGCCGGACGACCGTCGTGCGTTCTTCACGTCCTGGACCCTCACCGGCACGCAGGGTGGTCAGATCCTCGCTGCACTGATCTTCATCCCCGTCGTCGCCCTCCCCGACGAGATCAAGTTCTCCTGGGGATGGCGCGTGCCGTTCTGGTTGAGCGCGGTCGTCGTGATCGTGGCGTACTTCATCCGTCGCAGCCTGCACGAGACGCCGGAGTTCGAGGCCGCGAAGGCATCGGGCACCATCGCCCGGATGCCGCTGATCCCGCTCCTGCGGGACCACTGGCGCGACGTGATCCGGGTGATCTGCTGTGCGTTCATCGCCGCGGTGTCCACCGTGTTCGGAAACCTGGCACTCGCGTACGGCAAAGAGGTGGGACTGGCTGAGAGCTTGACCTTGTGGCTCGTGGTCGTCGCGAACATCTTCGCCCTGGGCACGCAGCCGTTGTTCGGCCGCCTCGCCGACCGGATCGGACGCAAGCCCGTCTTCATCTACGGCGCCCTCTCCTCGGCCGCCCTGATGCCGTTCTACATGCTGTCGATGTCGAGCGGGAACACGCCGCTGATCTTCATCCTCGCGATCGCCACGTTCTCGTTCGGCTACGCCGCGGCGAACTCGGTCTGGCCCGCGTTCTACGGCGAGATGTTCAGCACGCGGGTCCGCTTCTCCGGCATGGCCATCGGCACCCAGCTGGGCTTCCTGATGGCGGGCTTCGCCCCGAGCATCGTCGCGGCCCTCGGTGGCGTCAGCCAGGGCGGCTGGGTCGTGATCAGCATCTTCACCGCGGTGATCTCGCTGATCGCGGCGGCCAGCGCGCTCACCGCCCGCGAGACGCGGCAGGTGCCCACGAACGAGCTGGGGATGCGGTCCGAGCGCACCACCACCGCCGTCTGACGACGCACGAGGAGGCGGGGTGGGCCATGCCACCACCCCGCCTCCTCGCGACGGAGGACCGAGCTACTGGTCGGCGACCTCCTGGTACGCGGCGAACAGCAGGGACTCGTCCGGAGCCTGCAGCACAGTGGGGCGGCCGATCTCGTCGAGGACGATGAAGCGCAGCAGACCGCCGCGGGACTTCTTGTCCCGCTGCATGGTCGCCAGCAGCGTCGGCCACGCGCCCGCACGGTAGGTCGTGGGAAGACCCAGCGAGTTCAGGATGTCGCGGTGGCGCTGGGCGGCCTCGTCGGACAGGCGGCCGGCCAACCGCGACAGCTCGGCGGCGAACACCATGCCGATGGAGATCGCGGCGCCGTGGCGCCAGCGGTAGCGCTCGGCGTGCTCGATGGCGTGGCCGAGCGTGTGCCCGTAGTTGAGCACCTCGCGCAGGCCCGCCTCGCGGAAGTCCTCCCCCACCACGCGCGCCTTCATCTCGATCGCCAGTTCCAGACACCGCCGGAATGAGGCGGAGGCCGGGTCCACGATCGTCTCCGGCTCGGCCTCGATCCGGTCGAGGATCTCGGGGTACCAGATGAACCCCGCCTTGACGACCTCGGCGAACCCGGCCGTCGCCTCGTTCTTGGACAGTGAGTCGAGCAGCGACAGATCGCAGATGACGGCGCTGGGCGACCAGAACGCGCCGACCAGGTTCTTGCCCTCCGCGGTGTTGACACCCGTCTTGCCGCCGACGGCGGCGTCGACCATACCCAGGACGGTCGTCGGCACCTGCACGACCTGGACGCCACGGAGCCAGGTGGCCGCCACGAAACCGGCGAGGTCGGTCACCGCTCCCCCACCGAAGCCGACGACGGCGTCGGTGCGGGTGAAGTCGGCCTGGCCCATGACCTGCCAGCAGAACGCCGCGACCTCGATGCGCTTGCCCTGCTCCGCATCCGGGATCTCCGCCAGCAGCACCTCCCGCGATCCGTCCGCGATCAGCTGCTCGCGCAGCCGGTTCGCCCGGTCGCCCAGGGTCGGCGGGTGCACGACGAGCACCTTCTTCACGGTCGGTGCGAGTGCCTCGCCCACGAGACCGAGGATGTCGCGGCCGATCGAGATGTCGTATCCGGGCTCGCCGGCGACGCTGATGACGGTCGTCTCGCTCATGCGGGGGTTCCTCTCGGGATGGCGGTCCGCGCCCACGACGTGATGCCGTCGACCACGCCCGAGAGCGGACCCTGGGACGTGTCGAAGACGGCGTCGGCGACCTCTTCGTAGAGGGGGCGGCGGATGGTGAAGATGCGGGTCCACTCGGCCACCGGGTCGTCGCCGGCCAGGAGCGGTCGTGACCCGCCGGCGATCCGATGGGCGACGATCCCCGGGCTGACGGTCAGGAAGGCGACGCGGTGGGCCCGCAGGTCCGCGCGGGTGTCCGGGTCGAGGACCGAACCGCCGCCGAGGGACACGACGCCCCCGGCCGAGAGGGCACGTTCCACGGCCTGGCGCTCGATCCGCCGGAAGTGCTCCTCACCGCCGCTGCGGAACAGCGCGGGGATCGGTCCGTGCTCCCGCACGATGAGGGCGTCGGTGTCGGTGAACGGCACACCGAGGGCGCGGGCGACGCGCTTGCCGACGCTGGTCTTGCCGGCCCCCATCGGGCCGACGAGCACGATCGCCGGGTCAGCGGGCGTGTTCATCGGTGCGCAGCGCCGGGTCGCTCTCCGCACGCGTGCGGAGGGTCTCCGGGATGGCGGCGAGGTACGCCTCGAGGTTGCGGCGGGTCTCCGCGACGTGGTCGCCGCCGAACTTCTCCAGCACGGCGTCGGCCAGGACGACCGCCACCATCGCCTCGGCGACGACGCCCGCGGCGGGCACGGCGCAGACGTCGGAGCGCTGGTGGTGTGCCGCCGCCGTTTCGCCCGTGGTCGTGTCGACGGTCCGCAGGGCATGCGGCACGGTCGCGATCGGCTTCATCCCGGCGCGCACCCGCAGGACCGTGCCGGTGGACATGCCGCCCTCGGTTCCCCCGGCGCGGTCGCTGGAGCGGGTGATGCCGTCCGCGGAGGCGAACAGCTCGTCGTGCGCCTGCGAGCCGCGTCGACGCGTGGTCTCGAACCCGTCGCCGATCTCGACCCCCTTGATGGCCTGGATGCTCATGAGCGCCTGGGCGATCTTGGCGTCGAGCTTGCGGTCCCACTGCACGTGCGACCCGAGCCCCGGCGGCACCCCGTAGGCGAGCACCTCCACGATGCCGCCCAGCGTGTCGCCGTCCTTCTTCGCCGCGTCGACCTCCGCGACCATCAGCGCGGACGTGGCCGGGTCGAAGCACCGCAACGGATCGGCGTCGAGGACCTCGACGTCGTCCGGGACGGGAACAGCGGCGTCCTCGGGGACGCGGACCGGCCCGATGGAGAGCGTGTGGCTCACCAGCCGGATCCCGAGCTCGCTCAGGAACGACCTGGCGATCGCGCCGAGCGCCACGCGCGCGGCGGTCTCGCGTGCGCTCGCGCGCTCGAGGATGGGGCGCGCCTCGTCGAAGCCGTACTTCTGCATACCGACGAGGTCGGCGTGCCCGGGACGCGGGCGGGTCAGCGGCGCGCCGCGACCGCGTGAACGTTCCGTCAGCTCGACCGGCTCCGCGCTCATCACCTCGACCCACTTGGGCCACTCGGTGTTGCCGATCCGTACGGCGATCGGGCTGCCGAGGGATTCGCCGTGGCGCACCCCCGTGGACAGCGTCAGTTCGTCCTCTTCGAACTTCATGCGCGAGCCGCGGCCGTAGCCGAGCTTGCGCCGAGCGAGGTCGGCCTGTATCGCGGCCCGGGAAATCGGGACGCCGGCGGGAAGGCCCTCCATGAGGGCGACGAGTTCGGGACCGTGGGATTCGCCGGCCGTGAGCACGCGGAGCATTGCTCTAGTCTCCCATGACCTCGCGGCGCATGACGGCCAGGACGCCCGCCTCGTCCGGGAGAGGCGCATCCGGGTCCCCGTTGGCGAAGACCCGGATCTGACGGATGGCCTGATGGAGCAGCATTCCGAGGCCGGATGCCGCGGGGAGCCCCGCGCGCTCCCACGCCGCGCCGAGCACCGTCGGCCACGTGCCGTACACGACGTCGAACAGGGTGCCGCCCGCGGTCGCGAGGCCATCGGTGACCGCCTCGGGGAGATCCGCGTCGCCGGGCAGTGTGGCGATCGTGAGCGGAACGGCGCGATGCCCTCCTGTGGCCAGCGCCGAGGCGGTGACCCGCACTCCGAGTTGTTCACCGAGGACGGCGAGCCGGTGCGCGGCGTCCGGGCGACGGGCCGCCACGTCCACGTCGCGGACGCCGAGCTCGTGCAGGGCCACGAGGGCGGAGGTCGCGGTGGCCCCCGTGCCGACGATGCGGGCACTCGTCACGCCCAGGTGGCCGGTCTCCGTCAACGCACCGACGATACCGCCGACGTCCGTGTTGAACCCGTGCGGTCCGTGCGGTCCGAGCAGGTAGGTGTTCACCGCGCCGGTCAGCTGGGCGTGCCGGTCACGGCGCACGGCGTGTCGATAGGCGACGCCCTTCAGCGGCATGGTGAGGGAGAGCCCGAGCCAGCTCGGACCGAGCGAATCCAGCGCGGCGGGGAAACCCGCCTCGTCGACCCGGCGGCGATCGTAGGTCCAGTCGAACCCCAGCACCCTGTACGCGGCGGTGTGCAGTCGCGGGGATCGGCTGTGCTCGATCGGGTCGCCCCAGACGGCGAGACGACGGGTCGTCAGCATCCGGAGTCCGGGTTCTCCCGGCACCAGGAGCGCCACTGCTCGACGGCTTCCTCGTGCTCGCGCCCGGTGGAGGTGAACACCGTCTCCCCCGTGTCCAGGTTGACCGTGACGAAGTAGAGCCAAGGGCCCTCGGCCGGCGCCATGGCGGCGGCGATGGCGGTGTCGCCGGGGTTCGCGATCGGCCCCTTCGGCAGTCCCGCGTGGACGTAGGTGTTCCAGGGGTTGTCGTCCTGGAGCGCAGCGCCGGACGAGCTGACGGTGCCGTCGTGCATCTCGCCGTACCCGTACTGGGCGGTCGAGTCCATCTGCAGCAGGCCGAAGGTCTCCTGGTTGCCGGGATCGAGCCGGTTGGCGATGACGCGCGAGACCTTGTAGAAGTCCTCCGTCGTGCGCGCTTCGCGCTGGATGATGGAGGCGATCGTGAGGATCCGCTGACGCTCCTCGACCGGGACCCCGGCGGCATCCAACGACTGGACGGCGCGGTCGACCATCGTCTGCACGACCTGGGTCGCGGTCGCTCCCGGGTCGAAGGAGTACATGGCCGGGAAGAGCCATCCTTCCAGCGAGTCGGCCGACACCCCGTAGACGGAGGGATCGGTCACGGCCGCCTGGAAGTCCTCGAGCGGGATACCGAGGCCCTCGGAGAGCAGCGGCAGCGTCTGCTCGACGGTGAGCCCCTCCCGCACGAGTGCGGAATCGTCGAGCTTGTTGGCCGGGTCCTGCAGGGCGACCAGCGCCGCTGCGGAGGTCATCTTGTGCTGGAGGCGGTACACCCCCGGGTAGAAGGTCGGATTCTGCTTCGTCGCGACGAGCATGTCGTAGAACGCGTCCGGGGACTTGGTGACCCCGGCATCGAACAGCGACTGGGAGATCCGCCCGCCGGTGTCGCCGGAGCTGATGGTGACCAGGGCCTCCCCCGTCGCGAGACCTTCCTCGTACTCCTTCGGCTCGGACCAGCCCATCAGGTCACGGATCTTGGGCTCGTAGGTGTCCCACGCCCAGGCGCCGCCCGCGGCGAGACCGCCGAGCAGCACGAGCACCACTCCCAGCGCGATCCAGCCGCCCCGGCGCCGACGGCGCTTGTCCGGCTTGGGGGGCGGCGATCCGAGCACGTCGGTCGTCGCTGCGCCGGTGAACAGGTCGTCCAGCGAGCCGGGCGTTGCGGGCTTTTGCGTGCCGATCGGCTCCGGACGCTTCGCGGGTGCGGCCTCGGCGGGGCGCCCCGCATCGGCCCCCTGTGCCGCTTCGCGAGCGGCGCGCCGGGACGGCGGGGTGTTCTCGGACATCAGTCGGGCTCCTCGTCCGGGTGTACGGGTGTTCCGGGCGCGCTCCCTGTCCGCTTCTCGACGTCGAGGGCGTTCTGCAACAGGATGACGGCAGCGACCTGATCCACTATGCCACGCGAGGACTTCTGGGACCGTCCGGATTGCCTGAGTGCCGCATGTGCGGACACTGTGCTCAACCGCTCATCGACCAGGCGCACGGGCGTCCCGGTCCGCCCCGCCACCGCGGACGCGAACTCCCGCGCGTCGACGGTGGACGCGGTGTCCTCGCCGCGGAGGTTCAGGGGCAGACCGACGAGGATCTCCACCGCGGAGTACTCCGCGGCGAGCTCCACGACCCGGGCGACGGACGCGTCGTCCCGGGGCACGGTCTCCACCGGCGTGGCGAGCAGGCCGTCCGGGTCCGAACGGGCGACACCCACCCGAGCCCGGCCGACATCGACACCGAGGCGCGCTCCGCGCCGGAAACCGGTCACGCGCGAGCCGACTCCAGGGCCGACACGACCGCCTGGAGCGCCGCGGGCAGCGCCGCGGCATCCGTGCCACCGCCCTGCGCGACGTCGTCGCGCCCGCCACCGCCGCCGCCGAGCGCGGATGCCGCGGCCTTGGCCAGGACACCGGCCTTGACCCCCGACTCCCGCGCGGCGGGGTTGGTCGCCACGATCACCAGCGGACGCTCCTTCACGACGGCCCCGAGCGCGACGACCGCGGCCCCGGCACCGAGACGGTCCCGTACCTGCAGCGCCAGGGAGCGCACGTCGTCCGCGCTCGAGGCGTTGCCGAGAGACTCGGCCACCACGGTCACGTCGCCGCTGCGGCGGGCGTCGGCCACGAGCTGCGGCGCGCGTCCGGCGAGGGCCTGCGTCTCGAAGGCGGCGATCTTCTTCTCCGCGGCCTTCAGGCTCGCCGCCAGGTCCGCGATGCGCGCGGGCAGCTGATCGCGGGGCACCTTGAGGGCGGAGGACAGCTGGGACACGATCGCGCGTTCGGCCGCGAGGTCCCGGAACGCGTCCAGACCCACGAGGGCTTCGACACGGCGTCCGCCGGCACCCACGGAGGACTCGCCGACCAGGTTGATCAGCCCGATCTCGGCGCTCGCGGACACGTGCGTGCCGGCACAGAGCTCGCGCGACCACGGGCCGCCGATGTCGACCATGCGCACGGTGTCCCCGTACTTCTCACCGAACAGCGCCATGGCGCCGAGTTCCTTGGCCTCGTCGAGGGCCAGCACCCGGGTGGTGACCTCGAGGTTGTCCCGCACCGCGTTGTTGGCGATCTCCTCGATCTCGGTGCGCGTCTCGGGTGAGAGCGCCTGCCCCCACGTGAAGTCGAAGCGCATGTACCCGGCCCGGTTGAGTGAACCCGCCTGCGTCGCGCTCTTGCCGAGCGTGTCGCGCAGCGCCGCGTGGACGAGGTGGGTCGCGGAGTGGGCCTGACGTGCGGCGCGACGGTTGGCGGCGTCGACGACCGAGGTCGCCGGGTCCCCCACGCCGATCTCGCCGACGGTCACCTCGACCGTGTGGCTGACCAGTCCGGGAACCGGCTTCTGGACGTCGAGGACGTCCGCCTCGAAGCCCGCGCCGATGATGGCGCCCTTGTCCGCGACCTGACCGCCGGACTCGGCGTACAGCGCGGTCTCGGCGAGGATGATCTCGGCGACCTGACCGGTGCGCACCCGATCCGACGGGAGCCCGTCGATCAGGATGCCGAGGACGGTCGACTCGGTCTCCAGGTCGGTGTAGCCGGTGAAGATCGTCTCGCCCTTGGCGCGGTAGTCCCGGTAGACGCTGTGGTCGGCGATGGCGCGGCGACGGTTCTTCGCATCCGCCTTGGCGCGTGAACGCTGCTCCTGCATCAGGGTGTCGAACGCTGCGCGGTCGACGGTCAGCCCGGCCTCCTCGGCCACTTCGAGCGTGAGATCGATCGGGAACCCGTACGTGTCGTGCAGCAGGAAGGCCTCGGTGCCCGCGAGCGAGGTGCCCCCGGACTCCTTGGTCTGCGCGATCGAGAGGTCGAGGATGGTGGAGCCGGATGCGAGGGTGCGCAGGAACGTCTCCTCCTCGGCGAAGGCGTACTGCGAGATCCGCGTCCAGTCATCGGAGACCACCGGGTAGGCCGCGGCCATCGCGTCCCGGGACGCCGCGAACAGCTCCGGGAAGGTGGGGCCGTCCACGCCGAGCAGGCGCATGGCGCGCACCGCGCGCCGCATCAGGCGACGCAGGATGTAGCCGCGACCCTCGTTGGAGGGCGTCACGCCGTCCGAGAGCAGCATCAGCGAGGAGCGGACGTGATCGGCGATCACCCGATAGCGGATGTCGTCCTCGTGCTCGGCGCCGTAAGGACGACCGGACAGCGCCACGGCGCGGTCCAGGACGGGACGGACCTGGTCGGTCTCGTACATGTTGTCGACGCCCTGCTTGATGAAGGCGACGCGCTCGAGCCCCATGCCGGTGTCGATGTTCTTGTTGGGCAGCTCTCCGACGATGTCGAAGTCCGTCTTGGAGCGGACGTTCGCGATGGCGTCCTGCATGAACACGAGGTTCCAGATCTCGGTGAACCGCGAGTCGTCCACCGCGGGACCGCCGTCCCGGCCGTACTTCGGACCGCGGTCGAAGTAGATCTCCGAACAGGGACCGGCGGGACCGGGCTGCCCGGTGGACCAGTAGTTGTCCTCCTTGCCGAGGCGCTGGATGCGCTCGGCCGGCAGACCGGCGATGCGCTGCCACAGGGCGGCCGCCTCGTCATCGGTCTCGTAGACGGTGACCCAGAGGTCCTTCTCGTCGAACCCGAGGCCGCCGTCCGCCTCGGAGGCCGTCAGCAGCTCCCAGGCGTAGGCGATCGCGCCTTCCTTGAAGTAGTCGCCGAAGGACCAGTTCCCGAGCATCTGGAAGAACGTGCCGTGGCGGGCGGTGTGACCGACCTCCTCGATGTCGTTCGTCCGGATGCACTTCTGCACGTCGGCGGCACGAGGGAAGGGCGGCGGAACCGTGCCGTTGAGGTAGGGGACGAACGGCACCATGCCGGCCACGGTGAACAGCAGCGTCGGGTCGTCGCTGACGAGGGACGCGGAAGGGACGATGACGTGATCGTTCTTCTCGAAATATGCGAGGTATCGTGCGGCGATCTCAGCGGTCTTCATGGAGTGGGTCCCTCGGGATGAGCGCGCGGGAGCGGAGCGCCCCGGGTCGCACGGGTGGTACAGGGTGTGGTCAGTCGTTCGACGCGGTGGGAGCGGCGAGGCCGTCGGGATCGGCCAGTCGAGCCTGCTCGGTGCGGTAGGCGTCGCCCATGCGGTCGGTGAACTCGGTGATGCGGGCGTCGATCTCGGCGAGGACCTCGTGCCCTCGGGGGTCCTTGTTCACGAGGTGGGCGAGCACGAAACCGGCCGCCGTGCCGAGCACGAACCATACGAAACTCTTCACCGAGACCTCTTCCTCACCGGGGCCGCATGCCGCGCGGCCTTCTCCATCGTAGGCGGAAACGCCGTCTGGGACGGCGCGGACGACGAAGGGCGCCGGGAAACCCCGACGCCCTTCGTGACGCAGATCAGCGAGCCGCGTAGTACTCGACGACGAGCTGGACGTCGCAGGTCACGGGGACCTCGGCACGCTTCGGGCGACGCAGGAGGCGCGCCTGCAGCTTGTCGAGGTCCACCTCGAGGTAGCCCGGAACCGGGGGCAGGACGTCGGCGTGACCGCCGGCGGCTGCGACCTGGAAGGGCTCGGTGCCCTCACTGCGGGCCTTGACGTGGATGAGCTGGCCGGGCTTCACGCGGAACGACGGGCGGTCCACGATCTGGCCGTCCACCAGGATGTGGCGGTGCACCACGAACTGGCGGGCCTGCGCGGTGGTGCGGGCGAAGCCGGCGCGCACGACGAGCGCGTCCAGACGCATCTCGAGCAGCTCGACCAGGTTCTCACCGGTCAGGCCGTCGGTACGACGCGCCTCGTTGAACGCGATACGCAGCTGCTTCTCGCGGATGCCGTACTGCTCGCGCAGACGCTGCTTCTCACGGAGGCGAACGGCGTAGTCGCTGTCGGCCTTGCGCTTGGTACGACCGTGCTCACCGGGCGCGTAGGGACGCTTCTCCAGGTAGCGGGCGGCCTTGGGGGTCAGCGGGATGCCGAGGGCCCGCGAGAGGCGGACCTTACGGCGGTCCTGGGACTTCGTGGTCACGAAGTGATCCTTTCGATGACGTGGCCGTGCCTTTCACGACTCACGGACGTATCTCCCGATTCCCCGCTCCGGGCGCACGCCGGGGCGCATCGGAGCAGTTGATGGAAGGAGGAGATGCCCGAAAACACGGTTTCGAGCCGATTAAGCCTAACAGACCTGCCGTATCGGCAGCTGAAGGTCAGTTCTGGCCGTCGATGATCTTCCGGATGCGCTCGAGCCGCGCGGACACGTCGCGTTCGTTGCCGTGCGTCGTGGGTTCGTAATAGCGGCGTCCGACGAGCGGGTCCGGCAGATACTGCTGCCGAACCACGCCGACATCGCTGTCGTGCGGGTAGCGGTACCCCTTGCCGTGCCCGAGCTTCTTCGCGCCGGCGTAGTGGGCGTCCCGGAGGTGGCTCGGCACCCGCCCGAAGCCGCCCTTGCGGACATCGGCGATGGCCCGGTCGATCGCGAGATAGGCCGCGTTCGACTTGGCCGTCGACGCGAGGTAGGCGGTCGCTTCGGCGAGCGGGATGCGACCTTCCGGCATCCCGATGAACTGCACCGCGTCGGCCGCGGCGACGGCGATCTGGAGCGCCTGCGGGTCGGCCAGGCCGATGTCCTCCGCAGCCGAGATCACGAGGCGCCGCGCGATGAACCGGGGATCCTCCCCTGCCTCGATCATCCGCGCGAGGTAGTGGATCGCCGCGTCGACATCGCTGCCGCGGATCGACTTGATGAAGGCGCTGATGACGTCGTAGTGCTCGTCGCCCTGCCGGTCGTAGCGCAGCAGCGCCCGGTCGACGGCCTGACCCACGATCTCCGCGGTGATCTCCCCCGACTCGCCCAGCGCGGGTTCCGCGACCATGGCCGCGGCCGCTTCCAGAGCGGTCAGCGCGCGGCGCGCGTCGCCGGAGGCCATCTGGATCAGCGCAGCCCTGGCGTCCGCCGCGAGGACCACCCCGCCGTCGAACCCCCGCGGGTCGGCGACGGCGCGGTCGACGAGCAGCCCCAGGTCCTCGTCGTCGAGCGGTTCCAGCGTGAGCAGCAGAGAGCGCGACAGGAGCGGCGAGATGACCGAGAACGACGGGTTCTCCGTGGTCGCGGCGATCAGGACGACCCATCCGTTCTCGACCCCCGGGAGCAGGGCGTCCTGCTGCGCCTTCGTGAACCGATGGATCTCGTCCATGAACAGGATGGTGGACTGGCCGTACAGGTCCCGCTGGGTGAGGGCCTCCTGCATCACCTCGCGTACGTCCTTGACCCCGGCGGTGATCGCGGAGAGTTCCACGAAGCGTCGCCCCGAGGACCTCGCTATCGCCTGGGCGAGGGTCGTCTTCCCCGTGCCGGGTGGTCCCCACAGGATGACCGACACCGAGCCGGTGGTCTGGCGCTGGGGGTCCGCGAGGGCCACGAGCGGCGACCCCGGGCGCAGCAGGTGGCGCTGACCGGCCACCTCGTCGAGCGAGACCGGGCGCATACGTACGGCGAGGGGCGTCGCACCCTGGAACAACGCCTGTCCTGCCATCCGTCCAGGGTAGTCGCCGTCACCGACGCCCCGGCCCGGGTCGCACCCCGGGTTTGTCCGCGCCCTGGCGTCCTGCGTATGGTTTTCCCGACCCGGGTCCCCGGGTCGGGACGGGAGACGACGTGGCTTCGGGCAGGAACGGCAGAGGGCGTGGGTCGGCGCAGGAACGGGAACGTGCGCGCCTCTACCAGGCCCGGAGGGACTTCCACCGTTCCGTGGCGCGGCGCCGCACCCGCGACAACGTCCTCGCCGGCGTCGTCGGCGGTTTCCTGATCCTCGCGGTGATCGGCGGCCAGGTCGCCTACTTCACGATGGGCCCCGGCACACCCGCTCCGTCCCCGGCCCCGTCGACGTCCACGACTCCCCCGGCCGGCCCGCTGGCACCGGTGGAGCCCACCTCGCCGGTCGAGTAGACGCCCCCGGCCGAAAACGACGCGCCCCGACTCCGGACCGGTCCGGCACGTCGCCGTGTGGCGCCGGGGATGCCCGTACTAGGCTGAGGGCGACTACCCGCCTGCCGATGCGAGCCGCTTGAGGTGCCCCGTGACTGCCCCGACAGAATCCACTCCCGACGAGACCGCCGTCCCGACGTCCGACGAGCCCTGGGGTCGCGTCGACGCCGACGGCACCGTCTCGGTCCGTGAGGGCTCCGAATGGCGAGAGGTCGGGCAGTTCCCCGACGGCTCCGCCGACGAGGCGCTCGCCTACTTCACCCGGAAGTACTCCGATCTCGCCAACGAGATCACCCTGCTCGAGGTGCGGCACCGCCGTGGCGGTGCCTCGGCATCCGACCTCCGGCAGACCGCGCAGACCCTGCAGGGGAAGGTGAAGGACGCCGCCGCCGTCGGCGATCTGGCCGCACTCGAGCGCCGCCTGGCGACCCTGCTGTCCGCGCTCGAGGGTGCCTCCGCAGCCGAAGCGCAGGCCGCCAAGGAAGCCGTGGACGCCGCGATCGTGGAGCGCACCGGCCTCGTCGAGCGCGCCGAAGCCATTGCCGCGCGTGATCCCAAGACGGTGCAATGGAAGCAGGTCTCCGCGGAGCTCACCGAGCTGTTCGACCAGTGGCAGGCCCACCAGCAGAACGGGCCCCGTCTGCCGAAGACCGTCTCGCAGCAGTTGTGGTCGCGCTTCCGCGACGCGCGCAGCACGGTGGAGCGGCACCGCCGCGCGTTCTACGCGGAGCTCGACGAGACGCACAAGCACGCCAAGGAGGCGAAGACCCGGCTCGTGGAGCGCGCCGAGGCCCTCGCACCCCGTGGCGAGGAGGGCATCCCCGCGTACCGGGGCCTCCTCGACGAGTGGAAGGCCAGTGGCCGGGCCGGCAAGAAGGTGGACGACGCCCTGTGGGCGCGGTTCAAGGCGGCCGGCGACGCGCTCTACGGCGCGCGCATCGAGCGGGAGTCCGTCGAGGCGGAGGAGTCCAAGGACCGCATCGAGGCCAAGCGCGCCCTGCTGGAACGCGCTCGCCCCATCGTCGACGTCAAGGACCTCGCCTCGGCCCGCCAGCAGCTCACCGCCATCCAGCGCGAATGGGACGAGATCGGCCGGATCTTCCCCCGCGACAAGGAGCGGACCCTCGACGACGAACTGCGCAAGGTCGAGCAGTCCGTCCGCACCCGTGAGGATGCGGAGTGGAAGCGCAACGACCCGGAGACGACCGCGCGTGCCAACGACATGACGCGACAGCTCACCGACGCGATCGAGAAGCTCGAGGCCGAGCTGGCCGCGGCCGAGAAGACCGGCGACGCCAAGGCGACGCAGGAGGCCCGGGACGCCCTGGAGGCTCGGAAGGCCTGGCTCCGCGCGATCGGAAGCTGACGACCGACCCTCCCCGCGAGACGGCGGGCGGCTCCTTTCCACAGGAGCCGCCCGCCGTCTCCGTGCAGGGGAAGCGGGCGGCACACTGAGGCCATGTCCTCGGTGTTCCTCTACTTCCCCGGCGAACGTCTCAGTCCAGCCGAACTCACCGCGGCTTGCCTGGACGGCCATCTCGTCGGGCTCGGTGAGGGGTACGTTCCTGCGGACACGGTGGAGACGACGGCGCTGCGTGCGGCCTCCCTCGGATCCCTGGCGGGCCTGGACCTCGCCGCGGTCCTGGAGAGCGCGGCCTGGATCCACGGCGCCCGCGACGAGCCGCCCGCGCGTCACACCCTGCAGCGTGCGACGGAACGGCGCCTGCACGAGCCCATCGGCCGCCGGTTCGTCTACCGGGACCCGCGCGTTCCCGCCGCGGACCTCGTGCGCATCGGCGGCGTCGCGGTGACGACGCCGGAGCGGACCGTCGCGGATCTGGCCCGCAAGGGCACGCCCGACGCCGTCGAGGTGCTGCGGGAGTGGGCGGCACGTGCACCCGCCGCGCTCCCCGCCGGTGTCCGCTGGATCGACGGATCGGGCCGCGTCCCGCACAAACGCGCGGCCCGCCGGCTGCTCGGTGAACTGCTCAGGAGGACGTGACCCGGTACACGTCGTACACCGCGTCGATCCGGCGCACCGCGTTCAGGACACGGTCCAGGTGCACCGTGTCGCCCATCTCGAACACGAACTTGCTGAGGGCGAGCCGGTCGTTGGAGGTCGACACGGTGGCGGAGAGGATGTTCACGTGGTGCTCGCTGAGCACCCGCGTCACGTCGCTGAGCAGGCCGGAGCGGTCCAGCGCCTCGACCTGGATCTGCACGAGGAAGACGCTCTTGGACGTCGGGGCCCACTCGACCTCGATCATCCGGTCCGGATCGTCCATCAGCGAATTCACGTTGGTGCAGTCCTTGCGGTGCACGGACACACCGCTGCCGCGGGTGACGAAGCCGATGATCTCGTCACCGGGAACGGGCGTGCAGCACTTCGCCAGCTTGACGAGGATGTCGGGGGCGCCGCGCACCAGCACACCGGAGTCGCCGTCCCTGGGCACCCGGCTGCGGCCGATGTGCGGGATGTCGATGGGGCCGGTCGTG
This sequence comes from Microbacterium caowuchunii, assembly GCF_008727755.1. Classification (NCBI taxonomy): domain Bacteria; kingdom Bacillati; phylum Actinomycetota; class Actinomycetes; order Micrococcales; family Microbacteriaceae; genus Microbacterium; species Microbacterium caowuchunii. Next base: position 1,678,246 of record NZ_CP044231.1, read on the forward strand.
GTGTCCTGGTCGGCGACGAGCGCGGTGACCTTCTCCAGCACCGACTGGGTGGACACGTGCCCCTCGCCCACCGCCGCGTAGAGCGCGGACACGTCCTCGTACCGCAGGTTCTGGGCGACCTGGGTGAACGTGTCCTGGCTCATCAGGCGCTGCAGCGGCAGGTTCTGCCGTCGCATCGCGCGGGCGATCGACTCGCGGCCCTGCTCGATGGCCTCCTCGCGGCGTTCCTTCGTGAACCAGCCGCGGATCTTGTTGCGGGCCCGCGTGCTCTTGACGAAGCCGAGCCAGTCCTGGCTCGGGCCGGCATCCGGGTTCTTGGAGGTGAAGACCTCGACGACGTCGCCGGAGTGCAGCTCCGACTCCAGCGGGATGAGGCGCCCGTTGACCTTGGCACCCATCGTGCGGTGGCCGATCTCGGTGTGCACGGCGTAGGCGAAATCGACCGGGGTCGCCCCGGCCGGGAGACCGATGACCCGCCCCTTGGGCGTGAAGACGTAGACCTCTTTCGCGCCGATCTCGAAGCGCAGCGAGTCCAGGAACTCGCCGGGGTCGGCCGTCTCGGCCTGCCAGTCCGAGATGTGCGCCAGCCATGCCATGTCGGCGTCGACCGCGCGCGGGTCGGACTTCCCGCCCGACATCCGCTCCTTGTACTTCCAGTGCGCCGCGACGCCGAACTCGGCCTGCTGGTGCATCTCGTTGGTGCGGATCTGGATCTCGACGGTTCGACCGCCGGGGCCGATCACCGTCGTGTGCAGCGACTGGTACAGGTTGAACTTCGGGGTCGCGATGTAGTCCTTGAACCGACCGGGCAACGGTGTCCAGCGGGCGTGGAGTGCGCCGAGCACGGCGTAGCAGTCGCGGACCGTCGAGACGATCACGCGGATGCCGATGAGGTCGTAGATGTCGTCGAACTCGCGTCCGCGCACGACCATCTTCTGGTACACGGAGTAGAGCTGCTTCGGTCGTCCCGCGATGCGCCCACGGATGCGGAGTTCTCGCAGGTCCTCCTCGACCGCGTCGATGACGTTCTGGAGGTACTGCTCGCGCTGAGGCGTTCGCTGCTTCACCAGACTGTCGATCTCGACGTACAGCTTGGGGTGCAGGACGGCGAAGGAGAGGTCCTCCAGCTCGGACTTGATCGCCTGGATACCGAGGCGATGCGCCAGCGGCGCATAGATCTCGAGGGTCTCCGTCGCCTTCTTCGCCGCCTTCTCGGGGGGCACGAAGCCCCACGTGCGCGCGTTGTGCAGCCGATCGGCCAGCTTGATGACGAGCACGCGGATGTCGCGGGACATCGCCACGATCATCTTCCGGACCGTCTCCGCCTGAGCGCTCTCGCCGTACTTGACCTTGTCGAGCTTCGTGACCCCGTCGACGAGCATGGCGACCTCGTCGCCGAACTCCGCGCGCAACGCGTCGAGCTCGTAGCCGGTGTCCTCCACCGTGTCGTGCAGCAGCGCAGCGGCGACCGCTTTGGGGCCGAGCCCCAGGTCTGCGAGGATCTGCGCGACCGCGAGCGGATGCGTGATGTAGGGCTCGCCGCTCTGCCGCTTCTGCCCGGAGTGGGCCTTGTCGGCGACGGCATAGGCGCGCTCGATGATCGCGAGGTCGCCCTTGGGGTGGTGGGTCCGCACCGTCCGTACGAGCTTGTCGACGTCGTCGCGGCGCGCCGCCCGGGAGAAGATGCGCGGGATCAACCGGCGCAGTGACGAGCTCTGCGCGCCCGTGGAAACGGTCTCCGCCATGCCTCGATCACCGCCCTTCGCAGAATCTCTTCAGTCTACGCGTGTCCCCGCCGCCCGGTTGCCGCTCAGACCGGCGCCCCCGCGCGCTCGCGCGCCTCGAGCACCCGCTGGTCGCTGGCGAGGATCTTCGGCTCCCGCTCCCGGAAGAACGCATAAAGGGGTGCGGCCACGAAGACGGTCGAGTACGCGGCGACGATCGTGCCGACGAAGATCGACAGCGAGATGTCGGTCAGCGTCTGCGCACCGAGCCAGAAGGCGCCGATGAAGAGGATCGCCCCGGTGGGCAGGATCGCCACGACGGTCGTGTTGATCGAGCGGATCAGCGTCTGGTTCACGGCGAGGTTCACCGACTCACCGAACGTCCGCGCGGAGATCTCCCCGTCGTCCCGGGTGTTCTCCCTGATCTTGTCGAACACGACGGTCGTGTCGTAGAGCGAGTAGGACAGGATCGTGAGGAAGCCGATCACGGCTGCCGGCGAGATGGGGAACCCGCAGAGCGCGTAGACGCCGACGGTGATGATGAGCACATCCACAACGCCGACGATCGCGGCGGCGGACATCTTCCAGGTGCGGAAGTACAGCGCCAGGATCAGGAAGGTGAGCGCGAGGAAGATCGCCAGCCCCCACAGGGATTGCCGGGTGACGTCCGCACCCCACGCCGGTCCGATGAACGAGGAGGTGACCTCCGTCGAGTCCACACCGTAGGTCTCCGCGAGGGCCGCGGACACCGCCTGGGTCTCCTCGGGGGTCATCTGATCCGTCTGCACCCGGACGGCGCTCTCCCCCACGGTGGCGACCTTGGTGGTGGCATCGGGGACGACCGATTCCACCGCAACGGTGGCCAGCGACTGGTCCGGCGAGGAGACGCCGGTCACGGTGAACTGGGATCCCCCGGTGAACTCGATCGAGAACTGCACCGGACGCACGAGCGGCACCAGCGCGGAACCGATCACGAGCAGCGCCGCGATGATGAACCACAACCGCCGGCGCGGGATGAACGGGAAGGAGGTCTTCCCGGTGTACAGGTCGTTGCCGAGCTGGCCCATGGAGCGCATCAGTCGCGTCCTGCCTTCGCGTCGACCGAGGCGCTGTCGCGCTCGGAGGTGGAATCCGTACCCGCATCCAGCGCGGCGCGCTTGCGTTCGGCGATCGTCTGTCGACGCTCCGCCTCAGCCCGTGAGCGGGCCGCTCGACCGGTGGTGGCCACCGGGGCGCGGAACTGCGCGCGCCCGCGGTAGACGGCGCCGAGTGCCTTCGGGTCCATGCCGGAGAGGGGATGACCGGAACCGAAGAACTTCGTGCGTGCCAGCAGCTGCATGACCGGGTGCGTGAAGAGGATGAAGATGACGATGTCGATCACGGTGGTGAGCCCCAGCGTGAACGCGAAGCCCTTCACCGTCGCGTCCGCGAGGATGTAGAGCACCACCGCGGCGAGGATGTTGATCGACTTGGAGATGTAGATCGTGCGCTTGGCGCGGCTCCAGCCGTCCTCGACGGCGGAGGTGATCGACTTGCCGTCGCGCAGCTCGTCGCGGATGCGTTCGAAGTAGACGATGAACGAGTCCGCGGTGAAACCGATGGAGACGATCACGCCGGCGACACCGGCCAGCGACAGGCGGAAGCCCATGCGCCAGGCGAGGATGCACAGCGCGATGTAGGTCAGTACGCCCATCACGACCAGGGACGCGATGATCACGCCACCGAGGGCCCGGTAGACGATGAGCGAGTACACGGCGACGAGCACGAGACCGATGAGACCGGCGACGAGGCCGATCATCAGCTGCTGCGAGCCGAGCGTGGCCGAGATCGTGTCGGAGCTCTGCACCGTGAAGCTGAGCGGCAGTGCGCCGTACTTCAGCTGATCGGCGAGGACCTGAGCGCTCTCCTGCGTGAAGGAGCCGGTGATCTGGGGCTTGCCGTCGGTGATGATCGCGTTCATCGACGGTGCCGAGAGCACGTCGCCGTCCAGGACGAACGCGAACTGGTTCAGGGGCGTGGACAGCGGGTACAGGCGCTGGCTCACCTGGGTGAACGCGTCCGTGCCCTTGTTGTTGAAGACGATGTTGACCGCCCAGGCGCCGGAGGTCTGCACCATACCGGCGCTCGCGTCGGAGATGGAGTCGCCGTCGAGCTCGACCGGGCCGAGGATGTACTTCGCGGTGCCCGTCGCGTCGCAGGCGATCACCGGCTGGTCGGCCGGGGCGTTGGCCGGGTCGTTCGTCGGGTCCGCGCAGTTGTAGGCCTGGAACTCGGCCTGCAGCTTCGGGGTGATCCAGCTGACGTCGCTGCCGCTCGTCGGTGAGGCGGTGGGCGTCGACTCGAGTCCCGGATCGGCGGTCGGGTAGGGCGTCGCCGTCCCGTCCTCGCCGATGAACGCGCCGCTGACCTCGCCCGAGACGAACAGCACGGCGCGCAACTGCAGCTGCGCGGAGGCCTGGATCCGCTGCCGCGTCTCCTCGTCCGCCTCGCCCGGGATCTGGACGACGATGTTCTTGCCGCCCTCGGTCGTGACGTCGGCCTCGCCCACACCCGTCGCGTCGATGCGCTGACGCATGATCGTGACGGCCTGATCCATCTGCTCCGCGCTGGGTGCGCTGCCGTCGGCGGTCTGCGCCTCGAGGATGATCTGCGTCCCGCCCTGCAGATCGAGCGCGAGCTCGGGAGACCACGAGCTGCGCTCGAAGACGTAGACGCCGAGCGCATTCACGCCGAAGAGCACGGCGGTGATGGCCAGGAGCCCGATCAGGGCCTTCCAGGCATGCCTAACAGGGGTGGGTGTCGCCACGAACGGTCAGCTTTCTCGAGGGAGGGGTTCTCAGGCCTCGGGCTTGTTCTTCTTGTCGGCGTCGTTCTCGTCGGGGTGCGCGGAGAACTTGTGGTCGTCGCTGATCGAGGTGATGTCGCCGTCCAGTACACCCGAGGCGTACTCGGCCTCGCTGGCCTCGGCCTCGAGGAACTCGTCCTCGGAGACGGCGCCCTCCACCGGGTCGACGACACGGAGGATGGCCTGGCTGTGCACCTTGATCTGCACGCCGGGGGCGATCTCCACGAGTGCCGGCTGGTCGAGGTTCTCGCCGTCGTAGGCGACGATCGTGCCGTACAGGCCGCCCTGCAGGAGCACCTCGGCACCCGGGACGGTCTGGCGGGACTTCTGCTCCTGCTCGGCCTTCGCCTTCTGCATCCGGCGACGGGAGCTCCAGAACATGAAGACGAGGAGGATGAGCAGGAGGAAGATGAGGCCGTAGTTGGCGAAGAAGTTCGCGAAATCCATGGGGCGGTCAGAGCCTTTCAGGCGCAGCGCACGCTGGTGCGGCACTGATGAGATGAGATGCGGCGAAAGCCTCCGCCGATTATAGGTCATTCAGGGGGAGCGCCCCGGTCGGATGCGGCACTCCCAGGTGGGCGTAGGCCTCGGGCGTCGCGATGCGCCCGCGCGGGGTGCGTCCCATGAAGCCGATCCGGACAAGGTAGGGCTCCACGACGGACTCGATCGTGTCCGCCTCCTCCCCCACTGCCACGGAGAGCGTGCCGAGTCCCACCGGACCTCCGCGGAAGCGGCGGATCAGCACGTCCAGCACCGCGCGGTCGAGCCGGTCGAGTCCGATCCGGTCCACGTCGTACAGCTCGAGCGCGGCATCCACCGCGGCCAGGTCCCCCGCCGTCTGATCGGCGTGCACCAGGAGATAGTCGCGCACCCGGCGCAGGAGACGGTTGGCGATGCGGGGCGTTCCCCGGGAGCGCCGCGAGATCTCGTCGCGGGCGGGTCCCGGCAGCCCGACGCCAATCATCAGGGCGGACCGCGCGATCACGCGCTCCAGCTCCTCCGGTTCGTAGTACTCGAGGTGGGCGGTGAAGCCGAACCTGTCCCGCAGCGGGTTCGGCAGCAGACCCGAGCGCGTCGTCGCGCCCACCAGCGTGAACGGCGCGAGATCCAGCGGGATGCTGGTCGCCCCCGCGCCCTTGCCCACCATGATGTCGATCCGGAAGTCCTCCATGGCGAGGTACAGCATCTCCTCGGCAGAGCGCGCCATCCGGTGGATCTCGTCGATGAAGAGCACCTCGCCGGGGGTGAGCGAGGACAGGAGTGCGGCGAGGTCACCGGCGTGCTGGATCGCGGGTCCGCTCGAGATGCGCAGGGCGCGGCCGCTCTCGTGCGCCACGATCATCGCCAGTGTCGTCTTGCCGAGACCGGGAGGACCGGAGAGGAGGATGTGGTCCGGCGGACGCTGCTGGATCCGTGCGGCGTCGAGGAGCAGCTGGAGCTGGGCGCGCACCTTCTGCTGACCGACGAACTCGGCCAGCGAGGTGGGCCGGAGCGCGCCTTCGATCGCGAGCTCGGAATCGTCCGCGGGCGTCCCCGCGTCGCGCAGGTCATCCATGGAGCGCCTCCGCCCGAGCCGGGCCGAGTTCGGCGAGGGCACGGCGGAGCAGGACGGCGACGGTGCGTTCGTCCTGGCCGGCCCCGCTCACGACCTCGGCCGCGGTCTCGAGCGCGACGCGCTCGGACCAGCCGAGACCCACGAGGGCCTGCGCCACCTGCGCGGACAGATCGGGGGTCGCAGTGCCCCCCGGACGAGACGCAGCGGTCGGCGGCGCGAGCTTCCCGGCGAGCTGCACGACGATGAGCTTGGCGGTCTTCGGCCCGATGCCGGAGACCTTCCGGAACGGCGCGTCGGCCTCGTCGGCGACGGCCTGGGCGATCTGGTCGATGCTCATCTCGGCGAGAACGCCGAGTGCGGACTTCGGGCCGACACCGGAGACCGCGATCAGACTCCCGAAGACGGCGAGCTCCTCCCGGGTCGGGAACCCGACGAGGGACATGGCGTCCTCGCGCACCAGCAGGTGCGTGTGCAGCATCAGTTCGTCACCGAGGTGGGCGCCCCGGCTCACGTCCGGCGTCACCGAGACGGCGTAGCCGACTCCCCCGACCTCGATCACGACGGAGTCAGGGCCGAGGTGGACGACGGTGCCGCGAAGCGATGCGATCATGCCCTCAACCCTAATCGGGTTCGGAGGTATGTTCGATCGACACGCTCAACGTCGCGTGCTCCGCTCGGCGTTGCGCCACGCCCGCTGCGCCGGCGTCATCTCGTCGGCCTCTCCCCCGAGCGCGGGCTGCGGCCCCCCGCGCCAGGCATGGCACAGGGCCAGAGCGAGGGCGTCCGCCGCATCCGCCGGCTGCGGCAGCGCATCGAGCCGGAGGACGCGGGCCACCATGGTCTGCACCTGCAGCTTCTCGGCCGAGCCGTAGCCGGTGATGGCGGCCTTGACCTCGCTGGGCGTGTGGGTGGCAGCCGGGATGCCGTTCTCGGCCGCGATCAGGAGAGCGACGCCGCTGGCCTGTGCGGTGCCCATCACGGTGCTCAGGTTCTGCTGGGCGAAGACGCGCTCGACCGCGATGGCGGCGGGGCCGAATTCGCGGACGACCTCGCGCAGTCCCTCGGCGATGATGAGCAGCCGCTCCGAGGCCGGGAGATCGGCGGCCGAGCGTACGACACCGACGTGGACGATCCGCGCGCTCCGGTCGCGCGCGACGTCGACGACGCCGACTCCGCAGCGGGTCAGCCCGGGGTCGACGCCCATCACGCGCAGCACGGGAGACATCCCGTCCAGGCTACGTGCGCCGTCCATCCCGACCGCGCAGACGCGCGGAGTGGCTCACTCGTCGGCTTCGAGTTCCGCCTGCACCTCGGGCGTCAGATCGAAGTTGCTGAAGACGTTCTGCACGTCGTCGCTGTCCTCGAGCGCGTCGATGATCCGGAACACCTTCCGAGCGGTGTCCGCGTCGATCTCCACCTTCAGGTTGGGCACGAACTCCACATCGGCCGACTCGTAGTCGAGACCGGCATCCTGCAGGGCGCTGCGCACCGCGACGAGGTCGGAGGCCTCGGTGATGACCTCGTATCCCTGCGCGTGCGGCTCGATCTCTTCCGCGCCGGCCTCGAGGGCGGCCATCATGACGTCGTCCTCGCTCGCGCTCTCGCCCGACACCACGATGACGCCCTTGCGGGTGAAGTTGTAGGCGACGCTCCCCGGATCGGCCAGCGTCGCACCGTTGCGGCTCAGCGCGGTGCGCACCTCCGCGGCGGCACGGTTCTTGTTGTCGGTCAGACACTCGACCATGAGTGCCACGCCGTTGGGCCCGTAGGCCTCGTACATGATCGACGTGTACTCGACGGCTTCCCCGCCGATGCCCGCGCCGCGCTTGATGGCGCGGTCGATGTTGTCGTTGGGCACCGAGGTCTTCTTGGCCTTCTGCACCGCGTCGAACAGGGTCGGGTTGCCGGCCATGTCGGCGCCGCCCATCTTCGCGGCGACCTCGATGTTCTTGATCAGCTTCGCGAAGGACTTCGCGCGGCGCGCATCGATCACGGCCTTCTTGTGCTTGGTGGTGGCCCACTTGGAATGACCGGACATCGGCACTGCCTCCTCGATTGATCGCGGTTCAGTTTATGTGAGAGCACGCACCGCGCGTGATGCGGTTGTCGTGCCCCCTTCCCGGTGGGACACTCATGCCATGGATGAGCGCTCCCGTGCGCTCGATGCCGCGCACCGAGCCGCGTCCAGGTTCCTCGATTCGCTCGCCGACCGGCCGGTCTGGCCCAGCGCCTCGCTGGACGAGATGACGGAGGTGTTCGGGGGTCCGCTGCCGGCTTCCGGCGAGGATGCCGCGGAACTGGTGCTGCGCATGGCCGCGGATGCCGAGCCCGGACTCGTGGCGATCCCCGGCGGCAGGTTCTTCGGTTACGTCATCGGGGGGACGCTGCCCGCAGCCCTCGCCGCGGACTGGCTCGTCTCCGCCTGGGATCAGAACGCCGGCTCCAGCAGCATGACGACGGCAGCCGTCGCCCTCGAGCGCGTGGCGGGTCGATGGATCCTCGATCTCCTGCATCTGCCGGAGACCGCATCGGTGGGCTTCGTGACGGGCGCGCAGATGTCCAACTTCGTCTGCCTGGCCGTCGCCCGGCGTGCGCTGCTGGAGCGACGCGGCTGGGACCTCAACCGGCAGGGCACGTCCGGTGCGCCGCCGATCACCGTCGTGGTGGGCGCCGACCGCCACGGCTCGGTGGATCGCGCCGCCCGCTTCCTCGGGATCGGCAGCGACGAGATCGTCGCGGTCGCCTCGGACGAGGAGGGACGGATGCGGCCGGAGTCGCTGGCGGGGGTGCTGGCGGGCGTCGAGCGCGGGCTCGCCGTGGTGTGCCTGCAGGCCGGCGAGGTGCATTCCGGGGCGTTCGATCCGTTCGCCGAGCTGATCCCGCTCGCCCGCGAACACGGTGCCTGGGTCCACGTCGACGGCGCCTTCGGCCTGTGGGCGGCCGCATCCGACCGCCTACGCCATCTGGTGGCAGGGGCGGAGGGAGCCGACTCCTGGACGACGGACGCGCACAAGACGCTCAACGTGCCCTACGACTGCGGCATGGCCATCGTGCGGCGGCCGGAGGACTCGGTGGCCATGTTCCGCACCGGCGGGGACTACCTGATGTACTCCACGGACGACCCGTGGGACCGCGGGCCCGAGCTCTCCCGCCGGGCGCGCGGTGTCCCGGTGTGGGCGGCGCTGCGGAGCCTGGGACGCAGCGGGACCGCCGAACTGGTGGAGCGACTGCACACCCACGCGCAGGCGATGGCGGCGGGCCTCCGCCGGATCCCCGGGGTGAGCGTCATCGGGGAGGTGCCGTACACGCAGCTGATGTTCCGCCTCGAGGACGATGAAGCGACGCGGGAACTCGGCCGGGCCGTGCTCGCCGACGGCACGGCCGCACTGACCGGCGCCGAATGGCGGGGGCGCGCGGTGCTGCGCTGCTCGATGTCGTCGTGGGCCACCGACCAGGACGACATCGAGCGCACGCTCGCCGCGATCACGCGTCTCGTGCGCGCGATCCTCGGCTGAGCACCGCACCGGGTCACGCGGCCCGCACGCTCTCCAGGAACAGCTCGTGGAAGCGGTGCTCCCCGGTGATCTCCGGGTGGAAGGCGGTGCCGAGCAGCGCGCCCTGCCGGACGGCGACGATGCCGCCGTCCGGCAGCACGGCGAGGGGCTCGACCGTCTCACCCGCGTCGATCACCAGCGGGGCACGGATGAAGGCAGCGTGCACGGGCGGGTCGCCGAAGAGCGGCACATCGAGCTCCGCCTCGAATGAGTCGACCTGCGTGCCGAAGGCGTTCCGGCGCACCGTCACGTCCAGCCCTCCGAGGGTCTGCTGTCCCTCGATGCCGTCGGTGATCCGGTCCGCGAGCAGGATGAGGCCCGCGCAGGTGCCGTAGACCGGCATGCCCGCGGCGATCGCCTCCCGCAGCGGCTGCCTCATCCCGAACGCGCGGGCGAGCTTGTCGATGACGCTCGACTCGCCACCGGGCAGGACGAGCCCGTGCACGTCGCGCAGCTCCTCGGGCCTGCGGACAGGTACGACGTCCGCGCCGAGGCGGCCGAGCACCCGGACGTGCTCGCGGACGTCGCCCTGGAGGGCCAGGACGCCGACGCGCGCGCGGGCGGCCATCGCCTACCAGCCGCGCTCGGCGAGCCGGTGCGGAGCGGGCAGATCGGACACGTTGATACCGACCATCGCTTCGCCCAGGCCACGGGAGACGTCCGCGATGACCTTCGCATCGTCGAAGAACGTGGTGGCCTTGACGATCGCCGCGGCACGTTCCGCCGGGTTGCCCGACTTGAAGATGCCGGAGCCGACGAACACGCCGTCCGCACCCATCTGCATCATCATCGCGGCATCCGCGGGGGTCGCGACGCCGCCGGCGACGAACAGCACGACCGGCAGAGTGCCGGTCTCCGCGATCTCGGCGACGAGGTCGTAGGGCGCCTGCAGCTCCTTCGCCGCGACGTACAGCTCGTCCTTGGTCATCGAGCGGAGCTGGTTGATCTCGCCGGTGATCCTGCGGATGTGCTTGGTGGCCTCGGAGACGTCGCCCGTGCCGGCCTCGCCCTTGGAGCGGATCATCGCCGCGCCCTCGTTGATGCGGCGCAACGCCTCGCCGAGGTTCGTCGCGCCGCAGACGAAGGGCACGGTGAAGTTCCACTTGTCGATGTGGTTGACGTAGTCGGCGGGCGAGAGCACCTCGGACTCGTCGATGTAGTCGACGCCGAGCTCCTGCAGCACCTGCGCCTCGACGAAGTGCCCGATGCGCGCCTTCGCCATGACCGGGATGGAGACGGCCTCGATGATGCCGTCGATCATGTCCGGGTCGCTCATCCGGGAGACCCCGCCCTGCGCCCGGATGTCTGCGGGCACCCGCTCGAGGGCCATCACGGCGACCGCTCCCGCATCCTCCGCGATTCGAGCCTGCTCGACGGTGACGACGTCCATGATCACGCCGCCCTTGAGCATCTCGGCGAGGCCGCGCTTGACGCGCCCGGTTCCGGTGGAAGACATGGTGGTTCCTCTCGTTGGGCGCCAACGCGCACGATCGTCAGACAATGCGAGGCATTGGCCTAGGACAAAACGTAGCACGTACTGCGCCGTAGACTCGGCTGCCGGAGGACCCCCCAATGGACACCCACATCACGGGCCGCACGGCGGCGGACATCGCCGACAGCGTGCGCTCCCTGCTCGAGCGCGGGGTGCTCGAACCCGGCGACGCCCTGCCCCCGGTGCGCACCCTCGCCGATCGGCTCGGCGTGAACCGGAACACGGCGGTCGCCGCGTACCGCCAGCTCACCCAGGCCGGGATCGCCGTCAGCCGCGGTCGCGCCGGTACCCGCATCGTCGACCGCGCCCCCGTGCCCCAGGAGGGCTTCGCCGCGGGCAGCGTGCTCCGCGACATCGGCACCGGCAACCCCGACGCAGCCCTCATCCCGGACCCGTCCCGCGCGCTCGCGGACGTCGTCGGCAGACCGGTGCTCTACGGAGAGCCTGTGATCGACCGCGAGCTGGAGCAGTGGGCCCTCGAGTGGTTGGGGGCGGACCTCGCTCCACGCGACATCCGCGTCACCGTGACCAGCGGCGCGGTCGACGCCGTGGAGCGTCTGCTCGCACAGGCACTGACCCGGGACGACGCCGTGGCGCTGGAGAACCCGTGCTTCCTCTCCGCGATCCACACGGTGCGGCTGGGCGGCTACCGCGCGGTCCCCGTGCCCGTGGACGAACAGGGCATGACGCCCGCCGGGCTGCGGGCGGCCCTGCACGACGGTGTCCGCGCCGTCGTCTGCACACCGCGGGCGCAGAACCCGACGGGAGCCAGCCTCACCGCGGAACGGGCGGCGGAGCTCCGGGCGGTGCTCGCCGACCACCCCTACGTGCTCGTGATCGAGGACGACCACTTCTCGATGCTGTCCCACGCACCCGCCCAGTCCCTGATCGGAGCGCACCACCGGCGCTGGGCGCTGGTGCGATCGGTCTCGAAATTCCTCGGTCCCGACATGTGCCTCGCCGTGACCGCGACCGATCCGTACACCGCGGATCGCCTCGCCATGCGGCTCAGCCCCGGCACCACCTGGGTCAGTCATCTGCTGCAGCGGCTCGCGTTCTCGTTGATCACGGATCCCGAGGTGCGCGAGGGGATCACCCTGGCCGGCGCGCACTACGCGGAGCGCAACGACTCGTTCGCGGCGCGCCTGCGCGCACATGGCCTGCCGTGCACGCCCGGTGACGGGCTGAACGTCTGGCTCGCCCTCCCCGCCCCGGCACGCGCGGTTGCCGAGCAGCTCATGCGCCGGGGGTGGCTTCCCCGCACCGGCGAGGAGTTCGCGGTGGACGGGGGCCCCGGGTCCGCGCACCTCCGACTCACGGTCCACGAACTCGACGACACCGACGCGGAACGGCTCGCCGCCGACATCGCCGAGGCCGTGCGCGCGGTGTCCCGTTCCGGAAGTGGGATGATCGACCGGTGAAGATCCTCTCGATCCAGTCGGCCGTCGCCTACGGCCACGTCGGCAACTCCGCGGCCGTGTTCCCGCTCCAGCGCATCGGTGTCGAGGTCCTGCCGGTGTACACCGTGAACTTCTCCAACCACACCGGCTACGGGTCGTGGCGCGGTCCGCTGATCGCCCCCGAGGACGTCGCAGCCGTGCTGACCGGCATCGAGGAACGCGGCGTGTTCGGCGAGATCGACGTCGTGCTCTCCGGCTATCAGGGCGGCGAGGGCATCGGCGACGTCATCATCGACGCCGTCGCCCGCGTCAAGGCGGCAAACCCGGACGCGATCTACGCATGCGACCCGGTCATGGGCAACGCGAAGTCCGGCTGCTTCGTGGCGCCCAGCATCCCGGTCCTCCTGCGGGAGCGCGTGGTGCCGGTGGCGGACATCATCACGCCCAACCAGTTCGAGCTGGGGTTCCTCACCGGTACCGAGCCGACGACGATCGCCTCGACGCTGGCCTCGGCCGACGCCGCCCGCGCGATGGGACCGCGCACCGTGCTCGTCACGAGCGTGGAGCGCCCGGACCGCGAAGAGGGCACGATCGAGATGATGGTCGTGGACGACCACGGCGCCTGGGTCGTGCAGACCCCGCTGCTCCCGATGAAGGCGAACGGCTCCGGCGACGTCACCGCCGCGCTGTTCACCGCGCACTACCGCCGGACCGGCGATGCGGCGGATGCCCTCGCCCGCACCACGTCGAGCGTGTACGACCTGCTCGAGCGGACGCACTCGTCCGGACAGCGCGAGCTGCAGCTCGTCGAGTCGCAGGAGTCCTACGCCCACCCGAGGATGCAGTTCCCGGTGCGCCAGGTCCGCTGACCTCACCGCCGCCGCCCGCCCCAGCGGCACGCGCCCCGCGCGCCAAGGGGTGGGGTCAGCGCGGCCAGGCGTCCGCCACCGCGGTGCGCACGTCTCCCAGCAGCTGCGGGATGGCCTTCGTCCGGGCGATGATCGGGAAGAAGTTCGCGTCCGTGGCCCACCGCGGCACGATGTGCTGGTGGAGGTGCCCGGCGACGCCCGCCCCGGCCACGGCGCCCTGGTTCATCCCGATGTTGAAGCCGTCACAGCGCGCGACGGTACGCAGCACCCGCATCGCGGTCTGCGTCAGCGCGCCGATCTCGGCGACCTCCTCGGGGGTCGCTTCGTCGTAGGTCGGGATGTGGCGGTACGGGCACACGAGCAGGTGCCCCGAGTTGTACGGGAACAGGTTCAGCAGCACGTACGCGTGGGTGCCGCGGTGCACGATCAGCGCGTCCTCATCGGACTTGGCGGGCGCTGCGCAGAACGGGCACTCCTCGACCAGGGGCTCGGGCCCCGCCTGGATGTACGCCATCCGGTGCGGCGTCCACAGCCGCTGGAACTGGTCCGGCACGCCCGGGAGCTCGGATGCGGCGATCAGCGCCGCATCCGAGTCCTCGGGGCGTTCGGTCACGCGAGGTCCTCCGCGGTGTCGACCAGCGTCTTCTGCGCGATCGCCAGCAGGATCCGCTGCACGGCCTCGTCGACCGGGATGCCGTTGGTCTGGGTTCCGTCGCGGAAACGGAACGAGACGGTCCCTGCGGAGCGGTCCTGCTCCCCCGCGATCAGCTGCAGCGGCACCTTCTGCGTCGTGTGGGTGCGGATCTTCTTCTGCATCCGGTCGTCGGAGTGGTCGACCTCGGCACGGACGCCGTGGGCGCGCAGGCGCTCCACGATCGCGTCGAGATAGTCACCGTACTCCGCGGCGACCGGGATGGCGACGACCTGGACCGGCGACAGCCACACCGGGAAGGCACCGGCGTAGTGCTCGAGGAGGATGGCGAAGAACCGCTCGATCGATCCGAACAGCGCACGGTGGATCATGATCGGCCGGTGCTTCTCGCCGTCCGGACCGGTGTACTCGAGCTCGAACCGCTCGGGCAGGTTCGGGTCCACCTGCACCGTGGACAGCTGCCACACGCGGCCGATCGCGTCGCGCGTCTTCAGGTCGATCTTCGGACCGTAGAACGCGGCCTCGCCGGGGACCTCGGTGAGCTTCAGTCCGCTGGCGATGGCGACGTTGCGGAGGGCGTTGGTCGAGTACTCCCAGAACTCGTCCGTCCCGATCCATTTCGACTTCTCGTCGTCGCGCATGGAGAGTTCGAGCTCGAAGTCGTTCAGACCGAAGTCGCGGAGCATGGAGATCACGAACTCCAGGACCCGCGTGGCCTCCGTCTCGAGCTGCTCGGGGGTGACGAACAGGTGCGAGTCGTCCTGGGTGAAGCCGCGCACGCGGGTGAGCCCGTGCAGCGCGCCGGAGAGCTCGTTCCGGTAGACGGTGCCGTTCTCCGCGAGCCGCATGGGCAGGTCGCGGTAGCTGCGCGCACGCTCCTTGTAGATCAGGATGTGCATGGGGCAGTTCATGGGCTTGAGGTAGTAGTCGTTGCCCGCCTTGGTGATGGTGCCCTCGGCATCCCGCTCCTCATCCATGTGGATGGGCGGGAACATGCCCTCGCGGTACGTCACCAGGTGGTTCGACTGGAGGAACAGGTCCTCCTTGGCGATGTGGGGCGTGTAGACGTAGGTGTAGCCGCCCTCGACGTGCCGGTGACGGGCGTGCTGCTCCATCTCCATCCGGATGATGCCGCCCTTGGGGTGCCAGACGCTCAGGCCCGAGCCGATCTCGTCCGGGAACGAGAAGAGGTCCAGCTCCTTGCCGAGCTTGCGGTGGTCGCGCTTGGCGGCCTCCTCCAGGCGCTGCTGGTAGGCGCGGAGGGCGTCCTTGGTGGGCCAGGCCGTGCCGTAGATGCGCTGCAGCTGCGGGTTCTTCTCGCTGCCGCGCCAGTACGCCCCGGCGATGCGCTGGATGTCCCAGCCGTTGCCGATGGTGCGCGTAGTGGGCACGTGCGGACCGCGGCAGAGGTCGCGCCAGGCCACCTCGCCATCCTTGGTCACGTTGTCGTAGATGGTGAGCTCACCGGCGCCGACCTCGACGGATGCGCCCTCGGCGGCTTCCTTGTTGCCACCCTTGAGGTCGATCAGCTCCAGCTTGAACGGCTCGCCGGCCAGCTCGGCGCGCGCTTCCTCCTCGGTCACCACGCGGCGGACGAAGCGCTGGTTCTCGCGGACGATGCGCTCCATCTCCTTCTTGATGGCTTTGACGTCCTCGGGCGTGAACGGCTCGTCCGTCCCGAAGTCGTAGTAGAAGCCGTCGGTGATCGGCGGGCCGATGCCGAGGTTCGTCTGCGGCTTGATCCGCTGCACGGCCTGGGCCATCACATGGGCGGCGGAGTGGCGCAGGATGTCGAGACCGTCGGGCGAATCGATCGTCACCGGCTCCACGGCGTCGTCGGCGGTGACCGACGTCGCGAGGTCCTTCAGCTCGCCGTTGACCCGGAGGGCGACGACCGAGCGGTCGGGGAAGAGGGCGAAGCCGTCGGCGGGATAGGACACGTCCGACGGAAGGATGACGTCAGTCACGGAAACTCTCCAAGGATGGGGTCTGGTCAGAGGCTACTCAGCTTCGGACGCAGCCCGCGTCCTGCCCGCTCAGGCCTGCAGCGTTCGAGTGCCGATGTCGCCGACGCACGCAGCGCGGATCACGCCGACGGAGCGTGCGAGGAGATCCATCTCGCCAGTCTATCGCGCGCGCCTCGGCGCCCACCCGCGACCCGGCTCGTGCGGCCGGATGCGGACGGGCACCGAGGGCGCCGCGTCAGAAGGCCTGCTCGATCCAGGAGTCGCCGGTCACGTCCTCGCCGAGGATCGTGCCCACGACATCCGCCGTCCCCTCGTAGATGGGGGCCCCGGATGCCGCGAACTCCTGGTCCTGCAGACGCGTCGTGACGGTGAACTCGGCGTCGAAGGACGGGATCTCCACACGGTACTGCTGGGCGTACGCGCGCCCGGTGCGCGGGCTGGTCCACAGCTCGCCGATCGGCGTGATCCGGCTGGCGACGTAGTAGAGCTCGCCCGCCTCGTCCTGCAGCGTGGAGTAGGCGTCGACGGTCACGTCGATCTCGGGCTTGTAGCCTTCGCCGATGACCCCGGCGTTGAAGATCGTGTAGCCGTTGTCGAGCTGCATATCCTGCAGGAGCCAGCGGATGCGGGAGTCGGAGGAGTTCCCCCCGAAGTAGCCGTACTCGTGGTCCATCCACGTCGTCCCGGTCACCTCGAACACCTCGTCGTCGATCGACACGGTGCCGGCGGCGTCGAGGCGGGTGTAGGAGAAGTAGTAGTTGTCCTCGGTGATCGAGTGCGTCTCGGCGCTCGGCTCGATGCCCGTCCCGAAGACGTAGAACGGCCGGCCCTGCTGCGAGAAGGTGAGGTCGAACTCGATCTCGCTGCCGGACTCCGCATCCGTGACGAGGGCCTGCACGGCGATGTCCTGACTCGGATCCTCCTGCGGCGCCGTCATCGACACCGCGTTGCGGACCACCCGCGCCTCGGCGCCGGAACCGCCACCCCCGCTGAGGGTCACGGTCGGCGTGCCGGTGTACCCGGATCCGGGCTGGAGCAGCACGATCTGCCCCACAGCGTCGCCGTCCAGGACGGCCATCGCGGAGGCCCCGGAGCCGTCGCCCTCGATCGTGACGGTCGGTGCGTCCGTGTATCCGGAGCCGCCCGCCAGCACGTTGAACCCGCCGACCGCCCACTCGCGGTCACCGATGCGTGCGTACCAGTCCTTGCTCGGATCGCCCTCGGCCCACGTGGACACGTCGAAGTTGCCCAGGGGCTCGGGTACGTAGATCTGGGTGTGCTCGTAGTGCTGTTCGGCGTCGATGTCGCTCAGGGAGACCTGCGTCATCGCGAAGCCCTGGCCGACGAAGGAGCTGGCGTTGACCTCGAAGCCGAACTCCCGGTCGCCGGCACGCAGCGTGCCCACGTGCCACCACCACTCGGTGGGCGCGTCCTTGTGCCGGTACATGTCCTTCGGCTGACTGAGCACGACCTTGTCGGCGGGCACCGGATCGGGCTTCGTGTCTCCGGTCCAGATCGGATTGTCCGGGGTCGCACCCGTCGGGGCGAGGACTCCGCCCGGCCAGGCGGAGGCGAGCAGCGCGGCGATCACGAGGGTCGCGAGCGCGAGGGCTCCCGGAACAGCGGGGACGACCGGATTCTCCTTGCGACGCAGGTGCACGATGACCGCACCGATCATCAGCGCGGTGAGCACGAGAGCGCACGCCGCGACGACCCACCACGCCAGGGGCGCCCACTGGTCCTGCAGCACGAGCGCTGCAACGATGCCCGCGGCGGCAACGACCTCGACCAGCCCGATGAGCCTCACCACGGGACCGGGGACCCGCTGGGTCCAGGCCATGCCCCAGGAGATCAGACGCCGCTTCGGCGCGAACAGCTTCACCCCTCCGGCCAGAACGAACAGCAGCGAGACCAGCCCGCCGAAAACCCACAGCGCGACAACCACGCGAGACCCCTCTCATCGTCGGGCTCGTGCGAAGGCGGCGGCGCCCCGCGCCGTCACCTGCATCCGCCCCTCAGGGCACGCCGATCGGCGGATCCCCCGACGGGTCAGGCTAACGGCGCGGCCGTCCCGGGCGGGAAAACCCCCGGTGCCCGGGCGAGTTTCAGAGAAGATGAGATGTCGGCATCCCTCGAGACGGCGGGTGTCCGGCGCGCGTGCGCCCCCGCCGGGCCCGATGATGGATGAGTGAAGCTCGCCCTGGTCGGATGCGGTCTGCTCGGCGCGAGCGTGATCGCCATGGCGTCCGGTGTCCTGCCCGTCGACGAGGCGCGGACGATCGCGGAGCGGGTCTGGCCGGTGCTGGTGTTCGTGGCCTCGGTGACGGTCGTCGCCGAACTCGCCGCACGAGCCGGCGTCTTCGACGTGACGGCGAGTCTCCTCGCGCGGCTCTCTCGGGGTCGCACGATCGTCCTCTGGCTTCTCGTCGTGCTCCTCGCCGTCCTGTGCACGGCCTTCCTCTCCCTGGACACCACCGCCGTTCTGCTCACCCCCGTGGTGATCGCGGTGGCACGCGCGAACGGCCTGCCCGCCCTGCCGTTCGCGTTCACGACGGTGTGGCTGGCCAACACCGCCTCCCTCGTGCTCCCGGTGTCGAACCTCACCAACCTGCTCGCGGTGCACCGAATGCCGTCCGCGGACCCGGCTGCGTTCGTGCTCCTGATGGCCGGTCCGGCGGCCATCGCCATCGGCATCACGGTGCTGCTGCTCTGGGTGCGATACGCGACGCGTCTGCGTGGACGGTTCGCCCCTGCGCCGCTCCCCCACCTCGTCGACCCCGTGCTGTTCTGGATCAGCGCAGGCACGGTCACGGCGATGATGCCTCTGCTCGTGTCCGGCCTCGAGCCCTGGATCCCGGCGACCGTCGCTGCCCTCGTGCTGCTGGCGGTCTACGGATGGCGAGCTCGCGGGGCGCTGCATCCTTCGCTCGTGCCCTGGTCGATGCTGCTGTTCGCCTCCGGGCTCTTCCTGGCCGCGGGGGTCGCCGATGCCGCGGGCCTCCTCCAGCTCGTCACCGCCTGGCTGGGATCGGGCGACGACCTCGCCTCCCTGTGGGGAGTGGCGGGCGCCGGCGCGTTGGCGGCCAACGTCAACAACAACCTGCCGGCCTATCTCGCTCTCGAACCGGCAGCGGCCGACTCGCCGGCGCGACTGGCGGCTCTTCTGGTCGGGGTCAACGCCGGGCCGCTCGTCACGCCCTGGGCGTCGCTCGCGACCCTGCTCTGGCACGCGCGTCTGCGCGCCGAGGGCGTGGAGGTCCCGTGGCGGCACTTCGTGCTGTGGGGCCTCCTGGCCGCACCCCTCGTGGTGGCACTCGCCGTCCTGCCGCTCGCCCGCTGACGGGCCCCGGGTCGCCGGCGGCGCCACGCACCCGCACTACGGCCCGGGGCCCGACCCGGTGCGCCATAGTGAACGCATGCGCGATCTCACCCCGGACGATCTCGGCGTCCTGCTGTCGTTGTTCGCCGTGCTGCTGCTGGCCTTCGGCCTCGACTTCCATCTCTCCAAGCGCTCCGCCGCCCGTCACCGGGAACGCGCGGTGGTCTTCGTGCTGATCAGCGTGCTGGGGCAGGCCACCACCGCACTGTCGCTCGTGCTCACCTGGGTCGCGGTGTGGAGCCCGATCGCCTGGGAGCGGATCGACGATCTGCTGGTGTTCATCCCGGGTTCGATCGCGGTGCTCTGCGCGGTCATCCTGACCGGGGAGACGACGGTGGTACGGATGCTGGCCCTGCTGGGTTCCCCGCGAAGTCGGGACCGTTCGGCGTCACGGGGCTCGCAGCCGCTGGAGACGGGACGCAACTGATGAGCGCGGGCGACGGCTCCACCGCGGCGCAGCGCACCCACCGCTACCTGCGGCTGTCACTCGCCCTCATCGTCGTGGCCCTGCTCACGGCCGTCGCCTCGCAGGTGATCGTCACGGGCCGCCCCCCGCTCCTGTCGATCAGCCACTACTTCTACACCCCGGCCGGCGGCGTGTTCACCGCATGCCTCGTCGCCGTCGCGCTGGCGCTGCTCGCCCTCTCCGGACGCGACGCGGAGAGCATGTTCCTCAACGTGGCGGCGGTCTTCGCCCCGCTGATCGCGATCATCCCCACCGGCTACGAAACGGATGCCGCGACCCCCGAACGCGTGTGCCCGGCGGACACACCCTGCGTGCCCGAGGAGTTCCTGCCGACGGTGCGGACGGGCGTCGTCGTGTACATCGTGATGGTCGTCATCGTCGCGGCCCTCGCGCTCGTGCTCCGCCGCATCCAGCGTCAGCGCGCGGCCGGCACGCTCATCCCGGTGGTGCTCGCGCTCGTGGTCGCGGTCTCGATCGGACTCTTCGCCTTCGTGGCCCCGCTGAACGAGGGCTTCCCATTCAACGACGCGCTGCCGTTGGACTTGCACTACGCGGTGACGATCGCTTTCTTCGCCGCCTTCGGCGTGGTGCCGGCGATCAACGCGTGGCCGCGGGAGCGGGAGGCCGGCGAGGCGCCGGTCAGACCGTGGCATCGTGCCGTCTACACGGCTGCGCCGATCGCCCTCGCCGTCGACCTCGTGCTCATGCTGGTCCTCACCCCGGTGTGGCCGGGCGCGGTCTTCTGGGGCGAATCCGGCGCCCTCCTGGTATTCGCGGCGTTCTGGGTCGTGCAGACGATCCAGCGGTGGAACGAGCCGGACCCCCGCAGTCTCCGCGCAACCGGGTAGCGCCCGTCGTGCGCGGCGCGCGGGAGGTGTCAGCCCTTCGCCCGACGCTCGGCCGCGGCGGCTCGGGCTCGGGCGGTTTCCGCCCGTTCCTTCGCCTCGGCCCGTTCCGCATCCAGTTCCTCCGCATGGGCGCGGGAGCGTTCCGCCTCCTGCCGCGCCGCGGACAGTTCCGCTTCGAGCTCGGTCACGCGTTCGGCGATCCCGTCGGCGTGCTCTCGCGCCGCGACCGCCCGCTCCTCGACGTCGTGAGCGACGTCCTCCGCGCGCGTCGCCTCCTCCCCGGCGATCCGGGCCTCCTCGGCCCGTGCTGCCCGCTCCGCCTCTGCGGCCTCGCCCCGCTTCCCGTCGCCGGCCTCCGTCCGCCCCCGAGTCCGTGACGCGGGTCGATCCGCGGATTCCGGCTCCGGCGGATCGAGGTACCCGGCGACGGCGTCCGCCAGGTCCGCGGGCGCGGCCGCCGATGCCTCGAGCGGACGCAGGAGCCGACCGGACGCGACGGCATTCGCGGCGCCCGGATCGAACATCGCGGCGTTCAGGGTCTCGCGCACGGAGTCCAGCGTGGCGGCGCTCACCCGTTCACCGCGCGTCTCGGCCAGCGCGGCCGCGTTCCGGGCCAGTGCGTCCACGAGCCGGCGGCGCTCCCGGCCGAGGCGGGCGAGCTCCTGCGCATCGAGCTGCGCCTGCGCGGCACGGAGCCGGGCGGCGAGCTCCAGGGCCTGCCCGAGGTCGTCCGGGCGCTCCTTGCCGAACAGGTTCACGATCCACGCGGAGAGCAGGGGCTTGCGCAGGCCCCGCACGGCAGCGGCGAGATCGGGATCCGATTCCTCCGCTGCGCGGGTCTTGCGGGCGGAGACGAACTCCGACGGCGGCACCGCGAGGAGTTCCCGCGCGATCTCGTCGATCCTCGCTTCCGGGTCAGCGGCCATGCCGGTATTCTGCCCGAGCCGCCGGGGCGGGTCGGGAGCGCGTCGCGTCAGCCGGCCGGGTAATTCGTCCGCAGGAGCTGCGCGAGATGTGCCGCGTTGCGCGCGGCGGTCGCCGTCGCCGAGGCGACCTGCTCGGGCACCTCAGGGAGCTCGAGGTAATCCGTCGTGTGCATCGCCTCGCCGTTCCAGTAGACCGCCGCCTGCGCGGGGATCGTGTAGCCGACGTCGTTCAGGGCCTGGAACAGATCGGCCGTGATCTTGTGGGCACCGTCCTCGTTGCCTACCACGACGACCAGCGCGACCTTCCCGAACGGGATCGGGCGGCCTTCGGCATCCGTCTCCGAGAGCTCGGCATCGAGCCGTTCCAGGACGCGGGCGGCGACGCTGGAGTGGTGCCCCATCCACGTGGGCGTCGCGAGCACCAGGATGTCCGCGGTCAGGATGCGGGACCGGATCTGCGGCCACTGGTCGCCACCGCCCATGTCCTTCTCCACGCCGGGGCGGACGTCGAAGTCCACGACGCGGATCTCGCCATCCAGGGTCACGCCCTGTTCGCTCAGTGCGGCGGCGACCTCGCCGGCGAGCTTGTGCGTGCTCGAATCGGCGGGCGAGGGCTTCAGGGTGCAGTTCAGGACCAGCGCGGAGGTCATGGGTACCTTTCCGCCGGTGCACGGCTGCGCCGCACGCGGCACGACCGTACCGGACCGGCGACGTCGGTGCGGGTGTCGGACACCCAGCGTGCATCGGACACCATGCCGGTCGCATCGGGTTGACAGCCGTGCCTCGTCCGGTGAACGGACGGGCACGGACCCGTCACGCGCGCCGGATGCTCAGCAACTGCCACCCCTCCGGGACCTTCGCCATAAGGGCGTCGCGGTCCTCGGCCTCGATCTGCTGAAGTCCGTCACGCCGGGCGAACGTGGCGGTGGCGTGGAGCTCCGTCGTGCCCTTGGCCGGCAACGCCGGGGCGGAGACGAGTTCCCAGCCCTCGGGTGCGGTCAGCTGCTCGGCGATGGCACGCAGGCCCTCGCCTTTCACCTCGACGGTGCGGGTTTCGATGGGACGGATGAGGCCGATCAGCATGATTCCAGGGTACGTTCCCGCACCGCCGCGCCCCGGGCCGGGAAACGAAGAAAACCCCCGGTTTCCCGGGGGTTTCTCTCTGTGGGCGATACTGGGATCGAACCAGTGACCTCTTCCGTGTCAGGGAAGCGCGCTACCGCTGCGCCAATCGCCCATAGTGCTACCGGGTTTTCACCCAGGAGTGGAGGTGGCGACGGGATTCGAACCCGTGTAAACGGCTTTGCAGGCCGGTGCCTAGCCGCTCGGCCACGCCACCATGTGGTTCGACCCACGTTGCGGGACTCCCCCGAAGGGGAACCCTCACACTCGAGCGGATGACGAGACTCGAACTCGCGACCCTAACCTTGGCAAGGTTATGCGCTACCAACTGCGCTACATCCGCATGTGTTCTTCCCGATCTCTCGGGCACTTCAATGACTTTAGCCCAGATTCACACCGACGCAAAACCGATGTCGCCCCGCGCGTGTCTCCCGAAGCGTGCAAAAGCGTGCCTGCGGATCCGGTATGCTCGGTTACCGGCCCACGTGGCCGATGGGCGATTGGCGCAGTTGGTAGCGCGCTTCCTTCACACGGAAGAGGTCGTCGGTTCGAGTCCGGCATCGCCCACAGAACACCCCCGGTTCCCCGGGGGTTTTTTGTCGCCCAGCGGAGGTCGCTCCCTGACGACCGGAGGAGATTCGGCGGGCGGAGGACGAACCATCCGCTTCGGCTCCTCCGCCCGCCGAATCTCCTCCGCCCGTAGACGTTCGCGTGCGAGGCGCCGCACGCCCGAGCGGGTAGCAAGGCGAACGCGTCACGCGATCCGAACTCCGATCGACGACCGACGCACGCATGGACTGCCCTCCCTGAACCGGCCGCTGAGTGGGATGAGTTACCGCGGGCAGACGGGGACGGCCGGATGCCCCTCAGCGAGACCGGGCGGACGGATGGTGAGCCCGGTGCGCACACCACGGGTCCGACCCCACCGAAGTGCGGCCGGACCCGGGTTCCGATCCGATCAGCGGATCGGCTTGCTGCCCCAGTAGTCGAGGTTGTTCACGTCGATCTGCGGAAGCGGGGCGACTCGGCTGCCGTCTTCGAAGAAGCCGGTCTTGCTCACGCCGAGCGTCATGATGGCGTGCGCGGCCGCGTCGCCGAGTTCGTTCAGCGCCGCGGTGCTCAGGTTGTTCACCGTGTCGCAGGCCAGGTGGTAGCAGGGGTCGTACGGTGCACCTTCCGTGCCGCCGAACAGAGCCACCTCCTCGGCCGTCTTGATCCCCTCGGCGCCACTGAACAGGCCACCCGCCGGTATGCCGACGGCGATGAACGGCCCGTAGTCCGAACGTCCGTCGAAGGCCGTCGGTGCGCTGGCGAGTCCCTTACCGGCGAAGTAGTCGGTGAAGATCGTCTCGATCTGCGCCGATCCGGGAGGGCCCGCGAGCCCGTCGGGGTCGGCCGATCCGTCGCCGTCGTACACGAATCGCGCGTAGTTCGTCGAACCGAGCATGTCGAAGTTGAGGTTCGCGTAGATCGTCGCCAGCTCCGCATCGGTGAGGTTCGCGACGTAGTGCGTCGATCCCAGCAGCCCGCTCTCCTCCGCGCCCCAGAAGGCGAACCGGAGCTTCTGAACCGGCTTCACGCCCAGCTTGGACATCTGGATGGCGGTCTCCAGGGTGACCGCCGTGCCGCTGCCGTTGTCGTTGATGCCCGGTCCCGCGGTCACCGAGTCGAGGTGCGCACCGACGACGATCGTCTTGTTCGCGTCACCCCGCGGCGAATCCGCCAGGACGTTCACCGTCGTACGGACCTCGGAGACGGTGGATGTGGTGACCGTCACCGTGGTGGGTCCGGCCACGGATGCGTCGTAGAGCGCGACGCCGTCCGCGTAGCTGACCCCGACAACCGGCACCTCGACGGGCCCGCCGATCGTGACGCCGGTGAGCAGCTCGGTACGACCGGGGTTGCCCTCGTTGAAGAGGACCACCGCGTCATATCCCGCGGCCACCGCATTGGCGACCTTCTCGCCGAACGTGCAGGTACCCCGCTGGATCAGGGCGACCTGGGGCTCGGTCTCGGACGCGGGCACGAAGTCCTCGGCCAGACATCCGGAGGTCGAGCTCGGCTCCTCGGTGGCGGGGATGACGACGTTCGTCGTGGGAACGACGGCGCCGGTCACCTCGCCGCTCCCGGAGTACTCGAGCGTCGCCGTCTCGTAGTCCGTGGGAGTCGGCGACACCTGACTGAGCGCTGCCGGACCGGTCTCCTCGAAGTAGGAGAACTCGAACTCCTGCGTCGAGACGGAGTAGCCCGCCTTCCTGAGCTGTTCGCTCACGTAGGCGGCCGAGGCGTCGTAGCCGGGGGTGCCGGACGCGCGCGTACCGCCGTTGTTGTTGGCGATGCGTTGCAAGGCACGTTCGTGCTGCAGGATGCCGTTGACCGTCACGGCCTTGAGCAACCTGCTCGTGTCGTCATTCGCACCGCCGCCACCGCCACGGCCTGGCCCATGGCCGTGGTGGTTGCCGTTGCCGTTGCCACCGCCGCCTTTGCCGCCGTGGTGGGAGCCGCTGCTCGCGCCGCCGCCGCCCTTGCCCGGGCCTTCACCGGCCAGGGCTGGTGCAGTCGGCACCATCACGACAGCCGCCACGATCAGCGCGGAGAGCGCCATTGCTCTTTTTCTCACGATATCTCCTCGTCAGGTCCACCCCCGGGGGGTCGGGTGTGTCCGTACAGGCTCGCCCACGATCGCGCAGGACACCAGGTGCGCGAGAGAAGACGTCCCAAAACGGGGGCACCACGAAGCGCGCCGGCAAGAGCCGGGCCACCTCGGCCACCCGTGCGTCGCGGGGCGGTGAGAAGACGTACGCGATCCCGTCCGTCAGCCCGCGGCAGGCGTGGTCGCGGCGGGCGCGGCCGGATCGGGCAGGTCCGCCGCGCCGTAGAGCGCCCCGATCAGGAGCTTCCCGAGCACCACGGCCGCGTTCTCGCCGTCGACGGGCGATGCCGAGAGGTTGCACGCGATGATGATCGTGTCGCCGGTCTGCGCGTTGTGCACCATGAACGACGAGTATCCCGGCAGCTGCCCGTCGTGTCCGAGGATCCCGGGGGCGAACTGCGCGATCCCCAGCCCGTAGGCGACGGGCGCGCCCGGCGTCATGGGCCGGATGCTGTCCATGCGCAGCTTCTGGGTCGACTCGTCCAGGAGACCGCCGCCCACGAGCGCCTTGACGTACACGGCGAGGTCGTCCGGCGTGGAGATCGCCCCGCCCGCCGTCCACGCCCAGGAGGGGTTGGCATCGGTCTGATCGATCGGCAGCAGAGTGCCGTCCAGTGCGTCGGCGAGCTCGTCCGCGGGCACGGCGTAACTGTCGATCGTCTCGACATTGGTGCCGAACTGGTAACCGCGGGCATGAGCTCCCGGGATCGACCAGTCGTCGGCGAGCGGCAGCAGCGAGTGCGTCATACCCAGGGGTTCGAAGATCCGCTCGGCGAACGCCTCCGACGCGGACATGCCGGTCAGCTGCTCGATCACGACACCGAGCAGGACGATGTTCGTGTTGCTGTACTCGAATTCGACCCCCGGCGCGGCATTCACCGGATGGGAGAACGCGATCGCCAGCAGCTCGTCGGCCGTCCAGGCCTTCTGCGGATCCTCATCGAGCGTGGCGTTGAAAGCGGGATCGAAGGTGTAGCTGTACAGGCCGCTGCGCATCTCCGCGAGATTCGCGATGGTGATGTCGTCGCCGCCGGGGACATCCGGGCGGAAGGTGGAGATCGGCTCGTCGAGGGCGAGGACGCCTTCCTGCACGAGCTGGAGGATGACGGTGGAGGTCATCGTCTTCGTGTTGCTGCCGATGCGGAAGGAATCACTCAGCGCCATCGGCATCTCGGCGCCGATCTCGGCGGTGCCGAAGGTCGCCGACCAGTCGCCGCGCGACGGGGACTCCACCAGGACGACCACACCCGGGATGGCGTTCTCGGCCATGACCGCGGGGATCTTCTCCTCGAGCGTCGCCGCGTAGTCGGGGAGGTCTGGGGCGGGGGGAACGGTCGCGCCCGCCGGAGCCGCATCCTTCCCCGTGTTCGAGGAGCAGGCGGTGAACAGCAGTACCGCGCCCAGGACCGCGGTGGCCAGGACAGACTTCTTCATCACGCTAGCCATCCTGGCAGCGCCGGAGACGCCCATCTGACCACGAGGACGCGGGCGGGATGGATCACGCGCGCCGCCACCCGTACCGCGCCTGCAGAGCGCGGGCGACCACGTCGAAGCGCGCCGCATCGAGCGCGACGCCCTCGCGGCGGAGGCCCTCGACGTGCACGCTGTACAGCTGGTCCAGATCCACCCAGGAGGGCCTGCCCTGTGCGTCCCAGGGGCCGCTGCCGATCGGGACGTACTCCCGCTCCCCCGCGTGCGAGCGCGACGTCAGCTTGACTGCGTAGACGCGGTCCGCGCTCTGCCGCGCGATGATGAGCACCGGGCGGTCCTTGCCGCGGCCGTCCCGTTCCGCGAAGGGCACCCAGGTCCAGCCGATCTCGCCCGCATCCGCGCGCCCGTCGCGTCGCGGGTCGTAGCCGAGCACGAGCCCGCGCACGTCCGTGGGCGAGACCTCGACGGTCGTCGGGGCGGGAGCGGACGGGACCGTCGTTCGGGCCGGGGTGAGGACGCGGGCGAGGCGGGCGAACAGGGACCGGAGCGAAGCCATCCTCACACCCTACGGACGATGCCGGGGGCACCGCGGTCGCCCGCGATGCCCCCGGCATCTGCTGTGTGGATGAGGGATCAGGCCTGCTCGACGAGCGAGTAGCCCTCCTCGCCGTGCACGACCGTGTCGACGCCGGCGAGCTCGTCGTCGTTCTTGATGCGGAAGCCGATGGTCTTCTCGATCGCGAAGCCGATGACCCAGGCGACGACGAAGGAGTAGATCAGGACACCGAAGGCCGCGACGAACTGGATGACCAGCTGCTCGGCGTTGCCGCCGACGAACAGTCCGGTGCCGGTGGCGAAGAAGCCGAGGTAGAGCGTTCCGATCATGCCGCCGACGAGGTGGACGCCGACCACGTCGAGGGAGTCGTCGAAGCCGAGCTTCCACTTCAGTTCGACCGCGAGGGCGCAGACCGCACCGGTGACGACACCGAGCAGCAGGGCCCAGCCGGGCGTGAGGTTGGCGCAGGCCGGGGTGATGGCGACCAGACCCGCGACGGCACCGGATGCCGCGCCGACCGACGTGGCCTTGCCGTCCTTCAGTTTCTCGATCAGCAGCCAGCCGAGGATCGCCGCGGCCGTGGCACCGACCGTGTTGATGATGATGAGTCCGACCGACGAGTCACCCGTGCCCAGCAGCCCGGCCGTGCCTTCCGCGCCGGCGTTGAAGCCGAACCAGCCGAACCAGAGGATCGAAGCGCCCAGCATGACGAGCGGTACGTTGTGGGGCTTCGTGATGCCCTTTTGGAAGCCGATGCGCTTGCCGAGGACCAGAGCGAGCGCGAGCGCTGCCGCACCGGCGTTGATGTGCACCGCGGTGCCACCGGCGTAGTCGATGACCTCGGCGGAGAACCCGAAGGTCTCGCCCAGACCCATGATCCAGCCGCCGCCCCAGACCCACGCGGCCACCGGGAAGTAGACGACCGTCGCCCAGATGCCGGCGAAGATCAGCCAGGAGCCGAACTTCGCACGGTCGGCGATCGCACCGGAGATCAGGGCGACCGTGATGATCGCGAACGTGGCACCGAAGGTCGCACCGACGAGGCCGTCGCTGTCGAGGCCGCCGAGGCCGAAGTCGCTGAACGGGTTACCGGCGAAGGCCCACGTGCTGTCGACCGCGCTCATGTTGAAGCCGTAGAGGATCCACAGCACGCTGACGAGTCCGAGTGCGCCGAAGCTCATCATCATCATGCTGACGACACTCTTGGCCTTCACCAGCCCGCCGTAGAAGAACGCCACACCGGGCGTCATAAATAGCACAAGTGCCGTCGCTGCGACGGACCAGGCGAGATTTCCGCTGTCCATGAGATTCCTCATCCATGTCGTGTTACTCGGAGTACCGAGGCGACCGCATTCAGACGGGTTGCGGAGGCTTCGGGCTCGCTAAGTCTCGCGACGGGCCGTTCCAGCGAGATGCGCGCTCCGTTACGGCGGCGTTACAGGATGGCGGATGAGGTGAACATCATGTTTCGAGCACCGGGGAGGCTGCCCCGGAATACCCGGGAGACGCCTCAGGAGTGGGTGAGCGCGATGAGCCGCGAAATCGCCCGCAGGTACTTCTTCCGGTAGCCCCCGGCGAGCATCTCGTCTCCGAAGACCGTGTCGAGCGGGGCGCCCGTGGCGCGGAGGGGGATCTGCGCGTCGTAGGCGCGGTCGATGAACGCCACGAAGCGCAGGGCCGCGGACTGATCGGTCAGGACGGTCACGTCGCGCAGCCCGATGGTGCTCAGCCCCTCGATGAGCCGGATGTACCGGGAGGGGTGCACGGTGGCGAGGTGGCGGATGAGCGCGTCGAAGGCGTCGTCGGAGACGACACCGGATGCGGCCGCGGCGGAGATCGCCTGCTCGTACCCGTCGTCGTCGAGCACGACAGCGTGGCCGTCCACGGCACGCTGGCGGAAGTCGACGCCGTCGATGCGGAGGGTCTCGAAACTGGCGGACATCGCGCTGATCTCGCGCAGGAAGTCCTGCGCGGCGAAGCGCCCCTCCCCCAGCGCGTTCGGCGGCGTGTTCGAAGTGGCAGCGAGCTTGGTCCCGGTCGCGACGAGTTCGCCCAGCAGCCGGGTCATCACCATCGTGTCGCCCGGATCGTCGAGTTCGAACTCGTCGATGCAGAGCAGATCGGCCCCGCGGAACAGCTCAACGGTCTGCTGATAGCCGATCGCCCCCACCAGCGCGGTGTACTCGATGAACGATCCGAAGTACTTCCTCCTGGCCGGCATCGCGTGGTAGATCGAGGCGAGCAGATGCGTCTTGCCGACGCCGAATCCGCCGTCGAGGTACACCCCGGGCTTACGCTCGGGCGTCTTGGGCGCGCGGCGGAACAGACCCTTCTTCGCCTGGGGCGCGGTCCCGCCCGCGAACTCCGTGAGCGTGTCCTTGGCGTCCTGCTGGGAGGGATACGCGTCGTCTGCGCGGTAGGACGCGAAGGACGCGTCGGAGAACTGCGGAGGCGGCACGAGGGAGGCGACCATGTCGGCGCCCGAGACGTGCGGGGCCCGTTCGGACAGACGGACGATGCCGGTCGACGGCGCGGTGGAGGTCATGTGCGTCCTGTGTCCCCTGTTTACCTGAAGGATGCGTCGCGTGCCCGAGGGAATCTAGGGTCGAAGCAGACGGTTATCAGCCTACGCCGTCCCCTTACGTCCGAAGACGAGGAGCACCCCCCGTGACCGTCGAGCCCGACACCACATCCGAGAAGTTCGCCGCCTATGCGCATCCCGAGCGCCTCGTCTCCGCCGATTGGCTGCAGGAACGCCTGGGCACCCCGGGCCTCGTGGTCGTGGAATCGGACGAGGACGTCCTGCTGTACGAGACCGGCCACATCCCCGGCGCGGTGAAGATCGACTGGCACACGGAACTCAACGACCCCGTCGTGCGCGATTACCTCGACGGCGAGGGGTTCGCCGAGCTGATGAGCCGCAAGGGCATCGCCCGCGACGACACGGTGGTCATCTACGGCGACAAGAACAACTGGTGGGCCGCCTACGCGCTCTGGGTGTTCTCGTTGTTCGGCCACGAGGACGTCCGGCTGCTGGACGGCGGTCGCGACCGGTGGATCGCGGACGAGCGCCCGCTGACGACGGAACCGTCCCACCGGGAGCCCACCGAGTACCCCATCGTGGAACGCGACGACAGCGAGCTGCGAGCGTTCAAGGAGGACGTGCTCGCACACCTGGGCCATCCGCTGATCGACGTGCGCTCCGCCGAGGAGTACAGCGGAGAGCGCACCACGGCCCCCGCCTACCCCGAGGAGGGCGCGCTGCGGGCCGGGCACATCCCGTCGGCGCAGAGCGTGCCCTGGGCGCGCGCCGTGGCGGAGGACGGCTCGTTCCGCCCGCGCGACGAACTGGATGCCATCTATCGTGCGGAGGCGGGGCTCGGCGACGGCGACTCGGTCATCGCGTACTGCCGCATCGGCGAACGCTCCAGCCACACATGGTTCGTGCTGAAGCACCTCCTCGGGTTCGAGGACGTCCGCAACTACGACGGGTCGTGGACCGAGTGGGGCAGTGCCGTGCGGGTGCCGATCGTGACCGGGTCGGAACCGGGGGACGTCCCGGGCCGGTGACCCCGGGCCGTCGCGTGGGAGGATGGGGGCGATGAGCGAGACCGAACTGCCCGAGAGCCTGGCCGAGATCCGGGACGATTTCCTGGCCCTCCCCGAGCCGGAACGGCTCCAGCTGCTGCTCGAGTTCTCGCAGGAGCTCCCGGCGGTGCCGGCGGAGTTCTCCGATCACCCGGAGATGACCGAGCGGGTCGCCGAGTGCCAGTCGCCCGTCTACATCCTCATCGAGGTCGGTGAGGAGGGGATCGTGACGATGCACGCGACGGCTCCCGCCGAGGCGCCGACCACGCGCGGTTTCGCCAGCATCCTCGCGCAGGGCATCAGCGGGCTCACCGCCGATGAGGTGCTGGGGATCCCGGACGACTTCCCGCGCAGCATCGGACTGACGCGTGCCGTGTCGCCGTTGCGGATCGCGGGCATGACGGGGATGCTGCTGCGGGCGAAGCGGCAGGTGCGCGAGAAGCGCTCCGCCTGATCGGGATCCCCGGTCGCCCGGGCCCATAGTCCCGAGCGATGCTCGACGCCAGTCCCCCCTGAGGGCGGGAGCGCACTCCGTAGCGTGGGGGCATGGCGCGTGACGAGCATCGGCCGGAGGATCTCTACACCGGCCCCATCGACCTTCCCGTCCCCGACACGACGGAGGACGAGACGGCCGATTCCGAGAAGATCGGGATCAGCTACGACGAGCAGCGTTATCCCGCGCGGCCGAAGCGGCTGCGGCCGCGCGACCAGTTCCGCGGCGGGAGCGTGCGGCGCATCAAGACCGACCCGCGGACGGCCAACGGCACCAATCCGTCCTACGTCGAGTGGCTCGTGCGGCAGTCGATGCTCAAGGATGCGGATGTCCTCGCCCGCCAGCTCGCGGGGCAGCCGGCGATGTGGCGCAACGCCTACGCGCGTCCGGATGCCCGCCGCGCCATCGCGACGAGCGATGTGTGGTTCACGGCCTACCCGTTATCGCTCATCACGCGGCCCGGGGAATCCTTCCTGGCGGCCCTGGGCGACGAGGAGCTCTGGACGGCGTTCGAGCGCGTGGGGATCACCGCGATCCATACCGGTCCGGTGAAACGGGCGGGCGGTATCGCCGGGTGGCGGGAGACCCCGAGTGTGGACGGCCACTTCGACCGCATCAGCACCGAGATCGACCCCGCCTTCGGCACCGAGGAGGAATTCCGTGCCCTGTGCGATGTCGCGGACACCCACGGCGGCAGCGTGATCGACGACATCGTTCCGGGGCACACCGGCAAGGGCGCCGACTTCCGGCTCGCGGAGATGGGGTTCAAGGACTATCCCGGGATCTACCACATGGTCGAGGTCCTGCCGGAGGACTGGGGGCTGCTCCCGGACGTGCCGGAGGGGGTGGACAGCGTCAACCTCGACCCGGCGACGGAGCGGGAACTGGCGGAGCGGGGATACATCATCGGCGCCCTCCAGCGCGTCATCTTCTACACCCCCGGCGTCAAGGAGACCAACTGGAGCGCGACCGCCCCCGTGATCGGTCCCGACGGGGCCACCCGCCGCTGGGTGTACCTGCACTACTTCAAGCAGGGTCAGCCCTCGATCAACTGGCTCGACCCGACCTTCGCGGGCATGCGCCTCGTGATCGGCGACGCGCTGCACTCGCTGGGCGAGCTGGGCACGAGTGCGCTTCGCCTCGACGCGAACGGGTTCCTCGGCGTCGAGAAGAGCGCCGAGGGGCTCCCGGCCTGGTCGGAAGGGCATCCCCTCTCGCACGCGGCGAACCACATCATCGCCGGGATGGTGCGCAAGGTCGGCGGCTTCACCTTCCAGGAGCTCAACCTCACGATCGAGGACATCCGGGACACGGCAGCCGTCGGTGCCGACCTGTCCTACGACTTCATCGCCCGTCCGGGTTACCATCACGCCCTCGCCACGGGGCGGACCGAGTTCCTCCGTCTGGCCCTCACCACGTCTCTCGAGCTCGGCGTCCAGCCCGTGCAGCTCGTGCACGGGCTGCAGAACCACGACGAACTCACCTACGAGCTCGTGCACTGGGCGACGCGCCACGGCGACGACCTGTACCGGTTCCGGGGCGAGGAGATCACCGGGCCGGAGCTCGCGGAGCTGGTGCGCGCCGAACTCACGGAGGTCCTCACCGGCGCGGTGGAATACAACCGCGTCTTCACGCAGAACGGGATCGCCTGCACGACGACCTCCCTCATCGCGGCGACGCGGGGGGTCGCGCGGCTCGACGACATCACCGACGCGGACGTTCCCGTCATCCGCGATGCGCATCTCCTGCTCTGCGCGTACAACGCATGGCAGCCCGGTGTCTTCGCGCTCTCCGGCTGGGACCTCGTGGGCATGCTCACCCTCCCGTCGGAGCAGGTCACCGATCTCGTCGCGGCCGGCGACACGCGCTGGATCGAGCGCGGCGCCCACGACCTGCTCGACGTCGATCCGGGCGCGACACGTTCCGCCGCGGGCATGCCGCGCGGGCGCGCGCTGTACGGCCCGCTGCCGGCCCAGCTCGAGGATCCCGGATCATTCGCCACGCGGCTCGCGGGCATCCTGGACCTCCGGCGCCGGTACGGCATCGCGACCGCGTCACAGGTCGACATCCCCGAGGTCGCGCATCCCGGGATGCTCGTGCTCGTGCACCGCCTGGACGACGGCGATGCGGAGGCGCCCGCCCCGATGCAGGTGACGGTGCTGAACTTCTCCGCGGAGCCGACGGACGGGACCGTACGCTCCGATCAGCTGGTGCC
Source organism: Microbacterium caowuchunii (assembly GCF_008727755.1). Classification (NCBI taxonomy): domain Bacteria; kingdom Bacillati; phylum Actinomycetota; class Actinomycetes; order Micrococcales; family Microbacteriaceae; genus Microbacterium; species Microbacterium caowuchunii. The sequence continues at coordinate 1,711,981 of NZ_CP044231.1, forward strand.
GCACAGCACCGTGGTGGATGCGGCATCCGGCGACACGGTGGGACGCGTCGACGACCTGCGGAGCTTCTCCGTCTCGCTCCCGGCCTACGGCGCCCTCTTCCTGATGCTCGAGCCCGACGAGCCGGCCGCCGGATGACTCAGCCGAGCGACTGGGGCGCGAGGGCTGCGTCGATCCCCGCCAGCGGGACGGGCAGCCAGTCCGGCCGGTTGCGCGCCTCGTAGGTCGACTCGTAGACCGCCTTGTCGAGAACGAGGGCGCGCAGCAGCACGGGATCGAGTTCGATGGACCCGGGAGCACCCGTGTAGGCGTCGAGGAACGCCTTCTGCGACGACGCCGCCCACTCGGCGCCGTCCGGTGCGCCGCCCACGGCGCTCGCGTAGTCGAAGGAGCGCAGCATCCCGGCGACGTCGCGCGGCGGGAGATCGGGAATCGCCCGCTCCTCCATGGGACGGAGGGGTTCGCCCTCGAAGTCGACGATGCGCCATCCCCCGTCGGGGACCGCCAGCACCTGGCCGAGATGCAGGTCGCCGTGGATGCGCTGGAGCCGCGGCCACGGACGCTCCAGTGCCAGACGGTAGACGTCGTCGATGGCGTCGAACCGGTCCGCGACGGCGGGCACCTCCGCTGCGGCGGTCGCGAGTCGTCGCCGCCAGCCGGCCACCGTCGCCGTCACGTCCTCCGAGCCCGCGTCCACGGTCTCCAGCGCCGCCCCCAGCGCGCCGTGCACTCCGGCCACTGCGATCCCGAGGGCGCGGGCGGCCTCTCCGAAGTCCCGCCGCTCGCGTGCCGCCTCCAGTGCGACCTCCCATCCGTCCCGCACGCCGCGGAGGAAGTCCTGCGCGAAGCACAGGGTCCCGCGGGCGATACCCGGCTCCCGGCCGACGTCCGGCCACTCGGCGTCGAGACTCCCGAGGAAACGGGGCACGTGCGGGGATCCCGCCGCGCTCAGCACGCGCTGAACGGTGACGTCGGGATTCTCGCCGTGATGAAGGGTGCGGAAGAGCTTCAGGATGATCGCCGGCTCGCCGTCCTGGTCGAAGACGATGGAGGTGTTGGACTGCTCGGCCGTGAGTACCCGGGTTCCGGTCACCCGGCTGACATCGACCCCCATCTGCGAGAGCATCCCGATGGCGAAGGGAGGGTGCCCGGTCGCGTCGATGACGTAGCCGCCGTCGGGCTCCTCGGTGATGACCTCCTCCGCATCGCCGGGAGAGGCGATGAGCGCCAGGGGTACCTGGTACAGCGCAGGGAGCGCCCCCGCGTCGTCCATGAGCAGGTACCGGGTGCCCTCGGGGGCGGGCTGGACGTCGAGGATCCGGAACCGCGGGGCGTGGCTCTTGCCCGCATACCACCGCTGCCGCGCCACCCAGGCGTTGAGATCGTCAGTGAATCGCACGCCTCCACCATGACCCGGCGACGCACCCCGGGGAAAGGGATGGACGGCGGGCGCGAGGGGTAGTACCGCGTGGCGCGCCCGGTGTCGCCGCCGTCTGCGCTCTCAGGCCTCCTCGGCCTCGCGGGTCACGCCGCGCTGCTCCAGCCAGGTGCGGATGCGGTCCGTCCAGCGTCGTTCGTCGTAGTTCCAGAGCTTCGTGTGCCGCGCCCCCTCGAAGACCTCGAGTTCGACGAGATCGGGTCGCGCGACGGCGAGATCGTGCGAGGCGTCCGACGGGACGAACCCGTCGTCGTCGCTGTGCAGGATCAGCACCGGGTGCACCAGCTCGCCGGCGCGCGCGACGACGTCGAGCCGGTCGAAGGGGATGGGGCGACCGGTGCGGGTGAAGGCGGTGCCCCAGTCCGATTCCAGCGCGGCGATGGCGACGCCGGCGATCGGCTTGGGCAGGTTCATCAGCCGCGCCTGGTAGTCCAGCACCACCCGCCAGTCGACGACGGGCGAATCCAGGATGATCCCCGCGATGATGTCACGGTGCGCGGAGCCGAGCGCCAGCTGCAGCACGATGGCGCCGCCCATCGACCACCCCATCAGCACGATCCTGCGGGCGCCGGACCGCCGCGCGAAGCCGATGGCCGCGTCGACGTCCCGCCATTCGGTCGAGCCCAGACCGTAGCGCCCGGTGCGGCTGCGCGGCGCCTCGCCGTCGTTCCGGTACGACACGATCAGCGTCGTGAGACCGAGCGAGTGCATCAACGGCACGGCACGCAGGCACTCCGCGCGGGTGGTGCCTCGCCCGTGCACCTGGATGCACCAGACGTCGGTCTCCTCCTCGGCGGGGAACAGCCATGCCGGGCAGGGGCCGACGGCGGAGCCGATCAGCTGCGAGGAGAAGGGCAGGTGCAGCTGTTCCGGGCGGTCGTAGTACCAGCCGGAGAACGCGGCTTCGGCCGAGAGGCGGGCGTCCGGGCCGATGTGGGTGAGGAGCTTGCGTTTGACGCCGCCGTCGCTCTCGGCGAGGACGCTGCCGAGCTTGACGTAGTCCTCGGTCCCCCGCGTGAACAGCCCGTAGCGGCCGGGAAGCGCCGTGTCGTCGTTGCGCTCGAGGGTCACGGTCTGGGAGGCCGGATCGAGGGCCAGGATGCGGGTGTCGGCCCGGCGCGCGGCCGGCGTCACCACTCGTCGCGCCACCCGGATGCCGACCGCACCGAGAACCGCGGTGGTCAGCGCCGTCGCCGCAGCGAGACCGACGAGAGCCCCGCCCAGCGCGCCGCGGAGAACGGGAGAGGCGCCGATTCGGGCGGCGCGCCTGGAGTTCTTCATCGTGCGTTCAGCCTAGTCTGTCGCCGTGGCCCACCCCTCTGCCCCGTCGCCCTCCCCGTTCGAGGACGCCGTGGAGGCAGTCCGGGCCGTCACGCTGCGTCGCGACCTCACCGTGCACGAGATCCCCGCGCCCGCGGGCCTCGCGCCCCATGCGCTCGCTCTGGCCGGAGACATCCGTCCCGAACCGAGCGGTGAGTCGCTCTACGGGACCGGCCGGTTCCTCCTCCTCCACGACCCTGCGGAACCCGACGCGTGGGGCGGTCCCTGGCGGGTCGTCTGCTTCGCGCAGGCGCCGCTGGACAGCGATATCGGCGTCGACCCGCTCGTGGCGGACGTAGCCTGGTCTTGGCTCATCGATGCGCTCGCGTCCCACGGCGCGGGCTACCACGATGCGTCCGGAACCGCCACGAAGACCCTGTCCAAGGGATTCGGCGGTCTCGCGGACGAGGGCGACGGAGCGCAGATCGAGCTGCGCGCGTCCTGGTCGCCGCGACCGGGTTTCGACGCTCACGTGGAGGCCTGGGCCGAACTCCTCTGCATGCTGGCGGGTCTGCCCCCGGGGTCGGAGGACATCGACGTGATGCGAATGAGAGGACAGGCACGTGGCTGAGTACCCCGTGATCGCCGACGACGAGGCGCTGGATGCTGCGGTGTCCGCGCTCGCAGCAGGCGAGGGGCCGTTCGCGGTGGACGTGGAGCGGGCATCAGGATTCCGGTACTCGCAGCGGGCGTACCTGATACAGATATTCCGGCGCGGAGCGGGCGTGTTCCTGCTCGACCCGCCTGCGCTCTCGCGCTTCGACCGTCTGCAGGAGGTGCTCTCGACCGAGGAGTGGGTGCTGCACGCCGCCAGCCAGGACCTGCCCTCGCTGCGTGAGCTGGGCCTCGAGCCACCGCGGATCTTCGACACCGAGCTCGCCTCGCGCCTCCTCGGGCACGAGCGGGTCGGCCTCGGCGCCGTCGTCGAGGACACCTTGGGGATCAGCCTCGCCAAGGCGCACTCCGCCGCGGACTGGTCGACGCGTCCCCTGCCGCAGAGCTGGCTGGAGTATGCCGCCCTCGACGTCCTTCATCTGATCGACGTCTATGAGATCCTCACGCGCGAGCTGGCCGAGCAGGGGAAGACGGAGATCGCCGCCCAGGAGTTCCAGGCGGTGCTCGACCGCCCGACGAAGCCGCCGCGCACCGATCCGTGGCGACGGATGAGCGGCCTGCACACCCTCCGCGGTCGGCGCGCGCTCGCGATCGCCCGCGAACTCTGGCTCACTCGCGAGGAGTTGGCCATCGCCCAGGACGTCGCCCCGGGGCGTCTCGTCCCCGATCGCTCGCTCATCGCCGCGATCGCCGCCGATCCCGACTCGAAGCGGGCCCTGGGTGCCGTCAAGGACTTCACCGGCCGAGCCAGCCGCACGGAGATCGACCGCTGGTGGGCGGCCTTCGAACGCGGGCGTACGACGGCGGAGCTCCCCCGCGAGCGGGTGCCCGGCGACACGCTCCCTCCGCCCCGCGTCTGGGCGGACCGCAATCCCGAGGCGGATCTGCGACTGAAGGCCGCACGTCCCGCCGTCGAGGCCCGTGCCGCCGAACTGAACATGCCGACGGAGAACCTCCTGACGCCCGAGTTGCTGCGCCGCGTGGCGTGGGAGCCGCCCGCGCAGATGGATGCCGAGACGATCGGTCAGGCGCTCCTCGATGCCGGGGCCCGACCCTGGCAGATTCACGAAACCGCACAGTTGATCGCTACTGCCTTTGTGGATTCCGTGCAAGAGTCGGACGACTCGTCCGAAGTAGCTTCGTAGGTTCGACCCAACCGATTCCTCCGGGTACGGGCCGCCTCCTAGGCTGAAGGAAACCCAGACTTTGGAGGCAAGGTGGCCGAGATTTCGGACGTCTACTTCGTCGACGGCATGCGGACCCCCTTCGGGCGCGCCGGCGAGAAGGGCATGTACTGGAACACCCGTGCGGATGATCTCGTCGTCAAGACGATCATCGGTGTCATGGAGCGCAACCCCGGCGTCCCCGGGGAGAGGATCGACGACGTCGCCATCGCGGCGACCAGCCAGACCGGCGACCAGGGCCTGACCCTGGGGCGCTCGGCCGCGATCCTGGCGGGGCTTCCGATGACCGTTCCCGGGTTCGCGATCGACCGGATGTGCGCGGGCGCCATGACGAGCGTCACCACGATGGCCGGCTCGATCGGCATGGGGATGTACGACATCGCCCTGGCCGGCGGCGTGGAGCACATGGGCCACCACCCCATCGGGAGCAACGCCGACCCGAACCCGCGGTTCGTCGCCGAGAAGATGGTCGATCCCGGAGCGCTGAACATGGGCGTCACCGCGGAGCGCATCTTCGACCGCTTCCCACACCTGACGAAGGAACGCAGCGATGCCTTCGGCATGCGCAGCCAGCACCGAGCCCAGGCTGCCTACGACGCGGGCAAGATCCAGCCCGACCTCGTGTCCGTGGGCGTCAAGGACGCCACCGGTGCGTGGGGCCTGGCGACCGAGGACGAAGGACGTCGTCCGCAGACCACCATGGCCGACCTGGCCGGCTTGAAGACGCCGTTCCGTCCCCACGGCCGCGTGACCGCAGGCACCTCGTCTCCGCTCACCGACGGCGCGACCATGAGCCTGCTCGCGGGCGGCCGCGCCGTGAAGGAGCTGGGACTGACGCCGAAGATGCGCCTGGTGTCGTTCGCCTTCGCCGGTGTGCAGCCGGAGATCATGGGCATCGGCCCGATCCCGTCCACGGAGAAGGCTCTCCGGAAGGCCGGGCTGACGATCGACGACATCGGCCTGTTCGAGTTGAACGAGGCGTTCGCCGTCCAGGTCATCTCCCTCCTCGATCACTTCGGCATCGCCGACGACGACCCCCGGGTCAACCAGTGGGGCGGCGCGATTGCCATCGGTCACCCGCTGGCCGCCTCGGGCGTGCGCCTCATGATCCAGCTCGCTGCGCAGTTCCGCGAGCGCCCGGACGTCCGCTACGGCCTGACCGCGATGTGCGTGGGTCTCGGCCAGGGCGGTTCCGTCATCTGGGAGAACCCGTACTTCGACGGCAAGAAGAAGAAGTGAGCAACCGCACGATGACGAACTACGACGCTGTCGACTTCTCCCCGCTGAACGCCTTCACCGCCGACGAGGTCGTGACGCACTCTCCCGTCCGGGACGTCCGTCTCCCCTCGGGCAAGGTGCTCGCCCTCATCACGCTGGACAACGGCCGGGACCACACCCGCCCGAACACCCTGGGACCGGCGACCCTCATGGAGCTCGGCGAGACGCTCGCCGGCCTCCGGGCGCGCGCGTCCGCGGGCGAGATCCATGCCGTCGGGATCACCGGGAAGCAGTACATCCTGGCCGCGGGAGCGGATCTGTCCGACGTCTCACGTGTCCCGTCGCGCGAGAGCGCGGTGCTGATCGCCCAGCTCGGCCACAAGGTGCTCGGCGCTCTCTCCGACCTCGGCGTGCCGTCCTTCGCGTTCGTGAACGGGCTCGCCCTCGGCGGCGGCGTGGAGATCGCGCTGAACGCGACCTACCGGACGGTGGATGCGTCCGCCGCGGCCATCGCGCTCCCCGAGGTGTTCCTGGGCCTGATCCCCGGCTGGGGTGGCGCATACCTGCTGCCCAACCTCATCGGCATCGAGAACGCCCTCGAGGTCGTGATCTCGAACCCGTTGAAGCAGAACCGTACGCTGAAGCCGCGCCAGGCGTACGAGCTCGGCATGTTCGACGCGATCTTCTCCCCCGCCAACTACCTGGAGGACTCGCTCGCGTGGGCCGACGGCGTGCTGTCCGGACGGGTGAAAGTCGAGCGGAAGAACGAGCCCGGCAAGATCGAGCGGCTCACCAAGTGGCCGATCGCGATCAAGATGGCACGCGGGATGCTGGAATCGAAGATCGGCACCGTGCCGCGCTCCCCCTATGTCGCGCTCGACCTCCTGGAGAAGGCGCGCAGCGGCACGAAGGAAGAGGGCTTCGCGCGCGAGGACGAGGCGCTCGCCGACCTCGTGGTGGGCGACCAGTTCGCTGCCTCCATGTACGCGTTCGATCTCGTCCAGAAGCGCGCGAAGCGGCCGGTGGGAGCCCCCGACAAGTCCCTCGCCAAGAAGGTCACGAAGGTCGGCATCATCGGTGCGGGGCTCATGGCGAGCCAGTTCGCCCTGCTGTTCGTGCGCCGACTCAAGGTCCCCGTGCTCATCACGGACCTCGACCAGGCGCGCGTGGACAAGGGCGTCGCACACATCCACGAGGAGATCGGGAAGCTCGAGGCCAAGGGGCGTCTGGACGGCGACACCGCCAACCAGCTCCGCGGACTCGTGCGCGGCACCACCGACAAGTCCGAGTACGCGGACTGCGACTTCGTGATCGAGGCGGTGTTCGAGGAGGTCGGGGTGAAGCAGCAGGTGTTCGCCGAGATCGAGTCGGTCATCGCGCCGGACGCGATCCTCGCGACCAACACCTCCTCGCTCTCCGTCGAGGAGATCGGCGCGAAGCTCAGCCACCCCGAGCGCCTCGTCGGCTTCCACTTCTTCAACCCGGTCGCGGTGATGCCGCTGATCGAGATCGTGAAGACGCCGGCCACCGACGAGCAGACCCTCTCGACCGCCTTCGTGGTCGCCAAGGGGCTGGGCAAGAACGCGGTGCTGACCGCGGACGCCCCCGGGTTCGTCGTGAACCGGCTCCTCGCGAAGGTCATGGGCGAGGCCGCCCGGGCGGTCTACGAGGGCACTCCCCTGCTGACCGTCGAGAAGGCCTTCGCACCGCTCGGTCTGCCGATGACGCCGTTCCAGCTCATCGATCTGGTCGGCTGGAAGGTCGCCGCGCACGTGCAGGACACCATGTCTGCCGCGTTCCCGGACCGTTTCTTCTCCTCCGAGAACTTCCACGCGCTCGCCGAGCTGCCGGAGGTCGTCGAGAAGGACAAGCACGGGAAGGTCACCGGCTGGACCAAGGCCGCGGAGAAGGTCCTCAAGGGGGCCGTGGGCTCGTCCCCCGCCTCGGAGGCGGTCATCCTGCAGCGCGTGCAGGACGGGCTCGCGCAGGAGATCCGGATCATGCTCGACGAGAGCGTCGTCCCGGAGGTCGAGGACATCGACCTCTGCCTGATCCTCGGGGCGGCATGGCCGTTCATCGACGGCGGCGCCTCGCCGTACCTGGATCGTGAGGGCGCGTCCGAGCGTGTGTTCGGCGACACGTTCCACCACCCGCCGATCCGCGGCATCGCGGCACGCTGACGCGGACAGAAGAAGGGCGGCCCCGGAGAACCGGGGCCGCCCTTCTTCGTTCCGTCCCTCAGTCGTCGAGGTCGGGCGTGCGTGCCGCCTCCGGGATCCAGAGCTCACGGCTGTCGGCAGTGGGACGCGCCACCGGGATCCGCGTGCCCAGCACCTGGGCCACCACGTCCTGCGCGATCTTCGACGCGGTCAGCCCCGCATCCGCCAGGATCTGGTCCCGGGATGCGTGGTCGATGAACTCGTCAGGAACGCCGAGCTCGTCCACCGCCGTGTCGACGCCGGCCTCGCGCAGCACCTGCCGGATGCGGGTACCGACACCGCCGACGCGGATGCCGTCCTCGATCGTGATCACGAGCCGATGCTCGGCGGCGAGGTCCACCAGGGACTCCGGCACGGGGATGACCCAGCGGGGGTCGACGACCGTCGCCCCGATGCCCTGTGCGCTCAGCCGGGACGCGACGTCCATCGCCACGTGCGCCATCGGGCCGATGCCGACGATGAGGACGTCGGCGGACGACGGACGCGCGAGCACGTCGACACCGTCCGCCAGCCTCTCCACGGCGGGGAGGTCGGGGCTCACCGAGCCCTTCGGGTAGCGCAGCACGGTCGGCGCATCCGTGATCCGGACGGCCTCGCCGAGCTCCTCGCGCAGCCGCGCCTCATCGCGCGGCACGGCGATACGGATCCCAGGCACGATCTGCAGGATCGCGAGATCCCAGATGCCGTGGTGGCTCGGCCCGTCCGGGCCGGTCACCCCGGCACGATCCAGCACGAAGGTGACACCGGCGCGGTGGAGCGCCACATCCATCAGCACCTGGTCGAAGGCACGGTTCACGAAGGTCGCGTAGAGCGCCACGACCGGATGCAGCCCGCCGTACGCGAGGCCGGCGGCGGACGCCACGGCGTGCTGCTCGGCGATCCCCACGTCGTACACGCGATCGGGGTGCTTCTCCGCGAAGGGCAGGAGGCCGGTCGGCCGCAGCATCGCCGCGGTCATCGCGATGACCTCGGGGTGATCGTCGCCGATCCGCACGAGCTCCTGGGCGAACACGTCGGTCCACGCCGTTCCTGAGGGCCCGCCGAGCGTCTCCCCCGTCACCGGATCGATGCGGCCCACGGCGTGGAACTGGTCGGCGACGTCGTCCATCGCGGGCTGGTACCCGCGACCCTTCTCGGTGATCACGTGCACGATCACCGGTGCGCCGTAGTTCTTCGCCAGCTCCAGCGTCTCGAGGAGGGTGGGGAAATCGTGCCCGTCCACCGGCCCGAGGTACTTGATGTCCAGGTTGGAGTACAGCGCGACGTTGTTGGTGAAGCGGGAGAGGAAGCCGTGCGTCCCGCCGCGGACGCCCCGGTAGACGGCGCGGGCCGCGGGGCCGAGCTTCGCGAAGGCGCTCTTCGATCCGCGGTGCAGGGTCTGATAGGCCTCGGCGGTGCGGACGCGGTTGAGGTAGCGCGCCATCCCGCCGATGGTCGGCGCGTACGACCGGCCGTTGTCGTTGACGACGATCACGAGGTTCCGGTCGTTGTCGTCGGAGATGTTGTTCAGCGCCTCCCACGTCATCCCGCCGGTGAGCGCGCCGTCGCCGACGAGGGCCACGACGTGCCGGTCCCTGCGGCCGGTGCGCGCGAAGGCCCGGGAGATACCGTCCGCCCAGCTCAGCGAGCTGGAGGCGTGCGAGGACTCGACGATGTCGTGCTCGCTCTCCGATCGCTGCGGGTACCCCGCCAGGCCCCCGCGGGAGCGCAGCTGGGAGAAGTCCTGACGACCCGTGAGCAGTTTGTGCACGTAGGACTGGTGTCCGGTGTCGAAGACGATCGGGTCGCGCGGGGAGTCGAACACGCGGTGCAGGGCGATGGTCAGTTCCACCACGCCCAGGTTCGGGCCGAGATGCCCGCCGGTGCGTGCGACGTTCTCGATGAGGAAGCCGCGGATCTCCTCGGCGAGGTCCGTGAGCTGGTCGACGGAGAGTCCGTCCAGATCCCGGGGACCCGAGATGGAGGTGAGCAAGGACATCCCGCTCCTTTCGGCGTCGTGAGCCGTTCGGCTGAACGTCGGTCCAGTCTAGTTCGCGGCCGCATGTACGAGACCCGAACGCCGACGGCCCCGACGGGTTTCGTCGGGGCCGTCGGCGTTCGGGTGGGATCAGACCAGCGAACGCAGCACGTACTGCAGGATGCCGCCGTTGCGGTAGTAGTCGGCCTCACCGGGGGTGTCGATGCGGACGACCGCGTCGAACTCCACGGTCTCCTTGCCGGGCGCAGAGAACTCGCTCGGTTCGGCGGTCACGCGCACGGCCTTCGGGGTGACGCCCTCGTTGAGCTTCTCCAGTCCCGTGATGGAGATGATCTCGGTGCCGTCGAGACCCAGCGACTTCCAGCTCTCGCCGGCCGGGAACTGCAGCGGAACGACGCCCATGCCGATGAGGTTCGAGCGGTGGATGCGCTCGAAGCTCTCGGTGATGACGGCCTTCACACCGAGGAGGCTGGTGCCCTTGGCGGCCCAGTCACGCGACGAACCCGAGCCGTACTCCTTGCCGCCGAAGACGACGAGCGGGGTCTCCTGAGCCTGGTAGTTCATGCAGGCGTCGAAGATGAACGACTGCGGACCCCCGGGCTGGGTGAAGTCCCGGGTGTAGCCGCCCTCGACGACCTTGCCGTCGTTGACCGCCGCCACCAGCTCGTTCTTCAGGCGGATGTTGGCGAAGGTGCCGCGGATCATGACCTCGTGGTTGCCACGGCGGGAACCGTAGGAGTTGAAGTCCTTCTGCGCGACCCCGTGCTCGGTCAGGTACTGAGCAGCGGGCGTGCCTGCCTTGATGTTGCCGGCCGGGCTGATGTGGTCGGTGGTGACCGAGTCACCGAGGGCCGCCATCACGCGGGCGCCGCGGATGTCGGTGACCGGGGTGAGCTCGGTCTTCATGCCGTCGAAGTAGGGCGCCTTGCGGACGTAGGTGGAGTCCTCGTCCCATTCGAAGATCGGGCCGGTGGGCGTCGGCAGGGTCTGCCAGCGCTCGTCGCCGTCGAACACCGTGGCGTACTGCTTGATGAACTGCTCGCGCGAGATCGAGGAGTCGATGATCTCCTGCACCTCGTCGGTGGCCGGCCAGATGTCCTTCAGGAAGACGTCGTTGCCGTCCGCATCCTTCCCGAGCGGGTCGGTCTCGAAGTCGAAGTTCATCGACCCGGCGAGGGCGTAGGCCACCACCAGCGGCGGGGACGCGAGGTAGTTCATCTTGACGTCGGGGCTGATGCGGCCCTCGAAGTTGCGGTTACCGGAGAGCACCGCGGTGACGGCGAGGTCGTTGTCGTTGACGGCCTGCGACACCTCGTCGATCAGCGGACCGGAGTTGCCGATGCAGATCGTGCATCCGTAGCCCACGGTGTAGAAGCCGAGGCCTTCGAGGTCCTTGTCGAGACCCGACTTCTCGTAGTAATCGGTGACGACCTTCGAGCCGGGGCCGAGCGTGGTCTTCACCCACGGCTTCTGCTTGAGGCCCTTCTCCCGCGCCTTGCGGGCGAGCAGGCCGGCCGCGATCATGACGGACGGGTTGGACGTGTTCGTGCAGGACGTGATGGCGGCGAGGGTGACGGCGCCGTTGTCGAGCAGGTACGGAGACCCCTCGGGCGGGGTGACCTCGACCGGGCTGGACGCCGGATGCGTGGACCCGCTGAACAGCAGCGCCGACTCGGCGTGCTGGTCCTCGTGCTGGTGCGAGACGCCGTCCTCGGACACGGTCTCGTGCTCGACGCCGGGCGCGTTGCCCGGGTCGGACGCCGGGAACGTCCCCTCGACCTCCACCGCGTCCTCGACGGTGACGTTGGCGTAGTTCAGGATGTCCTTCTGGAACTGCTCCTTCGCCTCCGAGAGCAGGATGCGGTCCTGGGGACGCTTGGGGCCTGCGATGGAGGGCACGACCGTCGACAGGTCGAGTTCGATGTACTCGCTGAAGACGGGCTCGACCTCGGCGTTGTGCCAAAGCGTCTGCTCCTTGGCGTACGCCTCGACGAGGGCGACGGTCTGCTCGTCACGACCGGTGAGGCGCAGGTAGTCCAGCGTCACGTCGTCGATCGGGAAGATCGCCGCGGTGGACCCGAACTCCGGGCTCATGTTGCCGATGGTGGCGCGGTTGGCCAGCGGCACCGACGCGACGCCGGCGCCGTAGAACTCCACGAACTTGCCGACGACGCCGTGCTTGCGCAGCATGTCGGTGATCGTCAGCACGACGTCGGTCGCGGTGACGCCGGCCGGGATCTCGCCGGTGAGCTTGAAGCCCACGACGCGCGGGATGAGCATGGAGACCGGCTGGCCGAGCATGGCGGCCTCGGCCTCGATGCCGCCGACGCCCCAGCCCAGCACGCCGAGCCCGTTGACCATCGTGGTGTGCGAGTCGGTGCCGACGCAGGTGTCGGGGTACGCACGCAGCACGCCGTCGACCTGGCGGTCGTAGACGACCTTGGCCAGGTGCTCGATGTTGACCTGGTGCACGATGCCGGTCCCGGGCGGGACGACCTTGAAGTCGTCGAATGCGGTCTGACCCCAGCGGAGGAACTGGTAGCGCTCCCCGTTGCGCTCGTACTCGATCTCGACGTTGCGCTCGAGCGCGTTCGCGGTGCCGAACAGGTCGGCGATGACGGAGTGGTCGATGACCATCTCGGCCGGCGAGAGCGGGTTGATCCGGTTCGGGTCGCCGCCGAGGGCGGTCACCGCCTCGCGCATGGTGGCGAGGTCGACGATGCACGGCACACCCGTGAAGTCCTGCATCACCACGCGTGCGGGCGTGAACTGGATCTCGGTGTCGGGCTCCGCATCCGGGTTCCACGAACCGAGCGCCTGGATCTGCTCCTTGGTGACGTTCGCACCATCCTCGGTGCGAAGCAGGTTCTCGAGGAGCACCTTCAGGCTGAACGGGAGCTTCTCGTACCCGTCGACCGTGTCGATGCGGAAGATCTCGTAGTCGGTGCTGCCGACCGTCAGGGTGCTCTTGGCACCGAAGCTGTCAACCGTAGACACGTGTGTCTCCTTCGTCGGCGTTAACGGGCGTGATGACGAGTCCCAGGAACCCATCCTCCCCGCGTCCGCGGCGGGGAGCTAGCAAGGCATGCCTTACTGGGAGAGCCCGATATTTATCTTGATGTCGAGATAAATGTATCACTCGGCGGCGGTCTGGTCGCTGTCCGTGCCGACCTCGGCGCGGCGCGCGTACAGCGCCCTGCAGGCCAGCCACGTCACCGCCACGAGCGGCGCGAACAGCGGCAGCCCCATCGCGATCTTGAGGGTACCCAGCGCCGTCACGTCGCCGGCGAAGTAGAACGGGAGCTGCACGACCAGACGCGCGGCGAACAGTCCCGCCCACGCGATCGACAGCCAGAAGAACACGCGGCGCTTGCGGCGGTCACGCCGCCACCCCGTGGCATCGCCGGTGAGCCAGCCCGCGGCCAGCCCGATCAGCGGCCACCCGATGAGAGCCGAGACGAGGAACGCCGTGCCGTATGCGCCGTTGGTGATGAAGCCCAGGACGAAGTTGTCCTCGCCGCGTCCGGTCAGCAGCGCGAGACCCGCCGCGGCCGCGGCGGCGATCAGGCCGCCGAGCGCCGCCGTCGGCGCACTGCGGCCGAGCAGGCGCACGATCGTGAAGACCGCGGCGATGCCGACGGACAGGCCGAGCGACCACCCCAGGTCCCCCACACCCGAGCGGGCGTCGTAGGTGAGCGTGTAGACGAGCACGAAGACGAGACCGGGCAGCACCGATTCGACGATGCCCCGCCAGCCGCCCATCGCCCGCCAGACGACGTCTCCGGTGGAGGCGTCCGTGGCCGGGTCGAGTCCGGCACGGCGCGCCGCGGATCCCAGCGCCTGCCCGATCAGTTCGGAGGCGCGCGGTTCCGGCGGCGTCAGCGGATCGCTCACGCGCTGCCCGGCGTGGCCGGCATCTTCAGCGGGATGAGGTCGCGCGGCGGCATCGGCGACGAGCCCCGCACGACCACGAGCGAGCGGAAGAGGTCCTCGACCTGGGCGGCGGCCTCGACGTCGCCGGTCGCGGCGCCGCCGATCACGCCGCGCAGGAACCATCGCGGCCCGTCGACGCCGACGAAACGAGCGAGCCGCTTGCCTGCGGAACCGCCCTCGCCGCCCGCTGCGACGGGGACCTCGGCGAGCAGCTCCGGTCCGAGCGGGCCTTCACGCTCTTCGACACGGCCACCCTGCTGCTTCACCTGCTGGCGGATCTGCTCGCGGGTCTCTTCCCAGAGTCCGCTGGAGCGGGGAGCGGCGAACGGCTGCACCTGCAGCGTCGAGTCGGCGTAGTCGAGGCCCACCGCGACGATCCGCTTCGTCTGCTCCTCCACCTCGAGGCGCAGATTCAGCCCCTCGCGGGGCAGTACCTTGATCGCCCCCAGATCGATGTAGGGACGGACCGGGTTGACCTCCGATTCGTCGAAGGGTCCCGCCTCCGCGCGATCGGCCGGTGCGCTCTTTGCGAGCGGTTCCATCGATGCGTCTGTCATCGGGCACTCCTCTGGGTGTCGTATCCGGTCGATCCGAATCCGCCCGCTCCGCGGACGCTGTCCGCGAGCTCGTCGACGGGGACGAAGCGCACCGGCGGGACGTTCATGATGATCAGCTGGGCGATGCGGTCGCCGACCGCCACCTCGTACGGCTCGGTCCGGTCGGTGTTCAGCAGCGTGACCTTGATCTCGCCGCGGTATCCGGCATCCACCGTGCCGGGCGCGTTCAGGACCGTGATGCCGTGCTTGGCCGCCAGACCGCTGCGCGGGACGACGAAGGCCACGTACCCCTCGGGCAGCGCGATGCGCACCCCGGTGCCGATCAGGGCGCGCTCGCCCGGCGCCAGTCGGACGGCTTCCGTCGCGACGAGATCGGCACCGGCATCGCCGGGGTGGGCGTAGGTCGGGACGACCGACGCGATAATGGGGACATCCACGCTTTCGGTCACCCAACGAGGGTAATGCAGAACATGCACACAGACATCCGTTCCTCATCGCCCCGCTATCGCGAGCGACTCAGCCCTTCACTGTGGCTGCTCGTGGCCGCGGCCGTCGGCGCTCCCATGATCGCGCTCGTCCTCACTCCGGTGGACCGGACCCTCGCGCTGGTCGCGGGAGTCGCGTTCTCCGCCGTGCTCATCCTCCTGCTGGTGGCGTTCTCGCCATCCGTGACCATCCAGGACGGGGTCCTGCGCGCCGGCCGCGCCCACATCGACGTGGATCTGCTCGGGGATGCCGTGGCCCTGACCGGGGAGGAAGCCCGCGCGGCCCGCGGCCCGGGGCTGGATCGTCGCTCGTGGACGCTGCTTCGGGGCGGCATCGACGGCGTGGTCGTGATACCCGTCGCAGACGCGAACGATCCGACGCCGACCTGGGTTGTCTCCAGTCGTACGCCGGATCGTCTCGCAGCTGCGCTGCGGCGTGCGCGGACTACGCCGCGCACTCCTGGCAGATGAATCCTGCCGACTCTTCGTGGTCCACCTGGGACCGGTGCTTCACGAGGAAGCAGCTGACACAGGTGAACTCGTCTTCCTGCGGCGGCAGGACGACGACATCGAGGTCGATGTCCGACAGGTCCGCGCCGGGGAGTTCGAAGCCCGACGGGTTGTCGGCGTCCTCGACGTCGACCGAGCCGGACATCTTGTCCGGAACACGCTCCTTGAGCGCCTCGATGGACTCGCTGTCGTCCTCGGTCTTGCGGGGGGCGTCGTAATCCGTAGCCATGCTTCCGTGTCTCTTGATCGGGTTTTGGAGCGCCAGCCATGGCGGCGGGCGGCCATAGTTTGCATGACCGCCGTCCATTTGGCAAATGCATGCGAGGACGGGTCGTGCAACCTGCTGCCGGGGAAACTCGCGCCACGCGCCGGATATTCCCGGCCGCGACGCTCCCCTGTGACACCATGGGCCCACACGGCAGATGGGAGGCGTGTGACCCATGGAACAGCTCAGAGTGATCGGCACCGAAGACGGCGTGCTCGTCGTCGCATCCGAATCCGGACAGCGATACTCCCTCGTCGTCGACGACGTGCTGCGGGCTGAATTGCGCCGCGCACGCAAGGAACGCGAGGAACCGGGCCGCGGCCCCAAGCCCAGTCCGCGTGAGATCCAGGCCCAGATCAGGGCAGGACTCTCGGCGCGCGAGGTGGCCGAGGTGCTCGGCACGACCCTCGAGGACGTCGTGCGGTTCGAACCGCCCGTGCTCGCCGAACGCGAGTTCATCGTCGGGCAGGCCCTGTCCGTCCCGGTCCTGCTCGCCGCCGATTTCGGCGACGACGCGTCCACCACCTTCGGGGAGGCCGTCCGGGCGAAGCTCTCCGAGGCCGGAGCGACCGCCGAGCGCTGGACCAGCTGGAAGGAAGCGACCGGCTGGGTCGTGAAGCTGTCCTTCGCAGCCGGCGACGTCGAACGCGACGCCCGATGGAGCTTCGACCCGCGCCGCAGTTCGCTCTCGCCGTTGAACGCCGACGCCACCCAGCTCTCCCGCCAGGGATCTCTTCCCGAGGGCCTCATCCCCCGTCTTCGCGCACTCGACTCGCCCGGCGGCATCAAGGACGACACGCGATTCGACAGCGGAGCGTTCGGCCCGCGTCACGATTCCGTCGACGTTCCGGTCGTACCCGCCCTCGCTTCGAGCCCCGCGGTGCAGGATGCGGCGATCAAACGTGCGCCCGACGCGCCGCAGCCCTCCGCCGAGACGGCGGATCTCCTGGAGGCCCTGCGCCGCCGACGCGGTCAGCGCACCGCGGCGCCCGCGCCGCAGGCACCCGAGCGCGACCAGCGCGGACCGGCCCCGGTCGTTCTGTTCGACGCGCTCGATCCCGGGCACGCGGACACCGCCGCAGAGGACCCGCAGCCTCCGGCACCCGCGGAACGCGCGGAGCCCTCGGCGGACTCGTCCCGTCGCAAGGGACGGACCTCGATGCCGTCCTGGGACGAGATCGTGTTCGGCGCGCGCAGCGACGAGAACTGATCAGTCCGCGAAGGCCCCGAGTCGCAGCAGCGGCACCGTCCGCTCGTCGGCGGTGAGGGAACCGTGCTGGCCCACCATCTTCTGGCCGGCGGAGTCGGCGAGTCGATCGTCGTAGTAGGCGATCCGCGCGCGAGCGGCGACGAGCACGTCGCCGATCCGATCACGCACCTCCGGTGACACCCGCGCACCGAACAGTCCCGCTGCGATCGCCTCGTCCCGCGTCATGACCCAGGATCGGGGCTCCTCGGCGGCCCACGCCGACCGGACCCGGTCCGTCATGCCCGGCTCCGCGTAGAGGTGCAGCATCCGGGGCTCTCCCGCGATCGTGCGCACGCCGTCGAGGCGGGGGTCGCCTTCGGCGAGCAGGACGTGCCGCTCGCGAGGGACGTCGATCATGCCGTGATCCGCGGTGAGGGCGATGCCGACGTCCGGCCCCGCCGCGGCGTGCAACCGTCGGGCGGCGGCGTCGATGGATTCCAGGGTGGCGAGCCACGTGTCGGAGGCCATCCCGTGCTTGTGCCCGGCACCGTCGAGTTCCGGCGCGTAGAGGTAGACCAGGGATCCCGGGTGGGAGCGGGCCCAGTGGGCCGCCGCATCCACCCGTGCGTCCAGGTCGCGTTCACCGTGGAAACCGGCGTCCCGCATGGTCGCGGCGGTGAATCCCGTCCCGGCGTACTCGGGCCGGGACACGACGTATCCGCGGTCTGCGGTGAGCAGCGACGCCGACCGCTGCCAGGTGAGCGGGTCGAGCAGGCCCGGACCCCAGTCGGTCAGCTGGTTGAGGGCCCGGTCCGTCTCGGGCTCGCGCGCCCGGTAGCCGACGATGCCGTGCTCCCCGACGTCGGTGCCGGTGAGCAGGCTCGTCAACGCCGCGGCCGTCGTGCTGGGGAAGACCGTGGTCGCCACGCTCTTCTTCGTCAGGCGGCTCGCGAGGAAGCGGGCGTACCCCGCGTTCGCACCGAGGGCATGGGCGCCGAGGCCGTCCACGACGAACAGGATCGCGCTCTGGACGGGCCGGAACCGGGATGCTCCGCCCTCGATCGCAGAGAGCAACTCCGGGACCACGCCGGTGAGGCGCAGGGCGTGCGAAGGGTCCGCCGGTAGGCTGAGGGTCATCGGGGCCAGTCTCGCACACCCGCGCACGGCCCTTTCGCTATCCGAGGTCTGAACGTCATGCCGCCCACCCGCGCCCAGTCCCTGCCCGCCGACGAGGGCCGCATCGAGGACATCGATGTGTCCACCGAGATGCAGGGATCCTTCCTCGAGTACGCCTACTCGGTGATCTACTCGCGCGCCCTCCCGGACGCGCGGGACGGTCTGAAGCCCGTCCAGCGGCGCATCCTCTTCCAGATGGCGGAGATGGGGCTACGGCCCGATCGCGGCCACGTCAAGAGCGCCCGCGTGGTGGGCGAGGTGATGGGAAAGCTCCACCCGCACGGCGACTCCGCCATCTACGACGCCCTGGTGCGTCTGGCTCAGGACTTCGCGCTGCGGGTTCCGCTCGTCGACGGGCACGGCAACTTCGGCTCGCTCGACGACGGTCCCGCGGCGGCCCGGTACACCGAGGCCCGGCTCGCCCCCGCAGCCCTCGCCCTCACCGAGAACCTCGACGAGGACGTCGTCGATTTCATCCCCAACTACGACGGCCAGTTCCAGCAGCCCGAGGTGCTGCCGGCCGCCTTCCCGAGCCTGCTCGTCAACGGCACGACCGGGATCGCGGTGGGGATGGCCACCAACATGGCCCCGCACAACCTCATCGAGGTCGTCGCCGCCGCCATCCATCTCCTCGACAACCCGGAAGCCACGCTCGAGGAGCTGATGGAGTTCGTCCCGGGGCCCGATCTTCCCGGCGGCGGGATCATCGTCGGTCTCGACGGCGTCAAGGACGCCTACGCCACCGGACGGGGAAGCTTCCGCACACGCGCCAAAGTCTCCATCGAGTCGCTCGGACCGCGGCGGATGGGTCTGGTCGTCACGGAACTGCCGTACATGGTGGGTCCGGAACGGGTCATCGAGAAGATCAAGGACGCCGTCGGCGCGAAGAAGCTGACCGGAATCTCCGACGTGTCGGACTACACCGACCGCCTCCACGGTCTGCGCCTGGTCATCGGGATCAAGACCGGCTTCGACCCGAGCGCCGTCCTGGAGCAGCTCTACCGGTTGACTCCCCTCGAGGACTCCTTCGGCATCAACAACGTCGCCCTCGTCAACGGGCAGCCGCAGACCCTCGGCCTGAAGGAACTGCTGCGCGTCTACCTGGACCACCGCATCCAGGTCGTCACCCGGCGCAGCCGATTCCGGCTCGCCCGCAAGCAGGAGCGGCTGCACCTGGTCGAGGGCCTGCTCATCGCGATCGTCGACATCGACGAGGTCATCCAGGTCATCCGCGCCTCGGACGACGGCGAGCAGGCGCGGGCGCGCCTCATGGACGTCTTCGACCTCTCCCAGTTGCAGGCGGAGTACATCCTCGAGCTGCGTCTGCGCCGCCTGACGAAGTTCTCCCGCCTGGACCTGGAGACCGAGCGCGACCAGCTGAAGGCGCAGATCGCCGAGCTGGAGGAGCTGCTCAGCAGCGAGGTCCGGCTGCGTGCTCAGGTGGCGCGCGAGCTCGACGCCGCGGCGGAGACCTACGGCACGCCGCGCCGCACGCTGCTGCTCAACGGAGGACCGGTCGCTCCCCGATCCCGCTCCGCGGCCGCCGCGGCGGATCTGCAGATCGCGGACGCCCCGTGCCGGGTGTTCCTCTCCGCCACCGGCCGGATGGTGCGCGCCGAGCTCACCCCGGACGCCCCGAACGGCGGGATCGTCCCGCCGGCCCGCCGCAGCAAGCACGATGCCATCCGTTCCGCCGTCGACACGACCACCCGCGGGGATCTCGGCGCGGTCACGAGCCTCGGCAGACTCGTCCGCTTCTCCCCCGTCGACCTGCCCTCGGTGCCCGGCAACTCGGTGCAGGCGGCGGCGGGTACCCGGGCCGACCAGTACCTGGGACTGGACAAGAACGAGCACGTCGTCGCGCTCGTACCCCTCACCGACAACCCGCCCATCGCCCTGGGGACGGCGCACGGAGTGGTCAAGCGGGTCTCCGCGGGCGAGCTCGGCACGAAGCACGACGTCGAGATCATCGGCCTGCGCGACGGCGACCGGGTCGTCGGGGCTGCGCCGGCGACGGACGGCGCCGAACTCGTCTTCGTCACGAGCGACGCGCAGCTGCTGCGCTTCGATGCCGCTTCGGTCCGGCCGCAGGGACGTGCCGCCGGCGGGATGGCGGGCATGCGCCTCAGCGAGGGCGCCGAGGTCATCACCTTCACCGTCGTCGGGCCCAGCGTGTTCGACGCCGTCGTGGTGACGGTGGCCGGCTCGCGCGGGGCGATCGCGGGAACCGACCCGGGCAGTGCGAAGGTGTCACCGTTCAGCGAGTTCCCGGCCAAGGGCCGCGCGACGGGCGGGGTGCGTGCGCAGCGCTTCCTGAAGGGCGAGGACACGCTCACCCTGGCCTGGATCGGCACGGAGCCCCGCGCCGTGGGCGCGGACGGCGCCGTGCGCCGTCTCCCGGAGCCGGGCGCCAAGCGGGACGCGTCCGGTCAGCCGCTCGAGGGCGTCGTGACGGCGCTCGGCACCGCCGTCCGCTGACCCGACCGCAGGCCCGGTGACCGCCTCACGGCGGCCGGGCCCGGTCGTCGGGGTTCAGGCGTCGATGCGCTCGCGTCCCAGGCGGTCGCTGGAGTCCACGATGAACTCGCGACGGGGAGCGACGTCACTGCCCATGAGCAGCTCGAAGACCGAGCTCGCCGTATCCGCGTCCTCGACACGCACCCGGCGGAGGGTGCGCCCGGCACGGTCCATGGTCGTCGTCGCGAGCTGATCCGCGTCCATCTCGCCCAGGCCCTTGTACCGCTGCACCGGCTCCTGCCAGCGCTTCCCCGCCTTGGTCAGCTTCGCCAGCAGGGTGTGCAGCTCCGCCTCCGAGTACGTGTAGATCGTCTCATTGGGCTTCGACCCGGGATTGATCACCACGACGCGGTGCAGCGGCGGCACGGCGGCGTAGACCTTGCCGGCTTCGATGAGCGGGCGCATGTAGCGGAAGAAGAGCGTCAGCAGCAGCGTCCGGATGTGGGCGCCGTCGACATCCGCGTCGCTCATCAGGATGATCTTGCCGTAGCGGGCCGCTTCCAGGTCGAAGGAGCGCCCGGAGCCCGCGCCGATGACCTGGATGATCGCCGCGCACTCGGCGTTGGAGAGCATGTCGCTCACCGACGCCTTCTGCACGTTGAGGATCTTGCCGCGGATCGGGAGCAGCGCCTGGTACTCGCTGTTGCGGGCGTGCTTGGCCGTGCCGAGGGCGGAGTCCCCTTCGACGATGAACAGCTCGGACTGCGCGACGTCGTTCGTGCGGCAGTCGGCGAGCTTGGCGGGCAGCGAGGAGGACTCCAGCGCGTTCTTGCGGCGCTGGGTCTCCTTGTGCGTGCGCGCCGATATGCGCGCCTTCATCTCCGAGACGACCTTGTCCAGCAGAAGGGCGGTCTGCGCCTTGTCGTCGCGCTTGGCCGAAGAGAACTTCGCCCCCAGCTCCTTGGTGATCACGGAGGTCACGATCTGGCGGACGGCGGGAGTGCCGAGGATCTCCTTCGTCTGTCCCTCGAACTGCGGCTCGGGCAGGCGCACGGTCAGCACGGCGGTGAGACCGGCGAGGATGTCGTCCTTCTCGATCTTGTCGTTGCCGACCTTCAGCCGCCGGGAGTTCTGATCCACCTGAGCGCGCAGCACCTTCATCAAGCCCTGCTCGAAACCGGTCTGATGGGTGCCGCCCTTAGGGGTGGCGATGATGTTCACGAAGGAGCGGATCGTGGTCTCGTAGCCGATCCCCCACCGCAGCGCGACGTCGACGACGCACTCGCGCGACACGTCGGTCGGGATCATCGCCCCGTTCGGCTGCAGGACGGGGACGGTCTCGGTGAAGGTGCCGGTCCCGGTCAGTCGCCAGGTGTCCGTGATGGCGGTGTCCGGGGCCAGGAACTCGGCGAACTCGGAGATGCCGCCGGCGAAGGCGTAGACCGACTCGCGCGGCTCGTCCGTCCGCTCGTCGCGGATGACGATCTCCAGACCCGGAACGAGGAAGGCCGTCTGGCGGGCGCGCTGCTCGAGCTCCTCCAGGTTGAACGCGGCGTCCTTGGTGAAGATCTGCCGGTCCGCCCAGTACCGGATGCGGGTGCCCGTGACGCCCTTGGCCGCCTTCCCGACGACCCGCAGCTCGCTCTTCTTCTCGAAGGCGCTGAACGGTGCGTCGCTGCGGGGCTGGCCCTTGTCGGCGAAGACGCCCGGCTCGCCGTGCCGGAACGACATCGCCCAGGTCTTGCCCCCGCGGTCGACCTCGACGTCGAGTCGCTCGGAGAGGGCGTTGACGACCGACGCGCCGACACCGTGGAGTCCGCCCGAGGCGGCGTAGGACCCGCCGCCGAACTTCCCGCCGGCGTGGAGCTTCGTGAAGACGACCTCGACGCCGGAGAGACCGGTGCGCGGCTCCACGTCCACGGGGATGCCGCGGGCGCGGTCGCGGACCTCGACGCTGCCGTCCGGGTACAGGATGATGTCGATACGCGATCCGTGGCCGCCGAGCGCCTCGTCGACCGAGTTGTCGATGATCTCCCACAGGCAGTGCATGAGCCCGCGGGAGTCCGTCGAGCCGATGTACATGCCCGGGCGCTTCCGGACCGCCTCGAGCCCCTCGAGAACCTGAAGATGATGGGCGGAATACTCAGCGGTCACAAGCTCCAAGGGTATCCGCGGGTCCCGACAGTACCCTGCACAGACACGGGCCCCGGGGGTCCGCGTACGCGCTGAGCGAAACATCCCGTCCGGCGGGCATTGTCCTCGGGTACGCGTGGTTGTATGTCATGACTCATCCGTACGACGCACCGAGGAGGTCCGCGATGAACACCATGTCGACGCCCACCGATCAGGCCGCCGTCATCGAGCACCGTCTCACCGCAGCCGACCGCTGCGATTCCTGCGGTGCCCAGGCCTACATCGCCGCCGAGGTCAACGGCAGCGAGCTTCTCTTCTGCGCCCACCACGGACGCAAGTACGAGGAGAAGCTGCGCTCCATCGCGACCTCGTGGCACGACGAGACGGCCCGCCTCATGGAGACGGTCTGAACGAGTCTCAGCGGTAGCGTCGCTCCACGAGCGGCGATACGCGCACGGCGATCTCCTCGCCGATCGACCCCATCGCCTCGGCGAGGTCGGTCGGCGAGGATGTTCCTTGCCCCATGATCCGTACCCGCTGTCCCACCGCCGCGCCCGGCCAGGGCTCGACCAGGCAGTCCATCTCGTCGATCCGCAGCATCCGACGCGGTCCGTCCGGTGTCCCCACGCTCATCCGTCCGCCCAGCACGGACGGCAGTCCATCGGCAGAGCCGATCCCGATGCGGACGCCCTCATCACCGAGGGCCAGCACGGGAGCGTCCAGGGTCGCGATCGGCTGCACGCCGAGGACGTCCTCGCCCGGTCCCCCCGCCGACCGGATCCCGTAGCAGAACGCCCCCACCCGCACCATGTCGTACCGGAATCCGGCGCGGTCGAACGACGCGGCGCTCGCCGCCAGATGCCGCAGCGTGCGCTGCCGCCCCCGGGCCTCCACCACCCGCAGTGCCGCCTCGTAGCGGGCACGGGCCGCATCGTCCTCGGCATCCGAGGCCTCGGCGATGTGGCTCCACACGCCGATGATCTCGACCACACCGGCCGCGGCGAGCTCGGCCGCACGTTCGACGAACGCCGGCCACTGCTCCGGCCGGACGCCGTTGCGGTGCAGCCCGGTGTCGATCTTCAGGTGCAGCCGAGCCGTCCGCCCCGCGGCTTCCGCGGCGAGGGCGATCTCCTCGAGGGTGTCCGCGTCGCCGACGCCGAGGTCGAGCGCTGCGTCGATCGCACGGCGGGCCTCCTCCACGCCGAAGACCATCCAGACGAAGATCCCGGCGTCGGGTCCGGCGGTGGCCCGCACGCGGAGACCGGTCGCGACGTCGAACGCGCCGAACCAGCGCACGCCGTGCCGGGCCGCATGGGTCACGATGGGCTCCAGTCCATGCGCGTAGGCGTCGTCCTTCACGACGAGCATGAGCTCGGCCGGGGCGACGCGCTCGCGTACGACATCCAGGTTCCGCTGGAACGCCGCGAGGTCCACGGTGAGCACTGCGGTCATGAGGAGTACTCCCGTCTCGTGTGCAGTCCCACCCCGGTGACGATCTCGAGCGGTCGCAGCCCGCTCTCCCGGCCCCAGTCCCGAACGCTCGGCGCGCGGCCGGCCGGGTCCCCGAAGTAGACGACCTCCGCGCCCCGGTCGACGGGGGCGTCGGCGATGTCCACGACGCAGACGTCCATGGCCACGCGGCCGATGACGGGATGGCGGCGGCCGGAGATCGCGACATGGGTGCGGCTCCCGAGTACGCGCGGGATCCCCTGTGCGTAACCGCCCGTCACGAGGGCCACACGCGTGTCAGCGGCGGCGCGATGGAGGTAGCCGTACGAGACCCCTTCCCCAGCCCGCAGGTCCTTCACGGCCAGCACGGTGCCCATGAGGGTCATCGCCGGAGCGGTGTCCTCCTCGAGCCCGAACACCGCCGATGCCGCCGCCGTCGCGCTGCCTTCCGTCCGCACGCGCGGGGACGCCGTCCCGGACCGCGCGACATCGGCGGGGTCGGCGAGGACATCGAGCCCGGTGGCGGCCAGGACCGCCTCCGCGACGGGGCCGAAGCCATGGCCGCGTGCGTCCCGGCGCAGGTCCGCGACGCCGTCCTCGCCGCCGGTCACCGCGCGGATGTTCGCCACGATCGCCGCGAGCGAGATGCGGACGCGAGGTGCGGCGGCGGGGTGCACGGTCGTGATCAGAGCTGGATGGCGGTGAACCGCTTGCCGGTGGCGAGCCGCTGGATCTCCGCGCGCGCGGCGGCGGCGTGCACATCCACGGCTGCGGCTTCGGCGCCCGGGCGGTAGTCCGCGCCGTGGCGCTTCAGCGCGCGCTCGAGGAGGGCGTCGGCCAGCTGCGGATTGAGCGGCAGCACGGGCCCCTGCACGTTGGTGGCGTACACACCGTCCTGGTGGAGAGTCTCGTAGCCGTCCGCGAACCCGCCGTTGCCGGCGACGACCCGCCCGTAGCGCACGCCCGGGTCCGCACCGGCGGACAGGGACCACTCCGATGCGTGGTCCTCGAAGCCGACGAGGCGCCCGTCCGGCGTCTCCGCGACGACATAGCCCACGCGGCGCTGACGGGTGCGCGCGACCCTGGCGGGAACGAGCCCGAGACCGGCCACGGAGGTGCCGTCGAGCAGGTCGATGCCCTCGCTCAGCAGTTCCGCTCCCCCGCCGACGGCCAGCACCGCGGCGCCCGCGGCGATCTGGGCGGCGAGCCACTCGCGGCGGGCGGACAGGTCTTCCCGCACGGTGCGGAGGGCGGACAGCGGACCGTTGCCGATCACGATCACGTCCGCGGATGCGGGAGCGTCCTGGCCGATCCCGACCATCACGACATCGGCGTGGTGCCCGGCGTACCCGGCACGTGCGGAGAGGACCTCGACGTTGCCGCGGTCCCCCGTGATGCCGAGGAGGTCGGGGTACAGCTGCACGATCGTGATCGTGGTCATCGGCGTGCCACCTCCTGATCGCCGTGGCCGAGCAGGCGACGTCCGATCATCATGAGCTCGTAGTTGACGAACCAGATCTGGTGGCCGCTCGTGGTCGGCGGGAACTTCCGCATCAGCGCGACGGCCTTCTCCATGTCCGGTTCGACGGTGCCGATCGGGATTCCGGCGTACGCGAGGCGGGTGGCGATCTGGTGCGCCTTCTCCCCCGCGACGACATCGACGTGGTCGAGACCGCTGAGGTCCACGTCGTACAGCCAGGAGACGTCCGGCGTGCCCTCGTCGATGGCCATCAGCAGGCGCTCGGGAGGGCCGTCGAGCGCGTCGACGTTCAGTTGCAGGCTCGGCCCGTTCTTGAACATGACGAACTCGACCTGCTCGGAGCCCTCGCGGCGCAGCGGCACGAGCTCACCACGTCCGTAGGCGGGCGCCATCCGGGAGAACCCGTCGGCGGCGGCCGCGGAACGGAACCGGTCTCCGAGGATGTGGCGCGCGACGCTGACGGCCGCGGCGGCGTCGACCGCGTAGTGCAGGCCGCGGGCAGGCAGCACGATGGGGAAGACCTCGCCCTCGAGCGAGAGGGAGACGTGACGGCCGTCCACAGCCACGACCTCGCTCTCGGCGGGACGGGACATCGCCCCGGCCTCGCCGCTGCGGGTGTCCGTGGCGTTCACGAGACCGTGCGCGGAGGCGGCGACGACGTCCGGGGACGCCCCGAAGAAGGACACCGGGGCGCGCAGGCCGGACTCGTCGATCTTGCTCAGGTACGGGTCGTCACGGTTGATCACGACGCGCACGTCGGCGCGCCGGGCGGCGTCGAGCATCATGTCGGCCACGCGTTCGGTCTCGTAGAACCGGTAGAGCTGGTCGACCTGGACGTTCAGCGCCACGATCACGCGCGGCGACAGGATGTCCGCCAGCTCGGCGGCGAACCCCTCGTCGACCTCCAGGACCGCCACATCGGCCCGTACCTTGCCGGTCAGGGTGGCATCGGCCAGGAGCGCACTGGTGACCCCCTGGGGCAGGTTGGCCCCGGTGGGGTTCGTGAAGACCCGCAGCCCGTGGGCGCGCAGGATCTCGCTGGTCATGTGCGTCGTGGTGGTCTTGCCGTTCGACCCGAGCACGAACACGACACCGTACGGGAACTGACCGCCCAGCGTGCTCAGCAGACTGGGCGCCATCCGGTTCGCGAGGTGACCGGGGAACGCCGATCCACCACCGCGCAGGCGCGTGGCGAACCGGGCGAGCTTGCCGGCGAGGATCGCCGGCACGTAACGGATGCTGCTTCCCGTCACCCCTCGATCACTCCAGGTAGTCGCGCAGCGACTGCGAGCGGCTCGGGTGACGGAGCTTCGCCATCGTCTTCGACTCGATCTGACGGATGCGCTCGCGCGTCACCCCGAACGTGTCGCCGATCTGGTCGAGCGTCTTGGGCTGGCCGTCGCCGAGACCGAAGCGCATGCGGATGACGCCGGCCTCGCGCTCGCTGAGCGAGTCGAGGAGCGACTCCAGCTGACGCTGCAGCATCGTGAATCCCACTGCGTCGGCCGGCACCACGGCCTCGGTGTCCTCGATCAGGTCACCGAACTCGCTGTCGCCGTCCTCCCCGAGCGGGGTGTGCAGCGAGATCGGCTCGCGGCCGTACTTCTGCACCTCGATGACCTTTTCGGGCGTCATGTCGAGTTCGCGGCTCAGCTCTTCCGGCGTGGGCTCGCGGCCCAGATCCTGAAGCATCTGGCGCTGCACCCGGGCGAGCTTGTTGATGACCTCGACCATGTGCACGGGGATGCGGATGGTGCGCGCCTGGTCGGCCATCGCACGCGTGATCGCCTGACGGATCCACCAGGTGGCGTACGTCGAGAACTTGAAGCCCTTGGTGTAGTCGAACTTCTCGACCGCGCGGATCAGACCGAGGTTGCCCTCCTGGATCAGGTCCAGGAACTGCATCCCGCGGCCGGTGTAGCGCTTGGCGAGGGAGACCACGAGGCGGAGGTTCGCACCCAGCAGGTGGCTCTTGGCCCGCTGCCCGTCGCGCGCCACCCACTGCAGGTCGAGACCGAGCTGCGTGGACTTCTCCGCGGCGGACATCTTCGAGAGCTTCTCTTCGGCGAACAGACCCGCCTCGATGCGCATCGCGAGCTCGACCTCTTCGGCCGCGTTCAGCAGCGGCACCTTGCCGATCTGCTTGAGGTAGTCCTTGACCGGGTCTGCCGTCGCGCCGGTGATCTGGCTGGAGTAGACGGGGACCTCGTCCTCGTCGTTCGAGGAGATGACGATCGCGCCGGTGGGGAGTGACTCCACCACGGGCTTCTTGGCCTCTTCCTCGGTGTCGTCGTCGGCGTCCGCGGCCTTGGTGGCGACTGCGGGGGCGTCATCGGCGTCGTCCGCGACGACGTCGTCGAGCTCGACCTCGTCGTCGAACTCCTCTTCGTCATCGGCCTTTTTGGCGGACTTCTTCGCGGGGGCCTTCTTCGCCGGAGCCTTCTTGGCCGGGGCCTTCTTCGCCTTGGCGGGCGCCTTCGCGACCGCGGCGGTCTCTTCGGAGACCACCTCGTCGGCGGCGTCCGTCGAGGAGCCTGCGGTCCGCGAGCGGGTGTCGGTCTTCGTGCCTGGAGTCACGGTTCGCCTTTCGCCGCAGATCGTCTCCACGGTCGTTCTCGGACACTAGTAAGACCCTTGTCAAGTCTGGAGGACGCCGAGACGTCCCCGAATGACAACGGGTCGGTCCTCTATTGTCTCATACCGCGGGCGGCGCATCGACGCCACGCCCGTATCGCAGCACAACCATCGGCACGGGTCGGGTATTCCGCGGCTCAGCCGAGAGAAGGCCCGCGCGGATCCTCGTCGTGGGGCCCGCTCGCCAGGAAGCGCTCCAGCTCCGCGGCGATCTCGTCGGCGCTCGGCAAGTCGGCCTCGTGCAGCAACGGGGAGGCCTGCGTGGCACCGGCCATGTAGGCGTCGTACCGCTCCTCGAGATTGCGCAGCATCGCGGTGAGCTCCTCGCTCGCCTCGATCTGCTGGTCGACCTTGCCGAGAAACTCCTCGTTGTCGGCCCTCAGGTCCTCCACGGCGAAGACGAGGCCGGTCGCCGCGGTCACGCTGTCGAGCGCCGCGATGGCGGATGCCGGGTATTCGGTGTCCCCCAGGTAATGCGGCACCAGGAGCACGAACCCCGCGACCGCCACCCCCGATTCGGCGAACCGGTACTCGATCAGGTGCCCGGCCGTCGCGGGGACCTGTGTCTGCGGCTTCCAGATGGAGTGCGCTTCGGCGAGCTCCGCCCTCGTGCCGGAGACCGTGGCGCCCAGCGGGCGCGTGTGCGGGACCGGCATGCCGATCGCGTGTACCCAGGTGACGGTGGCGACCGCGAACTCCGCGGCCGCTTCCACGACAGAGGTCGCGAACGCCTCCCAGGCGAAGTCCGGCTCGTAGCCGGTGAGGAGGAGGAAGGGCTGGCCGATCGCGTCGTGCGCCAGGGACAGTTCGAGTCTCGGCGGGTGGTAGCCGGTCAGATGGTCGTGCTCGAACGTGATCAGCGGACGGCGCGCGCGGTAGTCGAGCAGGACGTCGTTCTCGTACCTGCGGATCACCGACGGCGCGAGTTCGTCCCGCAGGTAGGTGATCGCCTGGGAGACCGCCGATCCCGCATCGGTGAAGCCGGTGAGCATCACCACGAGCGGCAATCCGGTCGGCACGGGCGGGGCATCGCCCGCGTGCGCGAACAGGGACGGGTTCCAGGACATACCCCCATGCTACGAGGCGTACGCCTCCCCGTCTCCGCATCGGGCGGCGTCCGTAGGATGGGGACATGCCGCATCCCGGACTTCTCTTCAGCACGGCTCCTCTCACCGACACGACCGCGGAAGCGATCCTGCTGGCGCTGCCGCCCCTCACCGATCCGCTCTTCGAGGAGGATCAGTGGTCCGGCGTCCGCCCCGCCCTCGAGGCCGTCGGGTTCACCGGCTCTCCCGGGACCTTCCAGCGCGTGCTGCTGCCGGGATTCGGATCGCTCCCGGTCGCCGTCGTCGGCACGGGTGCCGACCCCGACGCCGCGGCCGTGCGTTACGCCGTCGGATCCGGTGTGCGCTCGCTCGTCGGATTCGACACCGTCGCGGTCGCCGCGCCGGGCCAGGACCATCAGGCACGCGCGATCGCTGAGGGCGCAGGACTCGGGGGCTACCGCTTCGAGGGGTACAAGGCTTCCGGCGCGAAGAAGCGCGCCACGACGGTCGTCGTCCATGCCGACGGTTCGGACGCGGACCTGCGCGCCGCGACCGTCGCCGCCGATGCCGCGGCGCTCGTGCGCGACCTCGGATCGATCCCCGCCGAGTGGCTCGGCCCGGAGGACTTCGCCCAGCATGCCCGTGAGTCCGTCGCAGACCTCCCGGTGGAGATCCAGGTGCTGGACGAGCACGCACTGCGCGAGGAGGGCTTCGGCGGCATCCTCGGTGTCGGTCAGGGATCGGACCGCCCGCCCCGTCTCATCCGGCTGGATTACGCACCCGAGACGGCGACGCGGCACGTCGCGCTCGTCGGCAAGGGCATCACGTTCGACACCGGTGGGCTGTCGCTCAAGCCGCCGGCATCGATGGTCGGCATGAAGTACGACATGTGCGGGGCTGCCACGGCTCTCGCCGTGCTGGTCGCCGCGGCACGCCTCGACGCGCCGGTCCGGGTGACCGCCTGGCTGTGCGTGGCCGAGAACATGCCCTCGGGACGCGCCACGCGGCCGGGCGACGTCCTCCGCATGCGGGACGGGTCCACGGTCGAGGTGCTCAACACGGATGCCGAGGGGCGCCTCGTGCTCGCCGACGGACTCGTGGCAGCGAGCATGGAGCAGCCCGACCTCATCGTCGACGTCGCCACCCTGACGGGGGCCATCACGGTTGCGCTCGGCAACCGGCACACCGGCGTGATGGGCGATGACGCGGCGGTCGCGGAGTACCTCGCAGCGGCGGAGCGGGCCGGTGAGCCGGCCTGGCCCCTGCCGCTTCCGGCCTATATGGAGGAGGAGCTGGACTCCCCCATCGCCGACCTCGTCAACGCCAAGATCGGCGACCCGGCCGGTGGCTCCCTCTTCGCGGGACTCTTCCTGCAGCGGTTCGTGGGCCGCCTCGGCGAGGAGCCCGATGCCCCGCGCATCCCCTGGGTGCACCTCGACATCGCCGGATCGGGCATGTACAAGGGCAGCCCGTTCGGTTACACCGAGAAGGGCCCGACCGGCGCGACCGTGCTGACCCTCATCGAGCTCCTCACCGGGAAGGCCTGAGATGCAGGTGGACGTCGCCGTCATCGGCGGAGGGAGCGGCGGCTATGCGGCCGCCATCCGTGCCGCCGAACTCGGCAAGAGTGTGGTCGTCATCGAACGGGACAAGGTCGGCGGCACGTGCCTGCACCGCGGCTGCATCCCCACCAAGGCGCTGCTGCACGTCGCCGAGACGGCGGATGCCGTCCGCGAGGCGGCGGGCGTCGGCGTGCTCGCCGAGCTGGCCGGGATCGACGTCGACCGGATGAACGCCTTCCGCGAGACCATCGTGGCGAAGAAGTACAAGGGCCTTCAGGGTCTGCTGCGCGCCCGGGGCGTGGAGGTGCTCGAAGCCGAGGGACGCATCTCCGGCCCGGGCCGCGTCACCGCCGGCGACACCGAGATCACCGCCACCGACATCATCGTGGCGACCGGGGCGCGCACGCGCACACTGCCCGGTCTGGAGATCGGCGGCCGCATCCTCTCCAGCGAGCAGGCCCTGGAGCTGCGCGAGGTGCCTGAACGGGTCATCGTGCTGGGCGGCGGCGTCATCGGGGTCGAGTTCGCCAGTCTCTGGCGCTCCCTGGGTGCCGAGGTCACGGTCGTGGAGGCGCTCGACCAGCTCGTCCCGACGGAGGATGAGGCGCTGCGCACACAGCTGTCCCGCGCTTTCCGCAAGCGCGGCATCCAGACGCGGCTCGGGGCACGGTTCGCCTCGGCCGCCCAGGACGACGCGAGCGTGACCGTCACGCTCGAGGACGGCGACACCCTCGCCGCGGACTACCTGCTGGTCGCGGTCGGTCGCGCACCGGTGACGGAGGGACTGGGTCTCGAGGAGGCCGGCGTCCGTCTGGACCGAGGCTTCGTCGTCACCGACCGGGAGCTGCGCACCGACGCGCCCGGGATCTGGGCCGTCGGAGACATCGTGCCGGGGCCGCAGCTCGCGCACCGGGGGTTCCAGCAGGGCATCCAGGTGGCGGAGCGGATCGCCGGCGAGACGGTGCCCCCGCTGCCCGACGAGAACGTCCCGCGCATCGTGTACACGAGTCCCGAGCTCGCCTCCGTGGGACTCACCCGGGCGCAGGCGGAAGAACGCCACGGCGCCGAGGGCATCACCGTCCTGGACTACAACCTGGCCGGGAACGCGAAGACCGAGATCCTCGGCGGTTCCGGGACGGTGCGCGTGATCCGACGGGTCGACGGACCCGTCGTCGGCGTCCACCTCGCCGGTCCGCGCGTGGGCGAACTCATCAGCGAAGCGCAGCTGATCATCGGCTGGGACGCGCATCCCGAGGACGTCGCCCCCCTCGTGCACGCGCACCCGACGCAGAGCGAAGCACTCGGCGAGGCGTTCCTCGCCTTGGCAGGCAAGCCCTTGCACGTCCTGTGAGACATCGGCATCACTAAGCTAGACACGACATCGCATTCAGAAGGAGCAAATCCCATGAGCACTTCCGTGGTCCTCCCCGCGCTCGGTGAGAGCGTCACCGAGGGAACGGTCACCCGCTGGCTGAAGAATGTGGGGGACACGGTGGAGGCAGACGAGGGTCTGCTGGAGATCTCGACCGACAAGGTCGACACGGAGATCCCCTCCCCGATCAGCGGCGTGATCGAAGAGATCCTCGTCCAGGAGGACGAGACCGTCGAGGTCGGCGCCATCCTCGCGAAGATCGGCGACGGCTCCGGTGCGTCCGCTCCTTCCGAGCCGGCAGCGGAGGCGCCCGCAGAGGCTCCGGCCGCGCCGCAGGAGGCCCCCGCGGAGCCCGCGGCGGCCGAGCAGCCGTCCGCACCGGCCGAGCAGCCGGCGGCCGCAGCGCCCGCCGCATCCGGTGGTCGTGACGTGGTGCTCCCCGAACTCGGCGAGAGCGTCACCGAGGGCACCGTGACCCGGTGGCTGAAGGAGATCGGCGACGAGGTCGCCGTCGACGAGCCCCTTCTGGAGATCTCGACCGACAAGGTCGACACCGAGATCCCCGCCCCGTTCGCCGGTGTCCTGCAGGAGATCCTCGTCCAGGAGGACGAGACGGTCGCCGTCGGCAGCGCGCTGGCCCGCATCGGCGATGGCGCGCCCGCACCCCAGGAGGCGCCCGCTCAGCAGGCTCCGGCAGAGCAGGCTCCGGCTCCCGCTCCGGAGGCTCCGGCTCCCGCTCCCGCTCAGGAGGCTCCGGCGCCCGCCGCCGAGAAGCCGGCTCCGGCCGAGCCCGAGAAGCCCGCCGCTCCCGCGCCGGCAGCCCAGGCTGCTCCCGCCGCCCAGGCTGCTCCCGCGTCCTCGGACGAGGACGGCGTCTCCTACGTCACCCCGCTCGTGCGTCGCCTGGCGCAGCAGCAGGGCGTGGACCTCAGCACCATCAAGGGCTCCGGTGTGGGCGGACGCATCCGCAAGGAGGACGTCCTCAAGGCCGCCGAGGCGCCCGCGGCCCCCGCCGCCGCTCCCGCGGCGCCCGCAGCTCAGGCCCTCGAGGTGTCGCCGCTGCGCGGTACCACGCAGCCGATGTCGCGTCTGCGCAAGGTGCTGGCCGAGCGTGCCGTCGCCTCGATGCAGTCCACGGCTCAGCTGACCACGGTCGTCGAGGTGGACGTGACGAAGCTCGCGTCCTACCGCGACGAGGTGAAGGTGGCGTTCCAGGAGAAGACGGGCGACAAGCTCTCCTTCCTGCCGTTCTTCGCCCTCGCCGCCGCGGAGGCGCTGAAGGCGTACCCGGTGATCAACGCGACGGTCGATGGCGACAAGATCGTCTACCCCGCCAGCGAGAACCTCTCCATCGCGGTGGACACCGAGCGCGGCCTGCTGACGCCGGTCGTGCGGGATGCCGGTGACAAGAGCATCGCGCAGATCGCCCACGAGATCGCCGACCTGGCAGCCCGGACGCGCTCCAACAAGCTGAAGCCGGACGAGCTCGCGGGTGGCACGTTCACGCTGACCAACACCGGTTCGCGTGGGGCGCTGTTCGACACGCCGGTGGTCTTCCTGCCGCAGTCCGCCATCCTCGGCACCGGAATCGTCGTGAAGCGGCCCGGTGTGGTCACGGTCGACGGCAAGGACGCGTTCTCGGTCCGCTCCTATGTGTACCTGGCCCTCTCCTACGATCACCGCGTGATCGACGGAGCCGATGCGGCGCGCTTCCTGTCCGCCGTGAAGGCCCGCCTCGAGGCGGCCGACTTCGCTGGCCAGCTGGGCGTCTGACCCGCTCGTCTCACCCTGGGTGCTGCGCGACATCGTGGATGTCGCGCAGCACCCATTTTTCTTCCACGCGCAGAACCGTCACGATCTGAGGCACCCGCCCGCCGCCGGTGTCGTCGGCTCTGAGTAGTGCGAGACCGCCGACGTCGTCCATCAGCGTCAGGGCGCGGGTATCCGGCGGGGCGAAGGCCGCGCCGTCGACGGAGATCACTGCGTCGTGGTCCTGCAGGGCGACCCGGCAGGCTGCGTCCGCCCCGCAGGCGCGAAACCCCTCCAGGAGTGCGGTCGTCGCGACGACGACGTCCTCCTCCGGCACTGCGGTACCGCCCGCTGGTCCTGCGGCATCCTCGCCGCTCGGGGCGGCCGCATCCTCCGGGTCCGCGGGAACCTCGGGCAGCGGCGCGGTGCGCTCTGCGGAGGCGGGTTCCCCGTCCGGCTCCCCCGTCGGCCAGAGCATCCCCAGGGCGAGCACCAATGCCGCAGCCGCGCCCGCCACCAGCACGGCGCCCCGCCGACGTCCGGTCGGGCGCACCGCCCTGGCCCTCCGGATGCTCGCCCAGGCTGCGGTCAGCGCACCGGAGATCATCTCCGCGATACCGGCGTCTGCGGCATCCGCCCAGCGCAGCCACGACCGCTGCCGTTCCTCGGGCATCGTCTGCAGAACGGACATACCCGCACGTCCGGCGCGTCGCGCCCGCGGCAGTGCCAGAACGGGTTCCGCCGGCCCCAGCGCGAACAGCCGCTCCTCCGCCGACGCGACGGCGTGCGCCAGCCGTTCGGGATCCCCGAGCGCCGCCGCCGCGTGGCTGAGCGCGCCCGCCAGCGGGCCGTCCCCGGGATGTCCGTTCCCGCAGGCTTCCAGCGCCTCGATCCCCGCGGTGAACGGATCGCTCCCGGATGGCCCGTGCACGAAGAGCGGCATGCCGTCGTCGGCCAGCCACCACTCGCCACGACAGGTGCGCCCTGCGTGCTCCTGGAACTCGGAAACGCCCCCGCGCAGCACGCTGACGGCCAGCGTCACCACCTCTCCGGCGCGCAACGGGTCGTCCGCCGCGTACCGTTGCGCGGCGAGCTCGACGAGCCCCACCGTGCACAGGGGAACGACCGCCGCCACTCCCTCCGGGCACAGATGCACGTCGCACAGCTCCGCGACGTGCTCCCCCGCCGCGTCCCACAGGTGCGCGGTCATGGCATCGCCCTGGCGGAGTCGCACCGCAGGACCGTCCGCGACGGCGATGACCTCGCCCTCGTACGGGCCGCGATCGGCGGGGAGGACACGAAGGACCGGTTCGTCGAGCAGTGCCAGCAACGGCGCCGTGGAGGTCAGCGGGGTCATACCCCACTGTGACCACGCGACGACGACGACCGCTGCCGCGAGGAAGGACCCGCCCACAGGTGTCGGAGCCGCCCGTCATGGGGAGGAGAGGATGCGGCGACGACGGTAGGCTGGGGACATGGCAGCGCGTACGACCACGCCCGAAAAGCGTCCCGGGTTCTTCTCCCAGCTCAAGACCCTCTACCGGTTCACGGTCGAGGCCTACTCGTGGCTCCCGTATGCGCTGATCGGCATCCTGCTCGCGGGTATCGCCCTCGGTGTCGGGATCGGGTTCCTCATCCCGCCCGTCGCGGTCTGGAGCATCATCCTGTGGGGCGTGTCGGGGCTCATGTTCGGCCTCCTCGCCGCGCTGATGACGATGACGCGCCTGTCGACCACCGCGATGTACAAGAAGATCGACGGCATGCCCGGCGCCGCCGGTCACGTGCTGTCGACCTCGCTGGGACGCAAGTGGCAGGCGAGCGACATGCCCGTCGGAGTCAACCCGCGCACCCAGGAGGCCGTGTACCGCGCGGTCGGCCGGGGCGGGGTCGTGATCGTCGGCGAGGGCTCGCGCGGCCGCCTCACCCGTCTGGTCAACGACGAGCGCGCCAAGGTGCAGCGGGTCGCGTCCGGGATTCCCGTGACCGTCTTCTACGTCGGTCACGGTGACGACGAGGTGCCGATCGGCAAGCTCGCCAAGGAGATCAAGTCGCTGCCGAAGAAGATCGACCGGACGACCATGGCCGCCGTCATCAAGCGCATCGACTCCGTCTCGAAGTCCATCGCCTCGATGCCGATCCCGAAGGGGATCGACCCGACGAAGGTGCGCGCCCCGCGTCCGCGCTGAGCCGTCAGGCGCGGACGAGGACCGTCCCCGCCGCCTTGTCGTGCAGGCCGCGCTGATCCGCATCCCAGATCACCGCGGGGATCACCGGCACGAGCAGCAGCGTGCGCACGATCGGGCGCCACAGTCCCACCCAGCCGCCGCGCAGCATCACGATGCGCATGCCCAGCAGACGCTGCCCCGGGCTCGCGCCCAGGGTCGGGATGAAGAGGATCTGCACCAGGGCGAACACCACCAGCGGTGCGAAGGTGGACAGACCCGCCTCACCCGGCAGCGCCCACGGGTCGTACTGCAGGAACGCCACCGCGATCACGGTCGCGCAGGCCCAGTCGATGGCCAGTGCGGCAAGCCGACGGCCCGGGCGGGCCACCGAACCGGGGCCGGTCTCCGGGAATCCGAGTCGTTCACCGGGATAACGTGCTTCGACAGGGATTTCGGGCATGCCACCAGCCTAACCAGCGACGCGTAACATCCCGGAAACATATGGGACACTGGCGGGCAACGCCCTGCGGATAGCGTCAAGGCAGCCCGCTTCGGTGGGCGGAACTTCCCGAATGCCCTACCTCTGGAGTCTCCATGTTCAGTGATTCATCCGAGGTGCTCAAGTTCATCAAGGACGAGGACGTCAAATTCCTCGACATCCGGTTCACGGATCTCCCCGGTGTCCAGCAGCACTTCAACATTCCCGCATCGACCGTCGACGAAGAGTTCTTCACCGTCGGTCAGCTGTTCGACGGTTCCTCCATCCGGGGATTCGCGAACATCCACGAGTCGGACATGCAGCTGATTCCGGATGTGGCGACGGCGTACGTCGACCAGTTCCGCGAGGCGAAGACGCTCGTCATGATCTTCGACATCTACAACCCGCGCACCGGCGAGATCTACCACAAGGACCCGCGCCAGGTCGCCAAGAAGGCCGAGAAGTACCTCGCCTCGACCGGCATCGCCGACACTGCGTTCTTCGCCCCCGAGGCCGAGTTCTACATCTTCGACGACGTTCGCTACTCGGTCACGCAGAACTCCAGCTTCTACAGCGTCGACTCCGAAGAGGGTGCTTGGAACACCGGTCGTGAGGAAGAGGGCGGGAACCTCGCCAACAAGACGCCGTACAAGGGCGGCTACTTCCCGGTCAGCCCGGTCGACAAGACCGCGGACCTGCGCGATGACATCACGCTCAACCTCATCGAGGCGGGCTTCACGCTGGAGCGTTCGCACCACGAGGTGGGCACCGGCGGTCAGCAGGAGATCAACTACCGCTTCGACACGATGGTGCACTCGGCGGATGACATCCTGAAGTTCAAGTACATCGTCAAGAACACCTGCGAGCAGTGGGGCAAGGTCGCGACCTTCATGCCGAAGCCGCTCTTCGGCGACAACGGCTCCGGTATGCACACCCACCAGTCGCTGTGGCTCGACGGCAAGCCCCTCTTCTACGACGAGAAGGGCTACGGCGGACTCTCCGACACCGCGCGCTGGTACATCGGCGGTCTGCTCGCGCACGCTCCGGCGGTGCTCGCGTTCACCAACCCGACGATCAACTCGTACAAGCGTCTCGTGAAGGGCTACGAGGCGCCGGTCAACCTGGTGTACTCGGCGGGGAACCGCTCGGCGGCGATCCGCATCCCGATCACGGGTTCGAACCCCAAGGCCAAGCGCATCGAGTTCCGCGCCCCCGATGCCTCGGGCAACCCGTACCTCGCCTTCGCCGCGCAGATGATGGCCGGCCTCGACGGCATCCTCAACCGCATCGAGCCGCACGAACCGGTCGATAAGGACCTGTACGAGCTTCCCCCCGAGGAGGCCAAGAACATCCCCCAGGTCCCGAACTCGCTGCTCGACTCGCTCGAGGCGCTGCGCGCCGACAACGAGTTCCTGACTCGCGGCAACGTGTTCACCCCCGAGCTCATCGAGACGTGGATCGAATACAAGATCGAGAACGAGATCAAGCCGATCGCGGCCCGCCCGCACCCGTTCGAGTACGAACTGTACTTCGGCGTCTGATCGGAGCGATCCGCGACAAGGGCCCCTCGAGCTTCGGCTCGGGGGGCCCTTGTCGCATACACGGTCCTGCCCACCCGGTTCGCCTGGCGCGTGCGTGCGATGCAAGCTGGCCGACGCGGCAGTGAGCCGTAGGTCTCCCGGGCGCGCCGCTCAGCCGGACACCGGCACCGCGTAGACGTTCTCCGACACCGCGATGGCGCCGTCCGGAGGCGAGGAGCCGTCCGGCACGACGGCGAAAGCACCGCCCGGCCCGCTGGTGGACAGACCGAGGCTCCCGCCGCATGCCGCGTGCCAACTCGCCGCGCCCGAGTCGATGATCAGGCAGATCGACATGGCGTCGTTCCCCTGGACCAGCCACAAGGACGCACTCTCGTACTCTCCGATGAAACGGCTGGTCGACATATCCAGGTCCATCTCCTCGGGTGCGGGCACCGTGGGAAGCTCATCGCCCGGTCGGCGATCGCGCTTCAGGTCCTGGAACGGGAAGTCGGGGGACGTGCACCCGGACAGTGCGAGCACCCCCGAGCACATCAGTGCGGCGACGGCCATCCCCCGGATTCGGCTCATGGCGCCAGTGTGCCGCAGGCACGCTGCTGCCGTCCAGCGCCGTTGGGGTGCTCGGAGCGGGAGGATCCCGCCGGATGCGGGGCACTGACCGCCCTCGACGACAGGGACGGGCGAGGCACATCGCCGGCCCCTGGCACACTGGCGGGATGTGGAAACAGCCCCCCGTCGTCGCGGTGTCCGTCCGCGAGGAGAGCGTCCCCCAGACGTCGACCTGGCCCGCGGGGATCCCCGCAGTCCAGCAGCTGCTCGCCGACGGACTGACCCTGGATCCCGGCATCACCTTCCTCGTGGGTGAGAACGGCTCCGGGAAGTCCACCATCCTCGAAGGCATCGCCCTTGCGTACGGGATGTCGCCGGAGGGCGGGTCCACGTACGCGCGCCACGCGACGCGGCCCACCGAGTCCCCGCTCGGGGATTGGCTCCGCCTGCAACGGGGAATCGGAGCGAGCCGATGGGGCTTCTTCCTGCGCGCCGAGACGATGCACTCGTTCTACACATTCCTCGAGGAGAATCCGTCGTCGGCGCCGGAGCCCCCCTTCCACGAGATGAGCCACGGCGAATCGTTCCTCGCGATCCTGGAGAGCCGGTTCGACTCCCCGGCCTTCTACTGCCTCGACGAGCCCGAGGCTGCGTTGTCGTTCACCTCCACCCTCACCCTGATCGCGGCGCTGCGCCGCATCGCCGACGACGGGGGACAGATCCTGTGCGCCACGCACTCCCCCGTCCTGGCGGCCGTACCGGGCGCCACCATCCTGGAGGTCGGGCCCTGGGGCATGCGCCCGACCGCATGGGAGGACCTGGCGCTCGTGCAGCACTGGAAGTCCTACCTGGACTCCCCGGAACGCTACCTCCGGCACCTGCTCGGCTGACCCCCGGCGTCGGCTCCTCAGATCCCCGGCGTTCCGAAACCGGACGCACCGGGGCGTCCGGCCGGGCCGTAGGGGTTGTCGGTGCGGCGCTCCTCCGCGAGCAGCCGTCGCTGCCGGTCGGGCAGC
This sequence comes from Microbacterium caowuchunii, assembly GCF_008727755.1. NCBI lineage: Bacteria > Bacillati > Actinomycetota > Actinomycetes > Micrococcales > Microbacteriaceae > Microbacterium > Microbacterium caowuchunii. Next base: position 1,751,694 of record NZ_CP044231.1, read on the forward strand.
TCTTCCGTCCGGGGCTCCCCGCTACGGCGCAGGCGCCACGCCCAGAGGATGGTGAGACCCGCGATGACGACGCCGGTCAGCACGCCGATCGTCACGCTCCCGGAGAGGGCGCCGACGAACGTACCGACGAACAACGTTGCTGCCACGAGCGCGAGCGCGAGCGCGATGTCCTTGGCGCGCGCGGCGGACACGGAACGGGGTGCGGTGTTCTCGTCCATGCCGGTCACGTTAGGGCGCGGGGCGGAAACCGTTGACCCCCTTGTGCGAGGGCGGGAGGACTGCTCCGGCTACGCGTCGGACTCCCCGCCGTATCCGATCAGCCAGGTCAGCCCGAAGCGGTCACGCACCGTGCCGTCCCAATCGCCCCAGGGCCGTTCCTGAAGTGGATCGAGCACGTCCCCGCCGACGCTGAGCGCGGAGAACCACTCGCGCAGGACGGACGGTGCCGGGAAGCCCAGGAGCGACAGCGTGAGCCCTTCCGCCCGCACGGGGCGCTCGTCACCGCTCGTGTCCGCGCCGAACAGGTCGACGGGGCCGCTGAGGATCCCGTGCGCGATGGCCGTGGCGGATGCATCCCCCTGGCCGAACTCCGCCCGGGTGTGCAGCACCAGTTCGCCCCCGAAGACGGACTGATAGAAGCGGAGCGCGTCGGAGGCCTTCCCGTCGAAATGCAGATACGGCACGGGCGCGCTCACGCGGCGAACCTAGATCCCGGATCGGGTTTTGTCCAGTGCGTCAGCGTGCGATCAGCCGTGCCGCCACCCGCCGGGCCGTCCCGGTGTCGTGGCCCGGGTCCCGCAGGCGGGCACCGCACCGCTGTTCGTCCCCGCAGGCATGTAGCCGACGGGGGCATTGCGGCCGACACCTCCCATGCTGGAGCATGTCGCGTGACGCGTGCATGCCCTGGGGAGAAGCGATGGCAGGGGTCGACGCCGACGCTCCATCCATCACGAAAGGAAGGCACCAGCATGCCCACTGTAACCACCGCCGACGGCGTCGAGATCTTCTACAAGGACTGGGGCTCTGGCCGGCCCATCATGTTCCACCACGGCTGGCCACTGAGCTCGGACGACTGGGACGCGCAGTTGATGTTCTTCCTGCGGGAGGGATATCGGGTGGTCGCGCATGACCGGCGCGGGCACGGCCGTTCCACCCAGACCTCCGACGGCCACGACATGGACCACTACGCCGCCGACGCCGCCGCGGTCGTCGAGCACCTCGACCTGCGCGACGTCATCCACGTCGGCCACTCCACGGGCGGGGGCGAAGTCGCCCGTTACGTCGCCCGGTACGGGGGCGACCGGGTGGCCATGGCGGTGCTCATCGGCGCCGTCCCGCCCCTCATGCTCAAGACCGACGCGAATCCGGCCGGCACGCCGATGGAGGTGTTCGACGGCTTCCGGGACGGGACCGCGAACCGGCGGTCCCCGTTCTTCCTGGAAGTCGCGTCCGGCCCCTTCTACGGGTACAACCGTCCCGGGGCGGAGCCCTCGCAGGCCGTCATCCTGAACTGGTGGCGACAGGGCATGATGGGCGGTGCGGCCGCGCATTACGACGGTATCGCCGCCTTCTCGGAGACGGACTTCACCGAGGACCTGCGGGCGATCACGGTGCCGACCCTCGTCATGCACGGCGATGACGACCAGGTGGTGCCGATCGCCGACTCCGCGGAGATCACCATCACCCTCCTGCCGCACGGGACGCTGAAGATCTATCCCGGCTACCCGCACGGGATGGCGACGACCCACTCGGACGTGATCAACGCCGACCTGCTGGAGTTCATCCGGGCGACCGGCTGACCGCGCACGTCGCCGGCGTCGACCTCAGCCGTAGAACAGCTTCTCGAACTCGCGCCGCGCCCGCCGGGAGGCACCCATCCAGTCCTCCTCCACCTCGGTGGCGGAGCGCGGCGCGTACTCCAGCAGCCGGCCGATGCCATCGAGCTTGCGGCGGTCGCTGGGCAGCACATCACTCGTCTGTCCGGAGAGCAGGGTGTTCGCCGAGCGCAGCCTGCTCGCGAGACGCCAGGCCTCCCGGAGGCGTGTCACGGCGGGTCCGGGGATCAGGCCGGCCTCGCCCGCCACCTCGAGGGCCTCGATCGTGGAGGTGGTCCGGAGACCCGGGATGGCGTGCGCGTGCTGCAGCTGCAGCAACTGGACGAGCCACTCGACGTCGCTGAGCCCGCCCGGCCCGAGTTTGAGGTGACGCTGCGGATCCGCGCCCTGCGGGAGGCGTTCGTTCTCCACGCGCGCCTTGATGCGCTTGATCTCGCGCAGGCCCTGCGGGTCCGCGTGCTCGGGGTAGCGCAGCCGGTCGGCGAGTTCCATGAAGCGGCTGATCAGCTTCACGCTGCCGGCGACCCCCCGGGCGCGCAGCAGCGCCTGCGCCTCCCACGACAGCGACCAGCGCTGGTAGTACTCGGCGTAGGAGTCGATGGACCGCACGAGCGGGCCGTTTCGCCCTTCGGGGCGGAGGTCCGCATCGAGGTCGAGGGGGACGCGCTGGTCCTCGGAGTGCTGACGGAGCCCCGCCACGAGCTTGAGCGACAGGGAATGCGCCCTCTCCGGATCGACGCCGTTGGCCCGGTAGACGTACAGCACGTCCGCGTCCGAGCCGAAGCCCAGCTCCCGCCCGCCGAAACGTCCCATCGCGATGACGGAGAAGTCCAGAGCGTCGTCCTCGGGCGGTACGACCTCCCGCCGGACGGCACGCAGTGTCGCCTGGATCGTCACCTCGGTGATGGTCGTCAGCGCGTGGGCGAGTTCCTCGATCGTCAGGACGCCGAGGACCCCCGCCATCGCGGTGCGCAACAGTTCGCGCCGGCGCAGCGATCGGACAGACCGCATGGCCTCATCGATCGTGTCGTGCCGGGTCCGGATCGCCCGCGCCTCCTCCTCCAGGGCGCGCCCGCTCCGCGGTCGCAGGAGATCCTCGTCGTCGAGCCACGCGGCGGACTCCGGGATCCACTCCATCAGCTCGCCGATGTAACGCGAACCGGACAGCACCCGGGTGAGGCTCTCCGCCGCGGCGGAAGAGTCGCGGAGCAGACGCAGGAACCAGGGCGTGTCGCCCAGCCGCTCGCTGATCCGCCGGAACGCGAGCAGCCCGTAGTCCGGGTCCACTCCGTCCGCGAACCACCGGATCATCACCGGCATGAGATGCCGCTGGATCGTGGCCTTGCGGCTGAGCCCGGTGGTGAGCGCGGCGATGTGCCGGAGGGCGCCGGCGGGGTCCTGGAATCCGATGGCGGCGAGGCGGTCGTGCGCCTGCGCCGTCGAGAGCGTCCGCTCCCCCTCCGGAAGAGAGGCGACGGCGGACAGCAGAGGCCGGTAGAAGAGCCGGACGTGGATGTCGCGGACCTCGCGCTTCACGCCCTCCCACAGCTCCCAGATACCCGCACCGCTGTCGGCGAGCCCGCTGGCGCGCGCGAGCACCCGGCGGTCCTCGTCCCGCTCCGGCATCAGGTGCGTGCGCCGCAGGTACCGCAGCTGCATCCGGTGTTCGAGTACGCGCAGCACGCGATAATCCCGGGCGAACACCGCGGCCTCCGCCCGCCCGATGTACCCCTCGATCACGAGCGCGTCGAGGGCGTCCAACGTGCCGCGCTGCCGGATGCGGTCGTCCGTCAGCCCGTGCACGAGCTGCAACAGCTGGACGGTGAACTCGATGTCGCGGATGCCGCCCGGGCCGAGCTTGATCTGCGACGCGACCTCGGCCGGCGGGATGTTGTCGGTCACCCGCTCCCGCATCCGCTGCACGCTGTCCACGAAGTTCTCCCGTGCCGCGCTCGTCCAGATCTTGGGCTGCACGGCGGCGACGTACTCCTCGCCGAGCTCCAGGTCGCCGGCGAGGGCGCGGGCCTTCAGCAGTGCCTGGAACTCCCAGCTCTTCGCCCAGCGCGAGTAGTAGGACAGGTGCGATTCCAGGGTCCGGACGAGCGCCCCCTGCTTGCCCTCGGGGCGGAGGTTCGCATCGACCTCCCACAGCGGCGGCTCGATCTCCACACCGGAGATGCCCTGCATCGTCTGCACCGCGAGACGGGTGGCGATGTCGATGATGCGACTCTCCCCGACCTCCGCCGAGACGGCGTCGTCCGCGCCGCAGACGAAGATGACGTCGACGTCGCTGACGTAGTTCAGTTCGCGCGCGCCGGTCTTGCCCATGCCGATGATCGCGAGGCGCGTGGCGGCGACCTGCTCGCGGGGGAAGAGGCCGCCGACGCCCGGCCGGGACACCCGCGTGCGGGCGACGCTGAGCGAGGCCTCGAGCGCCGCGCCCGCGGCGTCCGCGAGCGCCGCCGCGACGGGCGCGAGGACCGCCTCGGAGTCCGGGGCCAGCAGGTCGAACGCGGCGATCCTGGCGACGATCCGGCGGTACGCGATCCGCAGCGCGACCCACGCGGACTCGTCCCCGGCGGCGGCGAACCCGTCGATGTCCCCCACGGCAGCCAGAAGCTCGGAGCGCATCAGCTCCGGTGCCGGCAGCGCTCCCCGCGCCCCGACCAGGATGAGCAGCTCGTCGGGATGACGGAAGAAGAAGTCGGCGAAGCCCTCGGATGCACCCAGCAGCGCCCAGACCGCGGGACGCGCCGCGTCGTCGGAGAGGACGTCGCGGACCACCTCGGGTGATCTCCGAGCGATACGGGCGAGCGAGCGGAGCGCGCCGTCCGGATCCGCGGCCCGGCCGAGGTCCGCGGTCAGCTGTGTGCGCTCCAGCGACGAGAGCTCGGCGATCTCATCGAGGAGGGCGACGGCCGCCGAGCTGTCGCTGAGACCGAGACGGACCAGGTCCGTCCGGGCCGTGGAACGATCCGATCCGGCCATGCCGGGCTCAGAGCATCTCGAGGTTGCTCTGCAGCTCGAAGGGCGTCACCTGCGATCGGTAGCCGGCCCATTCCTTGCGCTTGTTCAGCAGCACGTAGGTGAAGACCTGCTCCCCCAGCGTGTCCGCGACGAGCTCGGACTCCTCCATGTACTCCAGCGCCTGATCGAGGCTGGCGGGCAGCGGGGCGTAGCCCAGCGCGCGCCGCTCCGAATCCGACAGCGACCAGACGTTGTCCTCCGCCTCGGCGGGGAGCTCGTAGCCCTCCTCGATGCCCTTGAGCCCGGCGGCGAGCATGAGCGCATAGGCCAGGTAGGGGTTCGCCGCGGAGTCCAGCGCGCGGTACTCCACCCGGGAGGACTGTCCCTTGTTCGGCTTGTACATCGGCACGCGCACCAGAGCGGAACGGTTGTTGTGGCCCCAGCAGATGAAGCTGGGCGCCTCGTCACCGCCCCACAGGCGCTTGTACGAGTTGACGAACTGGTTGGTCACCGCGGAGATCTCGTTCGCGTGGCGGAGGAGACCCGCGATGAACTGACGGCCGGTCTTCGACAGCTGGTACTGGCCGCCCTCCTCGTAGAAGGCGTTCATGTCGCCCTCGAAGAGGGACATGTGCGTGTGCATCCCGCTGCCGGGCTTACCGCTCAGCGGCTTCGGCATGAAGGTCGCGTAGACGCCCTGCTCGATGGCCACCTCCTTCACGACCGTACGGAAGGTCATGATGTTGTCCGCGGTGGTGAGTGCGTCCGCGTACCGGAGATCGATCTCGTTCTGACCGGGACCGCCCTCGTGGTGGCTGTACTCCACCGAGATGCCGAGGTCTTCCAGCATCCGCACCGAGCGGCGGCGGAAGTCGTGCGCCGTACCGCCGGGCACGTTGTCGAAGTAGCCGGCGGAGTCCACCGGCTCGGGACCCGCGGGACCGTAGGTCGAGGACTTCAGCAGGTAGAACTCGATCTCGGGGTGCGTGTAGAACGTGAAGCCCGCGTCGGCCGCCTTGGCCAGCGCCCGCTTCAGGACGTGACGGGGATCGGCCACCGCCGGTGCACCGTCGGGAGTGGTGATGTCGCAGAACATGCGGGCGGTCGGGTCGACCTCCCCCCTCCACGGCAGGATCTGGAACGTGGTGGGATCCGGGTGCGCGAGCAGGTCGGATTCGTAGGAGCGGGTCAGCCCCTCGATCGCCGAACCGTCGAAGCCCAGGCCCTCGGCGAAGGCGCCCTCCACCTCGGCCGGCGCGATCGCCACGGATTTCAACGTGCCGATCACGTCCGTGAACCACAGGCGGACGAACTTGACGCCGCGCTCTTCGATCGTGCGCAACACGAAGTCCCGCTGCTTGTCCATCGACTCCCCTTCATGACCGGGTGACCCGGCTCCGATTCGCGACCGGTGTCCCGGCGTAGATCAATACTCGCGCACGCCGACGAGGGTGCGCGCCACACTCACGCGTCGTCGCGCGCGTCTTCCTCTGCCCACTGGCGGGAACGCTGCTTCAGGAGCTCCGGCGCGTTGGCCGCCTCCTCCGGCGTCTCGAACGGGCCCGCCCGGTCGATGGCGGGCGAGGCGAACCCCCGCTCGACCGCGCCGGTGGTCAGGTTGTACCAGTACTTCTCGCTGTCATCGCTCATGGCTGGCTCCCTCGCTGTCAGAGACGATCCTACTGATGGGGACACCTCCGCTGGATAGGCTGGGGGTATGGCATCGGAGAAGACGCGCGCGGTCGGAATCGACATCGGAGGCACCGGGATCAAGGGAGGCATCGTCGACCTCGAGAAGGGCGAGCTGGTGAGCGACCGGATCAAGGTCTCGACGCCGCCCGGCGCGGAGCCGGACGACGTCCTGACGGCCGTCCGCACGGTGCTCGACACCCTGGATGTCGCGGACTCCGACTATGCGCTCGGCGTCGCGTTCCCCGCCATCGTCAAGAACGGACGGACGCTCTCGGCGGCGAACGTCTCCGACAAGTGGATCGACTTCCCCGCCGAGACCTTCTTCGAGGAGGGCCTCGGCCGCGACATCCACTTCGCCAACGATGCGGATGTCGCCGGCGTCGCCGAGGTCCGCTTCGGCGCGGCCAAGGGTGCTGCGGGTCTGACGATCCTCACGACCCTCGGCACCGGCATCGGCTCGGCCATGATCTACGACGGCACGCTCATCCCGAACTCCGAGCTCGGGCACCTGCAGCGCGCGAAGCACGGCAAGGACGCCGAGGCGTACGCGGCCTACTCGGCCATGGAACGGGATGCGCTCAACTGGGAGGAATGGGCGGCGCGCCTGCAGTGGTACTACTCGCACGTCGAGTTCCTCTTCAGCCCCGACCTGTTCGTCGTCGGCGGAGGCGTCTCCAAGCACGCGGACAAGTTCCTGCATCTCCTGGAGCTGAAGACGCCGATCCTGCCGGCTGTGCACCGCAACAACGCCGGCATCATCGGCGCGGCTGCGCTCTCGCTGGGCGCCGCCCCGCACCTGGACGAGACCGTCACCGCGAACTGACGCCCGCTCCCCGCTGCCGCTGAAGGCGGCGGGGGCCGGGCGTGCGGGGCGAATGGGCCGGCCTGTACGCCGGGTTCTGTCCGGGGGCCGGAGCCCCGTGGACGGTCATCTATCTCGGCGACACGTTGCCGTGCCGCTCCAGCGGTCTACCCGGGGACTCGGCGGGCCGCGTCGTCATCCCCTGTCTGACCTTGCTCCGGGCGAGGTTTGCCGTGCGGGCCGTGTCACCACGACCCCGGTGGTCTCTTACACCACCCTTTCACCCTTACCGGGGCACGCCCCGGCGGTCTGCTCTCTGTGGCACTGTCTCGCGGATCACTCCGGGTGGGTGTTATCCACCGCCCTGCCCTGTGGAGCCCGGACGTTCCTCGGCGCGTGCGGCGAACCGTACGCGACGCGACCGTCCAGCCGACCCATTCGCGTTCCGAGTCTATCCGGGCGGATCGTGCGGGGTGACACCGTCGGGCTCGATGACCCGCACGTCGAGCGGGAAGTCGATCGGGAAGGATCCGAACATCCGGCGGCCCGCGGCCTCGGCGGCCTCCTCGACGGCGGCGCACACGGCGTCCGCCATCTCCCGCGGCGCATGCACCATGACCTCGTCGTGCAGGAAGAACACCAGGTGCGGTCGGGTCGCGAAGACCTCGCCGGACCGGTCGGCGCGCGGTGCGCCGACCTCGCCGAGCGCATCGAGCCGCGCGCGCAGCTCCGCGAGCCAGCACAGCGCCCACTCCGCGGCGGTGCCCTGCACGACGAAGTTGCGGGTGAACCGGCCGCGGTCGCCGGCTGCGCGTCGCGCCCGATCACGGACCAGCGGGTCCGCGCCCTCCGCGCCCGCCGCCGACGCCAGATCGAGCCACTCCGCATCCGGCTGCGGTGCCGCGCGGCCGAGCCACGTCTGCACCGTCCCGCCGTCCTCACCCGCGGACGCCGCATCGTCGACGAGTCGCATCGCCACCGGGTAGGCCCGACGCAGCCGCGGCACGAGTCGTCCGCTCTGCCCGGTCGTGGCGCCGTACATGGCCCCGAGCACCGCGTACTTCGCCTCCTCGCGGGTGGACACCGCGCCCGCGGCGACGATCCCGGCGTAGAGGTCGCGTCCACGGGCGGCCTCCGCCATCCTCAGGTCACGGGACATCCCGGCGAGCACCCGTGGCTCCAGCTGGGCGACGTCCGCATCCACGATCACCCACCCCGGGTCCGGACGCACCGCCGGTCGGAGCAGTCGAGGGATCTGCAGCGCACCGCCGCCGCTGGACGCCCACCGCCCGGTGACGACGCCCCCGGGGACGTACACCGGCCGGAAGCGGCCGTCGCGCACCCACTCCTGCAACCACGCCCAGCCGTTCGCGACGAGGAGGCGCGCGAGGCGTTTGTACTCGAGCAGCGGTTCGATCGCGGGATGCGGCTGGTCGGCGAGTTCCCACCGGCTCGTCGACGCGACCTGGATCCCCGCGCGCCGCAGCGCCCGCAGGAGCTTGGGCGGGGAGTCCAGGTTGACGGTGTCGTCGCCGAGTGCCGCCCGCACGCGATCGGCGAGGTCCGCCATCCGTTCCGGGACACCGGATGCGGGTGAGCGCTGTCCCAGCGTGTCCGTGAGGATCCGCTCGTGCACCTGTGCGTCCCAGGGCAGCCCGGCGAGGTGCATCTCCTCGGCGACGAGCGCGCCCGCCGATTCCCCGTGCAGCAGGAGTGTCAGCCGCCCCGGATCGGGTGCCGACGCCACGGCACGCAACTGGCGGCGCAGTTCCGCCACGGCTTCATCGACCGACGGTTCGTCCTGGGCGCCGACGACGAAGAGACCCTCGTCCTCGATGGAAGGGGCCGTGTGGTCCCACGCGTCGGCAGGCCCGAGCGGGCCCCGGCCGGCCGGGTCCACGGCGGTGCGCAGGATGCGACGGCACAGCCGCAGATCCCAGGCCCGCGCGACCCGCGAGCCGGCGCGCAGGATCGAACGGTAGGCGCGCGCGGAGTCCGCCCACACCCACCGCGTGTCGGGTCGCGCAGCCACGACCGCCGCGGCGTCGGCCGCGCGCCACGACCGACGCCCGGATTCGACACCGTCTCCGGCGAGATCGACGAGCTCGAGCGATCCGGCGTCACCTCGGCCGAGCACGCTCCACCGCGCTGTCCCCGCGGTGTCGGCTGCGGAGGTCACCAGGAGTGCGGGACGGTCAGAGGCCCGAGTCCGGCGTGCGGATGAGGATGCAGCCGCACTCGGGGCAGTTCAGGACGGTGTCGTCCGCCGCCTGGCGGAGCACGTTCAGGTCCGTCCCGGAGAGCATCATGTGGCAGCCCAGGCAGGTGCGGGCGTGGACGGGAGCCGCGCCCGGGCCGCCGCGTTCCACGAGCTTGTCGTACATCGCGAGCAGCGGGGCAGGGATGGCGGTCGCGACCGCGGCGCGGTCACGGGTGAGCTGCTCGTAGCGGGCGGTGGCCTCGGCGATGTGCGCCTTCGCCGCATCCGAGAGGGCCGTCCCCTCCGCATTCGTCTCGGCGATCCGGGACTGCTGCTCGGACACCGCGGCCTGCGCGGTCTCGAGACGCTCCATCACCTCGAGCTGCGTCTCCTCCAGCTCGCCCTGACGGCGGGAGAGGGAGGCGAGCTCGTGCTCCAGACCGGCGGCGTCCTTCGGGCTCGAGGTGGACGCGAGCAGGCCTGCGTCCCGCGCGCGGCGCGCCTCGACGACGGCGACGTCCGACTCGATGCGTCGCAGCTCAGCCTCCAGATCGTCGACCTCCCCCTGGCGCTGGGAGAGTTCGTGCGACAGGGTCTGCCGCAGCGCGACCAGCTCCTTCACTCGCGCCGCCTGCGGTGGGTTGCGGCGTGCCGCATCCGCGTGCGTCCGTCGGGTGTCGATATCGGCAAGATCCAGCAGTCGCAGCTGGTCGGCGGGAGCGGCATTCACCCTCCCAACCTACGCCAGCGCGCGGGACGCCGAGCGGGCGCCGCGAGATCGCGTGTTACCCCCCGTGTCGCAGGCCGTGCTTCGGGCCGACGGGATCGTTAGTTTCGTCACGTCCGCACCCCTCGCCCGACAGGAGCACACGATGACCGCCGTCCTCGGCGACACCCCGGTCCGGCCGGCGCACAGCGTGTCCGCGGCTCGGCTGCGCTTCCGCGGGCTCGGCCGGTCCTTCGGCGCCCACCGCGTGCTGCGCGACATCGACCTGGTCGTCGAGCCCGGGGAGCTCGTCGCGATCCTGGGCGCCTCCGGTTCGGGGAAGTCCACCCTGCTCCGCATCGCCGGGGGACTCGACCGGGCGAGTTCCGGAGACGTGCTGATCGACGAGGACCCCGTCGTCGGCATAGACGACCGGGTCGCCATCGGCTTCCAGGAACCGCGCCTGCTGCCCTGGCGTTCCGTGGCCGAGAACATCGCGCTCGGTCTCCCGCGGTCGCTCCCCCGTCCGGAGCGGGCGGCCCGCATCGCCGGGTTGCTCGATCTGATCGGGCTCACCGACTTCGCCGATCACCGCCCACGGCAGATCTCCGGCGGGATGGCGCAGCGCACGTCGCTCGCGCGTGCCCTCGCCCGCCGCCCCGGCGTCCTCCTGCTCGACGAGCCGTTCGGGGCGCTGGACGCGCTGACGCGGCTGCGGATGCAGGATCTCCTGCTCTCCGTGCTCGCGGAGGCGCCGACCACCACTCTCCTGGTCACGCACGACGTGGACGAGGCCCTGCAGCTCGCCGATCGTGTGATCGTGCTGGGCTCGGACCCGGAAGCCCCGGGCGCCCGCATCCAGCAGTCACTCACGGTCCCGGGCGACCGCCCGCGCGACCGCGGGTCGGCACGACTCGCGGAGATGCGCGCACAGCTGCTCGGTGCCCTCGGCATCGACCGCCACGCCCACTGACCTCGTCGCACCGCACCACCTGACCTTCGCCACAGCAGCCCGAAAGGCACCCTCATGTCGCTCCTCCGTCGCTCGCTCGGCCTCGCCGCCGGCGCCGCCGCAGCCGTCCTCGCCCTCTCCGGCTGCGTCGCCGGCGAGAATGCCGCCGCCGAACCGGCCGGCGCGGAGGAAGCCGGCGCGTCCACCTCCATCGCCCTCGACTGGGCCACGTACAACCCGCTCAGCCTGATCGTGAAGGACCAGGGCTGGCTGGAGGAGGAGGGATACACCGTCGAATGGGTGCAGTCCCTGGGCTCCTCGAAGGCGAACGAGGCGCTGCGTGCCGGCGCCGTGGACTTCGGCTCGACCGCGGGTTCCGCCGCCCTGCTCGCACGGGCCAACGGCGCTCCCCAGCAGATCGTCGACGTGGTCGCGCAGCCGGAGTGGGCGGCGCTGGTCGTCCCGGCGGATTCGGACATCACCTCGGTCGCGGATCTGAAGGGCAAGCGGATCGCGGCAGCGCTCGGCACCGACCCGTACTTCTTCCTCGTGCAGGCGCTCGAGCAGAACGGGCTGAGCGTGGACGACGTGACCATCGAGAACCTCATCCACGCGGATGGCGCCGCGGCCCTGCAGTCCGGATCGGTCGACGCCTGGTCGGGCCTCGACCCGATCATGGCCTCCACGGAGGCCGCCGGCGCGACGCTCGTCTACCGCGACCTGGAACTCAACTCGTACAGCGTGCTCAACGCCACCGAGGAGATCATCGAGAACAACCCGGAAGCCGTCCAGGCCGTGGTCGACGCCTACGAACGGGCGCGGGAATGGGCGCTCGCGAACCCGGCGGAGACGGCGCGGATCCTGGCCGACGCCGCCGTGATCGACCTCGCCGTCGCGCAGAAGGTGATCGACGAGCGCGAGGGTCTCGACGTCGATCCGGTCCCCGGCGCCGCACTGGAGAAGGTGCTCGCCCCGATCGGCGCCATCCAGGTCTCCCTGGGCGACGTAGCAAGCCAGAGCGCGCTCGATGAGGCGCTGGCGACGCTCTTCGCCCCCCAGTTCGCCGAGAAGGCCGCCGGCTGACCCGTCGTCGTCCCTGAAACGGAGGCAGAGACATGAGCACGACCGGCATCGAACCCGCATCCGCCCTGGAACCCGGCGCGGACAGGAGTGTGCTCTCGCGCCGCGGTGTGCGCGTGGCCATCGGCGCGGTGGTGCCGGTCGTGCTCATCGTCGTCTGGTACCTGCTCACCATCCCCGGTGACCCGATCGTCCCGCCGTACAAGTTCCCGAGCATCGAGTCGGTCTTCCAGTCCGCCGTCACGCTCGCGGAGCGCGGCGAGCTCGGCCAGTTCGTGGCGATCTCCATCCAGCGGGTGGTGCTCGGTTTCCTCGCCGGAGCGCTGCTCGGCATCGCCTGCGGCGGGCTCATCGGACTGTCGCGCCTCTGGGACACCGCCCTCTCGCCCTCGCTGGGCGTGGTCCGCGCCGTCCCGAGCCTGGCATGGGTGCCCCTGCTGCTCGTCTGGTTCGGGATGGGTGAGGAGTCGAAGATCATCCTGATCGCGATCGGCGCCTTCTTCCCCGTCTTCACGACGGTGTCGCTCGCCCTCCGTCACGTCGACCCGCACCTGGTCGAACTCGGACGCTCCTTCGGATTCGGCGGTCTGCGCCTCTTCTTCACCGTGCAGCTGCCGGCCGTGCTACCCGCCCTGTTCTCGGGGCTGCGTCTGGCACTCGTGCAGGCCTGGCTGTTCCTCGTCGCAGCCGAGTTGCTCGGCGCGTCGATGGGACTCGGCTTCCTGCTCTCCCGCGGACAGACGACCGGACGCATCGACCAGATCCTGCTCGCGATCATCCTGCTCGCGGTACTCGGCAAACTCACCGATTCCGCACTCGCCCTCGTGCAGAAGTGGGCCATCCGCCGCTGGGGCTGACGCACGGCGTCCGCTCTTCCGCCCGCGGGTCACGGGACGAGGCGCAGGATGCGGTCGTCGTCGGGTGCGGGATCGCCCCGGCCGTCGGTGTTGTTCGTCACCACCCAGAGCGAACCATCCGGGGCGGCCACCGCATCACGGAGCCGCCCGTACTCCCCCACCAGCAGTTCCTCCGCGGTGGCCGGGTCCTCGAGCGGGATGGACCGGAGGCGCGCACCGCGGAGATTCGCGATGTGGATCCGTCCGTCGACGATCGCCATCCCGCTGGGGCTCGCCTCCGCCGGGGACCACTGCTGCAGCGGATCGATGAATCCGTCCCGTCCGGCGATGCCTTCGACCATCGGCCAGCCATAGTTGCCACCCGCCTCGATCACGTTCAGCTCATCCCACGTGTTCTGCCCGAACTCCGTCGCATAGAGGACACCGGCGTCGTCCCACGCCAACCCCTGCGGGTTGCGGTGTCCGTAGCTGTACACCGGGGAGCCGGGGAAGGGGTTGTCCGCGGGGACCCGGCCGTCCGGCTCCAGTCGCAGGATCTTCCCCGCGAGCGTCTCGATGTCCTGCGCGCGCGCCCGGTCGCCGGCGTCTCCGACCGTGACGTAGAGCATGCCGTCGGGGCCGAAGGCGATCCGTCCGCCGTTGTGCGTCGCAGCCGCCGGGAGGCCGCTGAGGATCGTCTCCCCGGAGCCGAGACCGAGCGAGCCCGGCCGCCCGGTCAGGTCGAAACGTTCGATGCGGTTCCCGTCGGTACCGGTGGAGTAGGCGTACAGCCGGCCGTCGTGCACGGTGATACCGAGCAGGCCGCCCTCTCCTCGCGCAGCGACCCCCTCGACGACACCCGCCTCCCGCGGCGTGCCGTCGCCGGCGAGTTCCAGGATGCGGCCGGAGTCGCGCTCGCTGACGAGGGCGACGTCCTGCTCCGTGAAGGCGATCGACCACGGCGCCGTGAGACCCGTCGCGTGCACGACGAGCGACCCGGATGCCTCCGACGGCACCGGGGACACGGTCTCGGACGTCGGCGAGGGGGACGGGACGGATGGCAGGGCGTCGTCGGACCCGGTGGTGCATCCGGTGAGGGCGAGCGCACCGGCCAGCGCGACCGCCCATCCGGGCTTCCTGCCCTTCCCCCGCTGCGTCGATATCGTCATGCCCCCTTTCCAGCACGACGGCATCACCGCCGTCAAGGCATGGACGCGACGAGCGGACGTCCTCCCCGCGGTCGCCGGGCGCCGTCCTCCTCTCCTCCGCAAGGTCGAGAAGATCTCCGACGCGAGAGGGAGGCCCTCGTCGGCACTGCTGCGTAGCGTGACGGACATGAACCAGGAACAGGAGACAGGATCCGGGAAGAACGGAAAGGGCACCGGAATCGGCGTCGGGATCGCGCTGGGCCTCAGCGTCGGTGTGGCCGTCGGGATAGCGGCGGACAACCTCGCACTGTGGCTGGCGGTCGGTCTGGCGATCGGCATCGCCTTCGGCGCGATCTTCGACTCGCGCCAGAAGAAGCAGGAGTGACGGGCTCCGGTCAGGCGCGGACAAGCTCGATCACGAGTCCTCCCTGACGGCTGCGCAGGCCGCGTCCGACGTCTCGCTGCTGGTCAACAACGCGGGCCTGAGCCGGAGTCGATCGAGGTCGTCGTCGACGACTGGAGCGCCATGGTCAAGGCGTCGCTGTCCGGTGATCCCGCCGCCTTCTACGCGAAGATCACCGAGCTGCCCGGGGTGTGGTCCCCGCGCGACGGCGATCAGTTCCGGCTGACGAACGCTTCCAGAGCCTCGGCGAGGTTGGCCGCCGGCATCGGATAGTCCGATGTCGCGCCGTCCCCGCTGGGCACGTAGGTGCCGTCGTCACGCCGGTGGATGTGCCCCAGAAGGCCTCCCTCGCGCCCCTCGTGCGTGCCGAGGTGGAGACGGTGGCGGACCCGGTAGCCGTGCTCGTCGTCGCCCTCGACGTGGAGATCCTTCAACTCAGGCATGCCGACATCCTCCCGGGTCACCGGGCGCGGCGGAAGGGAGTGCGAGGGTCCGCGCGCCGCACGGTGACGATTCGGCACGGAAACGATCGCGGGCTGATCACAGAACCGTGCCTGGGAGCTGCACGGACGCACGCGGGGTTGATCTGCGGTGGGCCCTGCCGGGATCGAACCGACGACATCCACGGTGTAAAGGTTGCCGTTACGTGGATGTCGTTGATTTCACGTGTTTCACACGTTTCAGGTGTTGCTCATTTCGACCCGGTTTTCATCCTGGGGGGACACCGGGGGGACGCGGGAACCGGGCTGAGTGCGGCATTCAGACGGTCAACGGCGGCGGTGTCCGCGTCCGATCCCATCCAATGCGCGTATGTGTCTGCAGTGAGCTTCGCGGAGGAGTCAAGTTGCCCGCTTCTTGCCGCCTGAACAACCGCGTTGGGCAGATTTACGTCCGAGGTGATCTGCATTCGGTCCGTCTCGGCGCTGACTCGGCTTAGGCACTCGTTTCGTGGAGTGTGACGTCAGATTAGCCGACGGCGCTAGGCCCAGTGAGCCGCACGGACGGACATGTCCATCGAAGCCTCCGGGACGCCGCTGAAAGTACGCGATGAACTCAGACGCACCGAACGACACATGCCTCATCTAAGGCGGAAGATCGCTCGCTCACCAGCGCGGATGTCCTAGTCGACCACGTGATCCGTTTAGAGTCTGGGCGTGACGTCGATACCAGCTGATTGGCACGCTGACCCTACTGGTCGTTTTGAGCAGCGATATTGGGATGGGACAGCCTGGACCGAACATGTGTGGAGCGGCGGCCAACAATCGGTCGATCCGCTGGAGCCGGCCTGTAGCGTCCAGCACGTCACGGACTTCGAAACGGGACCCGACCCTCGCCTCTCCCCCGCAGCAGACATTCCCGCGGCCGCGCCTTCGTCCCAGGACGAGGAACCGCGGCTAACGCATCGCAAGAAATGGCGGCCAACCCGCCATGCTCACCGTGCCGTGGAACGCACCGGCGAACTAGGGAGCACGTCGAAAGACGGCGACGAGGAGAGTAACCCCATAGACCGCGCCCAAGAGACACACATGTCACCGCGCCCGTTTCCAGGATGGTCCGAAAGTGAGCGGGCCAAGAAAGCGAGCGAAGCCGCGCAATATCTACTGCCCGGCGAAACAGTTATCTATCAAGGGCCTGCTGGGATCCGCCGACCCCCGGTACTAGATCTCGTCGTCACCGACATGCGCGTCTTTACCTATCTCTCGGACCGAGTCAGCACGAGCATCGATCTCGATGCCATATCTGAGGCAGCGGTAGTCGAGACCAAACGGACACTTGCCGTCACTGACCACGAGGGTCGGGTGCTTAAGATCAGCGGGCTAGCCGACCAGGAAGCACCATACGTTCGGGCTGCGGTTGAAGTTGCGCGAGCTGCCGAGCGCCCAACCGCGGCGCTAGAAGCGGTGCGTCGTACTGAGGACGCAGCAGCCGAAGCATCTCGCGTGTCGGCGATGCTGATGCACGAACGCTGGCCTGATACGACGATCCTCGGCAAGCAGACGCGCAAGGGTGAAGAGGCCATTCAACGGCTCTGCCATGGAGAGGAAGCCCCGTGGCTCGTGATGTCTCCTGGATTCGCCCAGGGCCTGTTGGCTGCTTTTGACGATCGCCTCGCGATCATCAAGACCGGCGCGATGACTAGCTGGATGGCGGGTGCCTTCCTAGGCGAGCGCAGCACGACCTTCTACTTCACCGACATTAACGCCATCGAATACAACTCCGGATTCGCGTCCGGGGTGCTGGAAGTGCTTACCGCGAGCTATCAGGGCACCGCCAACAAGGACTACTGGCGCGGCACCTCCAGCTCTCGGAATGCGGACCGAAACGATCCATACACGCTGAGCAACACGCTGCCGATGGCTAAGGCGATCTACAACGAGTGGGCTCCGCACATCCAGGAACTGCGGGCAAGGATATCGGCGTCGAAACGAGCGCCTCAGCATGCGGCGCCCTCGTCCAATGTCCAAATGCCCGCCACGGACCTGGTCAGCCAACTCGAACGACTCGCCGCGCTGCGCACTTCAGAGGTCCTTACGGATGAGGAGTTCGCAGTCGCCAAGGCGCGCCTGATGAGTCAGTAGCCCAGAGCTACGCAGTAGCTGCATGCTCTCGAGGACGAGTCGACCCTCTTATGGCAGAGCGGTCCGCTAGGAAGCGAACACCGCATTTCCTCAAGTGACGCCATCGCCTGCTCAGGCGGCGTCGCGGTCATCGCGACGCCGAAACAGAACCTACATGGGGTGCTCCCCCGCACCGGGCATTCCGTACCGCCCTTGGTAGGCGCGCGAGCATCTCGACACCCCCTACATCAATCGAGTCCGAAGTGGACTGGGCGGGATCAAGCGCGCTCGAACCTTAACCCGGAGCAACACCAACGGGCATGGCTGGAGGGGTTTCCGCGGGGATGCTTAGCGGTTGGAACAGGCCAGCGTACGAATTGAGCATCGTCGAGACCTGCTCGTAGCGTTGCCGAAACGCCTGCTTCTTCACCTCCAGCGGAAACTTGTGAAAGCCGAAGCCGCGCAACACGGGCCCGGCTCCATCGTCGACGGTCCAAACGAGCTTGGTGAGCTGCGGCATGATCGCTCGCGCCACCCCCTCGCGTCCGCTCCCGACCGCTGCGTTAATGCAATAACGGAAAGCTCCGAGTGCGATGTCAGCGGCGCTACTGAGGTGCGACGCGTTGTCATTGGTCTGTCCGAAGAGCTTGATGCGGTCGTCTACCTGTCGGGTGAACCCATTCGGATAACGCAGACCCGATTGGAACAGTCCTTCGAGGTGGTCATACCGCTCGTTATCGCGGTCGATCAGCATCACGCCGGTCGCCCTTTCCCGCCCCAGCAGGTCATAGTAGGCACCGGTGACCACGTTGAGGGCGAAGTTCATCGAAGTGGAGTAGTCCTGGTTCGCAATAATGTCGTGCAGGATCACGTAGACGATCATCCGCACGCCGTGGGCGCTGAGAGCCGAAATCACCTCGGACTTCGCCCAAGTTGCCCGCTCGATCGTCACGTGAGCCGGACGAGTGTTCGTGTCGAACTTGAGGCTGTCGTTGACTCGATAGCCAGCTTCTGTTCGAATGCGGCGCATCTCCATGTCGATGGCGTTCGCCTGCTCCGGCGCAAAGACAAGTCCGCCCACGATGAAGAAGTGGCCCGGCACAGGGTTCTTATTTGTCTCATCGACGAGAAACCAATACACACGCAGATCCTGGCATGGCCGGTGGACAGCGCCTGCCCGTCGTGAGCATCAGCGCAGCAGTCTCCCCAAGCCCGACGCTGAGCCTGTGGCGTGCGGACGAAGGTCCTGCAGCGTGATTGAGTGAGGGCCGCTCGGTTTAGCTGGCAGGTCCGTCGGGCTCAGAAGCATGGCACGCTCGGCCAGCTGCAGATGCTCCGCGGAGATATCTTGCGGGCCAGAGACGACGAGGCTCATCCGGCGGGCCCACGACCGAGCTCGGGGGACGCCCGGGGGACACGAGCACACAAACGACAACTGGATTGCAACCCGCATCACAGTCGTTTCTTGGTGGGCCCTGCCGGGATCGAACCGACGACATCCACGGTGTAAACGTGGCGCTCTACCAGCTGAGCTAAAGGCCCTTCCCCCTCATTCTAGGAGGAGCGCGGGGCGGCGCCCGACCCCCGTCGGGGAGTGCCCCGCGGATCGTCCCAGGAGTGGCCTGACTCGCTAAGCTTGTGCGCGGTGCGTTGTTGCTGCCGAACAGGGCTTGCACCGATTCGATGGTTTCTTCCGGCAAGACCTGCCGGGTTATGAAAGGCGTCCAGTGACTGTCCACGATCAGGATCCGTACTCGCAGGGCCCGCAAGACAGCGATCCCGAAGAGACCGCGGAATGGCAGGAATCGCTCCAGCAGCTCGTCGAGGCGAAGGGTCACGGCCGCGGCCGCGAGATCATGCTCAGCCTCCTCACGAGCTCGCGCGACCTGCACCTCGGCGTCCCCATGGTGCCGACCACCGACTACATCAACACGATCGCTCCCGAGAACGAGCCCGAATTCCCGGGCGATGAGGAGATCGAGCGCCGCTACCGCGCCTGGATCCGCTGGAATGCCGCCATCACCGTGCACCGCGCGCAGCGGCCCGGCATCGGTGTCGGCGGGCACATCTCCACCTACGCGTCCTCAGCCGCCCTCTACGAGGTCGGGTTCAACCACTTCTTCCGCGCCGCGGACCACCCGTCGGGAGGCGACCAGGTCTTCTTCCAGGGCCACGCCTCGCCCGGGATGTACGCGCGATCCTTCCTCGAGGGACGCCTGAGCGAGCAGCAGCTCGACGGCTTCCGCCAGGAGAAGTCGGCCGCGCCCTACGGGCTGCCGTCCTACCCGCACCCGCGCCTCATGCCGGACTACTGGCAGTTCCCGACCGTCTCGATGGGTCTCGGCCCGATCAACGCCATCTACCAGGCGATGACGAACAAGTACCTCACCAACCGCGGCGTCAAGGACCTCTCCGAATCCCGCGTGTGGGCATTCCTCGGTGACGGTGAGATGGACGAGGTCGAAAGCCGCGGACAGCTCCAGGTCGCCGCGAACGAGGGCCTGGACAACCTCACCTTCGTCGTCAACTGCAACCTGCAGCGCCTCGACGGTCCGGTGCGCGGCAACGGCAAGATCATCCAGGAGCTGGAGAGCTTCTTCCGCGGCGCCGGATGGAACGTCATCAAGGTGATCTGGGGCCGCGAATGGGACGACCTGCTCGCCCGGGATGCCGACGGCGCCCTGCGCAACCTGATGAACGTGACCCCCGATGGTGACTTCCAGACGTACAAGACCGAGAACGGCGCGTACGTGCGCGAGCACTTCTTCGGCCGCGACGAGCGTGCCGCCACGCTGATCAAGGACTACACAGACGAGCAGGTCTGGAACCTGAAGCGCGGTGGACACGACTACCGCAAGGTGTACGCCGCGTTCAAGGCCGCCGTCGAGCACAAGGGGCAGCCGACCGTCATCCTCGCCACACGATCAAGGGCTACGGTCTCGGACCGCACTTCGAGGGACGCAACGCGACCCACCAGATGAAGAAGATGACGCTCGAAGACCTGAAGCACTTCCGCGACGCGATGCACATCCCGGTGTCCGACGCGCAGCTGGAGGAGAACCCCTACCAGCCGCCGTACTACAACCCCGGCCCCAGGACGAGACGATCCAGTACCTGCTGGAGCGTCGTCGCGCGCTCGGCGGTCACCTCCCCGAGCGGCGTTCGACCCACGTGGCGCTGACGCTCCCCGACGACAAGGCTTACGCCCTGCCGAAGAAGGGGTCCGGCACCCAGGAGGTCGCCACGACCATGGCGTTCGTGCGTCTCCTGAAGGACCTGCTCCGGGTGAAGGACTTCGGCCACCGCATCGTGCCGATCATCCCGGATGAGGCCCGCACGTTCGGCATGGACGCGTACTTCCCGACCGCGAAGATCTACAACCCGAACGGCCAGAACTACACGTCGGTCGACCGGGAACTGCTGCTCGCCTACAAGGAGAGCCCGCAGGGTCAGATCATGCACGTGGGCATCAACGAGGCCGGCGCCGTCGCGGCGTTCACCGCGACCGGAACGTCCTACTCGACACACGGCGAGCCGCTCATCCCGGTCTACGTCTTCTACTCGATGTTCGGCTTCCAGCGCACGGGCGACGCGCAGTGGGCGGCGGGCGACCAGATGGCGCGCGGCTTCATCATCGGAGCCACCGCCGGCCGCACCACGCTGACCGGCGAGGGTCTGCAGCACGCGGACGGGCATTCGCACCTGCTGTCATCGACAAACCCGGCGACGGTGTCCTACGACCCGGCCTACGGGTACGAGATCGCGCACATCGTGCGCTCCGGGATCGAGCGCATGTACGGCGGGAACCACCCGGACCGAACGTCATGTACTACATCACGGTCTACAACGAGCCGATCGTCCAGCCGGCCGAGCCGGAGGGCGTGGACGTCGAGGGCATCGTCCGCGGCATCCACCGCGTGTCCGAGGGCACCGGAGACGGTCCCCGCGCACAGATCCTCGCCTCCGGCGTGGGTGTGCCGTGGGCGCTCGAGGCGCAGGAGCTCCTGCGTCAGGACTGGGGCGTGGTCGCCGACGTGTGGTCGGTCACCTCATGGAACGAGCTGCGCCCGTGACGGCGTCGCCGTAGACGAGTACAACTTCCTGAACCCCACGGAGGAGCCGCGCACGGCGTACGTGACCGAGAAGCTGCGCGATGCGCAGGGCCCGGTCGTCGCGGTCAGCGACTTCATGCACGCCGTGCAGGACCAGATCCGTCCGTGGATCCCGAACCGGTACCTTCCGCTCGGCGCCGACGGCTTCGGCTTCTCCGACACGCGTGCCGCGGCACGCCGCTTCTTCAAGATCGACGGCCCGTCGATCGTCGTGCGGACCCTCCAGGGTCTCGCCGAGGAGGGCGTGATCGAACGCCGCGTCGTCGCCGAGGCGATCGAGAAGTACCGTCTGCACGACGTCAACGCCGGTACCTCCGGCAACGCCGGCGGCGAGAGCTGACGATGAGCCGATCCCCGGAATCGCCGGAGAAGTCTGAGACCCTCGCCTGGTTACGGCGCATCTCCGGGGATCTGGCCACCGTCACGCTGAAGCGGCTGGAGGACACCCTGCCGTGGTACGCCGACATGCCTCCGGGCCGGGTCGTCGGTGGGGCTGGTCGCGCAGGCGGGGATCACCTCGTTCATCCAGTGGTACGAGGATCCGACGTACACGCCGTCGATCGCGGCGGACATCTTCGCCGCCGCCCCCGGGAACTGCTGCGCAGCGTCAGCCTCACGCAGACGCTGCAGCTCATCCGGGTCACCGTCGAGGTGACGGAGGAGCGCGTCACCGGACGCGGCGAGGACCTCCGCGAAGCGATCCTGCTGTACTCGCGGGAGGTCGCCTTCACCGCCGCGGACGTGTACGCCCGCGCCGCTGAAGCCCGCGGCCTGTGGGACGCCCGGCTCGAGGCGCTCGTCGTGGACTCGATCCTGACGGGCGAGGCCGACGACGAGCTACCCAGCCGCATCGCGGCGCTCGGGTGGCATGGGCACGGCGAGGTCTCGGTGCTCGTGGGCACCACTCCCCCGCAGTTCGATGTGGACACCCTGCGGCGGATGGCGCGGAAACTCGGCGTCGACGTCCTCGTCGGCGTCCAGGGGTCGCGTCTGGTCCTCGTGATCGGACGGACGGATGCGGATCATCGCGCCGCAGAGGACGAATCCGGTCTCGCCTTCAGCGACATCGCGAAGCGGCTGGAGCCCGGGTTCGGCCCCGGCCACCTGGTGCTGGGGCCCACGGTCCCGGCTCGTCGACGCCGGTCAGAGCGCGCGGGCGGCCCTCGCCGGCTTCGCCGTCGCCCGAGCCTGGCGCAACGCCCCGCGGCCCGTGGAAGCGGATGACCTCCTCCCCGAGCGCGCGCTGGCAGGCGACCCCCTGGCCAAGCAGACCCTCGTCGAGCGCATCTACGGCCCGCTCCGCGCGCACAGCGCCGACCTCGTGACGACCCTGTGGAGCTACCTGGACAACGGCCCTCCCTCGAGGCCACCGCCCGGGAGCTGTTCGTGCACCCCAACACGGTGCGGTACCGGCTCAAGCGGGTCTCCGACGTGATCGGCTGGGATGCGACCGGGCCCCGTGAGGCGCTGATCCTGCAGACTGCCCTCATCCTGGGCGCGATCGGAACGGATGCGACACGGCGGCGGCCCGCCCCGACACGCCGCGGACGGTAGGAATTATCGGCCTTCGCCAAAGGAAGGCGCCATTCTTGTACCGATACCGCCAGGAGTTGACGCACAACATTGACAGGATGGAAAACGTGATCATCGGTCTTTTCCCCGGTCAGGGCTCCCAGACCCCCGGGTTCCTCTCCCCGTGGCTCGAAATTGACGGCGTCCGCGCGCGCCTCGAGTCCTACGCCGACGCCGCGCAGGTGGACCTGATCGCGGCGGGCACCGAGTGGGATGCCGACGCGATCCGCGACACGAAGGTCGCGCAGCCGCTCATCGTGGCGGCGAGCCTGCTGTCCTGGCACGCCCTGCGTGAGCGGACCGCCGCCGCCCCCTCCGGCGTCGCCGGTCACTCGGTCGGCGAGATCGCGGCACTCACCGCGGCCGAGGTGCTCACCGACGACGAGGCCCTGCGGCTGGTCGGGATCCGCGGCCGAGCCATGGCCGATGCCGCGGCGCTCGAGCAGACCGGCATGTCCGCCGTCCTCGGCGGGGACGAGCAGACGGTCCTCGCCCGCCTCGCCGAGCTCGACCTCGCGCCCGCAAACCACAACGGCGGTGGACAGATCGTCGCCCGGCTCCATGGAGGCACTCGCAGCGCTCTCCGCCGACGCTCCGCGCGGAACCCGCGTCATCCCGCTGCAGGTGGCCGGAGCGTTCCACACCCGCTTCATGCGTCCCGCGGTGGACGCCCTCGCCGAGGGCGGCCGCAGCGCTCGCCCCGGCCGAGCCCGTCCGGACGCTGTGGACGAACGGGACGGCACCGTCGTCACCTCCGGACCGCGCGCGCTGGACCTTCTGGTCGGCCAGGTGGCCGCGCCCGTGCGCTGGGATCTGTGCATGGCGTCGTTCGCCGAGCACGGCGTCACCGGGCTCATCGAATTCGCCCCGCCGGCACGCTGACGGGCCTCGCCAAGCGAGCCCTGCGCGGTGTGCCGAGTGTGGCCGTGAAGACGCCCGACGACCTGGATGCCGCCGTGGCGCTGCTGACCGAGGAGAACGCATGACCCGACGATCCGTCAGTCCACCGGACCGGCACACACGCGCATCTACTCGTACGGTGCAGCGCGGGGCGAGAACTTCGTGACCAACGACGAGCTGGTCGGCCCGATCGACTCCAGCGACGAGTGGATCCGTCAGCGCACCGGCATCGTCACCCGCACCCGTGCCGTGCCGACCACGAGTGCGACCGATCTGGCCTCGGCCGCTGCGGCGGAGGCGGTGGAACGGTCCGGGATCTCCCCCGACCAGATCGATCTCGTCATCGTGGCAACGGTGAGCAACGTCCGTCAGACGCCGTCGATGTCGGCGGTCGTGGCCGACCGCATCGGCGCCAACCCCGCTGCAGCTTTCGACACCAACGCCGCTTGCGCGGGATTCGCCTACGGCGTGGCGCAGGCCGACGCCCTCATCCGCGCCGGTGCCGCCACCCATGCCGTCGTGATCGGGCGGAGAAGCTCTCCGACGTGGTCGACCCGACCGACCGCAGCATCTCGTTCCTGCTCGGTGACGGTGCGGGTGCCGTCGTCGTCGGCCCGAGCGACACGCCGGGCATCGGCCCCACGGTCTGGGGCTCGGACGGCTCGAAGGCCGACGCGGTCGGCATGAATGCCACGCTCACCGAGTTCCGTGACGGCCTCGCCCCCTGGCCGACGCTCCGCCAGGAGGGGCCGACGGTCTTCCGCTGGGCGGTCTGGGAGATGGCGAAGGTCGCCCGTCGCGCGCTCGAGGCCGCCGGCGTCGAAGCGGCGGATCTCGCCGCCTTCGTCCCCGCACCAGGCGAACATGCGCATCATCGACGAATTCGCGAAGCAGTTGGGTCTGCCCGACACGGTCGTCATCGGCCGCGACATCGAGACGACCGGTAACACCTCCGCCGCATCCATCCCGCTCGCGACCCATCGGCTGCTCGAGGAGCACCCGGAGCTCAGCGGCGGCCTCGCCCTGCAGATCGGCTTCGGCGCAGGACTCGTCTTCGGCGCGCAGGTCGTCGTCCTTCCCTGACGCGGCCGACGCCGCATCTAGACTGATTCGCGGTCACCGACCCCTAGCCCCCAACCAGAAGGAGACATCATGGCCCTTTCGACCGAAGAGGTCCTCGCCGGACTCGCTGAGCTCATCACCGACGAGACCGGCATCTCGGCCGACGAGGTCGCGATGGAGAAGTCGTTCACCGACGACCTCGACATCGACTCGATCTCGATGATGACGATCGTCGTCAACGCCGAGGAGAAGTTCGGCGTGACGATCCCCGACGACGAGGTCAAGAACCTCAAGACCGTCGGCGACGCCGTCACCTTCATCACCTCCAACCAGGCGTGAGCCCCGCGGTGGGGGCGTCCGCCCCCACCGCTCGATCCACCAGAGAGTGAACATGACTTCGTCCCGCATCGTCGTCACCGGTATCGGTGCGTCATCGCCCATCGGCGGTACCGCACCCGAGAGCTGGTCCGCCCTGCTGAGCGGCGCCTCCGGTGCGCGCACCCTGGAACACGACTGGGTCCAGGAGTACAACCTCCCGGTCACCTTCGCGGCCGAGGCGATCGTGCGCCCCGAGACCGTCCTGGAGCGTCCGGTCGCGAAGCGGCTCGACCCCGCGTCGCAGTTCGCGCTGATCGCGGCGATGGAGGCATGGGCGGATGCCGGCAGCCCCGACGTCGATCCGGTGCGACTCGGAGTCGACTTCGCCACCGGCATCGGTGGCGTCTGGACGCTGCTGGATGCGTGGGACACCCTGCGGGAGAAGGGTCCGCGCCGGGTCATGCCGATGACCGTTCCGATGCTCATGCCGAATGCGGCGGCGGGCAACCTCTCTCTCACTTCGGCGCTCGGGCGTTCGCACGGACCGTCGCCAGCGCGTGCGCCTCCAGCACCGAGTCGATCGTGAACGCCGTCGAGCACCTGCGTGCGGGGCTCGCCGACGTCGTCATCGCGGGCGGCACGGAGTCGGCCATCCACCCGATCACCATGGCGTCGTTCGCGTCCATGCAGGCACTGTCCAAGCGCAACGACGACCCGGCCACCGCATCACGCCCCCGCCAGCGTCGACCGTGACGGATTCGTCATGGGCGAGGGGGCGGCTGCCCTCATCCTGGAGACCGAGGAGCACGCCCGTGCCCGCGGCGCCAAGATCTATGCCGCCGTCGTCGGCGCGGCGTCACCGCCGACTCCTACCACATCACCGCCAACGATCCCGAGGGCCACGGAGCCGCGCGCGCCGTCGAGCTCGCACTGTCGATGGCGGACGCCTCGCCGGACGACGTCACGCACATCAATGCGCACGCGACCTCCACTCCGGTGGGCGATCCCAACGAGTACCAGGCGCTGAAGATGGTGTTCGCGATCGCATCCACGACATCCCCGTCTCGGCGACCAAGGCATCCACCGGGCATCTGCTCGGCGGCACCGGCGCGCTCGAGGCGATCTTCACCGTCCTCGCGATCAAGGAGCGTCAGGCTCCCCCGACGATCAACCTGACCACGCAGGACCCGGCTGTGCCCTTCCGCATCTCCGGATCCGCGCAGTCCCTTGGCGCGGGCGACCAGCTCGCCATCAGCAACTCGTTCGGCTTCGGCGGACACAACGCCGTGGCGGCCTTCGCCAGCGTCTGATCCCGCACGGCCACGAAGACGCCCCCGGAGTTGATCCGGGGGCGTCTTCTCTTCGTATCGGGCGACGATGCGCTTTCTCAGTGCCGGG
Source organism: Microbacterium caowuchunii (assembly GCF_008727755.1). Classification (NCBI taxonomy): domain Bacteria; kingdom Bacillati; phylum Actinomycetota; class Actinomycetes; order Micrococcales; family Microbacteriaceae; genus Microbacterium; species Microbacterium caowuchunii. Next base: position 1,778,235 of record NZ_CP044231.1, read on the forward strand.
AACGAGTCGACCGGCCGCCGGTAGTCGCGCCCCCGTCGCCCGAGGTCTCGTGCTCAGCCCACCTTGTGGAGCCAGACCACGGGAGCTTCGTCTCCGGCGTGCCGGAACGCCTCGAGTTCGTCGTCCCAGGCGACTCCCAGAGCGACCGCCAGTTCGCGCTGCAGCTCCTGCATGTCGCCCGCCGCGATCTCCATCGCATACCGGATGCGGTCCTCACCGATGACGATGTTCCCGGCGCTGTCGGTCTGCGCGAAGTGGATCCCGAGATCGGGGGTGTGCAGCCAGCGTCCGCCGTCGCTTCGGGGCGTGGGATCCTCGCTGACTTCGAAGCGCAGGTGCTCCCACCCGTGCATGGCACTCGCGAGCGCCGCACCGGTGCCCGCCGGGGCCTCCCAGTAGAACTCGGCGCGCCGGCTTCCGGGCAGCACCGGCTGGTCGATCCAGTCGAAGTTCACGGCACGCCCGAGGGCGCGCCCGACAGCCCACTCCAGGTGCGGGCACAACGCGCGTGGCGCCGAGTGGATGAGCACCACTCCGCGCGCCATGTGAGCAGCCATTCTCTCTCCGATCCTCAGGTGCGTCTTCCCCTACGACCTGAACCCTGGAGAGGGCTGGTTATGAGATTGTTATGCCGCAATTATCCCCAAGGTGCCGACGAACCACAACCCTGTGATTTCGGGCCCCGGCGTGCTCGCCATGGCAGTGTTCAGGCGGCGCCATCCTTCTGCCCGTCCCACAGCGCGGCGCTCAGCGCGGACACCTCCGGGTCGTGGATCTCCTGCCAGTTCCGGCCGCCCCGCGCGAACGTCGCCCGCACCGCTGCGGGCAGGGCCGCCGGATCGACGGGCGCGGCCGTCCAGTGGCACGGACGCACGTGGACGAGGTCGACCGCCTCCGCCGGCGGGGAGGCGTCGTAGCGCCATCCACCGGTGAGCCGACCCAACCAGAAGAGGCCGTCCTCGTCCCTCGTCCAGACGTACGCGGCGTCCGGAACAGCGGCGAACCGCTCGATGCGCCGGGCCAGGCGCTCGTCGTACCGGACGGCGGCGAGGCGGGCCGCCTCCGCCGCGGTCGCCGGCACCGTTCCGAGCGCACCGCCGAAACCGCAGAGACCCGCCGTCAGCGCCCGCTCCACGGCTGCCCCGGGCGGCACGTCATCTCGCCGGGACCGCATGGGGGCGCGGTAGACGGGATGCGGCATGGATCCTCCGGAGGCTCTGCCCCAGGTTATCGCCGCCCATCCCGCGTCCGGCGTCCGGCGTCCGGCGTCCGGCGTCCGCACGATCCGCCGACGACACGCCGGCCGGCCTCGGGGGCGCGGCGGCGTGGCGCGGGTGACGTCGTGCGCACGCGTCGGGCATGGCCGGGTCAGGGCGTCGGCGTCACCGACCGGGGGCCGTCCGACGTGGTGCGGTTCCGGGTGTGGGACGAGGTGAAGATGACGGCGATCGCGGTGATGCCGACCACCAGGTGGAACCCGATGTCGAAGCGGGTCGGACCTTGTCGGAAGCAACCCGAACACCTCCTCGTCCACGATCCCGAGGATGGCGCGGAGTCGGCGACGACGTTCCGCACGAGGCGAAGATCGCCGGCGGTAGGCGGCCTCGTCGAGTGTTGTAGGGCGGGTGGGACTTGAACCCACGATCGTCGGGTTATGAGCCCGCTGCCTTCACCAGCTTGGCCACCGCCCCCTGCTGCACCGAGCCTACCGCGGCGACTGGCCGCCGTCCGAGTCGCGGCCGCGCAGGAACGGGAGCTCCTGGCTGTCGCTGACGATCTGCGGATGGTTCCTGGTCAGGGAGAAGACGCCGTAGACGGCGACGACACCGGCCACCACGAATCCGACGATCGCCCAGACACCGGCGGTCGCCGCCTCCTGCAGGATCACGAGCCCGATCAGCACCGCCACCATCGGATCGATCACCGTGAGCCCGGCGATGACGAGGTCGGGCGGGCCCACCGAGTAAGCGGTCTGCACGAAGTAGGCCCCGACCGAGACGGCTACCAGGAGGCCCACGATGCACAGGATGGTCAGCCAGGTGAAGTCCCCCGACTGGATGTTCTTGATCACGACCTTGGCGAGCGTCGCGACGAAGCCGTAGATGATCCCGGCCGCGGCGATGTAGAACAGGGCCGCCTGGCCGTGGCGGCGGCGCAGCACCAGCCAGAGCCCGCAGAGCACCACGAGCACGACGGCGAGCAGGATCAGGATGGTGATGAGCTCGTGCTCGGAGATCGGCTGCTCCGCCGCGACGAAGGCCGCGATCGTGACGAAGATGAGGATGCCGCCGACGCACGCGATGATCGAGCGGATGGACGCCCCGGTCGGCCGGTGCCCCGAGATCCGGGCGTTCAGGAGTGTGGTGATCACGAGGGAGATCGCGCCGAGCGGCTGGACCAGGATGAGTGGCGCGAACGCCAGCGCGCCGAGCTGGCAGGCGATCGCCAGACCCAGCATGACGGTGCCGAGCACCCACGACGGGCGGGACAGCAGCTGGAACATCTGACTCCCGCTGAGACCGCGCGACCCGGAGGTCCCGGAGAGCCGCTCGACCTTCATGACGCCGCGGTGCTGGTACTGCGCACCGAACGACATGAACACGGCGCCCAGCAGCGCCAGCGGGATGCCGAGGAGGATCGCCGGGTTGCGGAAGACCCCGATCAGGTCGTCCGCCATTCCGGTCATCGTCATTTCCGCCGCGAGCACCCTATGACATTAACGGCCAACCCGGCTCGGTAGGCTCAAGGCGTGGCCGTACTCCCGATTCGCATCATGGGCGATCCCGTCCTGCACTCCCCCGCAACCCCCGTCGGAACCATCGACGACGAGATCCGCACCCTGGTCGCGGACATGTTCGAGACCATGGACCGCGCCCCCGGCGTCGGGCTCGCCGCCCCGCAGGTCGGCGTCGGGCTCCGGATCTACACGTACTCCTACGCCGACGACGACGGCTCGCCGTGGCGTGGGGTCTTCATCAACCCGGAACTGTGGATGACGCCCACCGAGCCCGGCGATCCCGACCCGGACGAGGAGTCCGAGGGATGTCTGTCCTTCCCCGGCGAACGGTTCCCGCTGCGGCGGTCCGACCGCGTCCGCGTGACGGGTCTCGACCTGGACGGCCAGCCGGTCCTCATCGAGGTGGACGGATGGCGCGCCCGCATCATGCAGCACGAATTCGACCACCTCGACGGCATCCTGTACGTGGATCGTCTCAGCGACTCGGATTGGAAGACGGCACAGAAGATCGCCCGCAAGCGCGGGTGGAACCGCCCCGGCAACTCCTGGATGCCCGGCGTCGACGACCTCGAGGGCTGACGCGCCGGGCCCCGCGCATCAGGGGGTCTGCGCGCTCGCCGCGCCCATCTCACCCGACGCGGGCTGCGGCTCCCGCGAGCGACGCCCCTGGGCCGCGGCGAAGCCCTCGCTTCCCTCGGCCATGGCGTGCCCGATGGCCCGGCCCTGGATGATGTTGGCGAGGTCGATCCCCGTCGCGGCACGGACGGCCTCGAACGTGGCGCGCAGACCCGTCGCGGACTCTGCGGCCAGATGACCGCTCGCACCCTCGCCACCGAGGACCGTGATGGACCCGACCTTGTCGTAGCCCTTCGCGAACTCGGCCATCATCGGCACGAGCGCCTCCAGGGCACGCTGCGCCAGCAGCGCCTCCTGGTTGCGGCTGAGCGCTTCGGCCTCGGCGCTGATCGCCGCAGCACGCGCGTCACCGGCGGCACGGATGGCGTCGGCGTCCGCCTCGGCGCGCTTGCGGGTCGCGATGGCCTCCTGCTCGGCGATCTCGGCCTGCGCCTGCGCGGCCTTCACCTTGGCGTACGCGTCGGCGTCCGCGGCGCGCTGGCGCTCGTAGAGGTTCGCGTCGGCGACCTTCTGCACCTCGGCGTCCAGGCGCGCCTGGGTGTTCTCCGCTTCCTGCAGGAGCACGGCCTGCTGGCGCTCGGAGCGTGCGAGGGCCTCGGCCTGCTCCGCTTCGGCGTTGGCCCGGCCGACCTCGGCCTTCGCCGCCGCGGAGTTCTTGTCGAGCGCCGTCTGCTCGATCAGGTTCGCCTCGTCAGTGGAGATCTGGCGGCGCCGGATCTCGCGGATGGCGTCGATCTTCGCCACTTCCGCCTCGCGCTTGACCCGCTCGACCTCGGTCGCACCCAGGGCGGCGATGTAGCCGTTCTGGTCGGTGATGCCCTGGATCTGGAACGAGTCCAGGATGAGGCCCTGCGACGACAGGTCGGCTTTGATGCCCTCGGCGATCTGGTCGGACAACCGCTGCCGGTCGCGCATGAGTTCCTCGACCGTCAGCGTCGCGACGACCCCACGCAGCGCACCCTCCAGCTGCTCGGTCGTGAACTGCTCGATCGCCTTGTCCTGCGAGGCGAAACGCTCCGCCGCACGCCGTACCGACTCGGGGTCGGAGCCGATCTTGACGAGCGCCACACCGCTGACGTTGACCGTGACGCCGTTCGAGGACTGCGCCGTCGGCTCCATCTTGATCTGGCGGGCCCGGAGCGAGATCATCTCGCCGCGCTGCGTGAGGGGGTTCACGATCGCGCCGCCGCCGGTGATCACCGTGATGCGCGACGTACTGCCACTCGATATCTTCTGGCGCTTACCGACGATCACGAGCGCTTCGTCCGCCTTCGCGACCCGATACCAGGCGCGAACGAGGATGGCTGTGATGATTGAGACGATGATGATCACCACGACGGCGATCACCGCGATCAGCCCGACCAGTCCGAGTGCAGCGAACTCCATGGGTTCTCCCTCCAGGGCATACGGCAGCACCTGTGGCGGGGCCGGCCTGGGGCCACTCTATCCAGACGCATCCGCCGAAGGGGAGGGGTTGTGGACGGCCGGTACAGGCGGCAGGGCGTGCGGGCCGGGTGGACGTCGGGGCGCGCAGAGCCGGGTAGACTGATACCCGAGGTCGCCGCGTCATCTGCGCGGCCCTCGACCGAAGGCCAGGGCTTCCACCCCTGGCCTTCACCTTTTCGCCCCCGCGGTTCCGCGGCGGGTTCTGCGCCCGCCGAGCGTCGTCCGCTACTCTCAGCGAGTGTCCGCCCGCTGCAGCCCCCAGGTGATCGTGCTGAACGGCGGATCGAGTTCGGGCACGTCATCGATCGCGAGAGCGCTTCAGGAGCGGCTCCCCGATATCTGGCTGACGTTCGGCGTCGACACGTTCATCGACGCGCTGCCGGGTCGCGGCGACAGTCCGCGGGCGGGAATCAGCTTCGAACCGGACGGCACGGTCACGCTCACTCCGCGGTTCCAGGATCTGGAGAGGAGTCGGTACCTGGGGCTGAGCGCCATGGCGGCCTCCGGCGCACGACTGATCCTCGACGAGGTGCTTCTCTCCGGCGGTGCCGGCCAGGACCGCTTGCGATCGACGTTGAGCAACGCCGTGCTGTTCTGGGTCGGGGTGCGCTGCAGCCCCGATGTCGCGGCTGCCCGAGAAGCCCTCCGGCCCGACCGTGTCGTGGGAATGGCGCGGCAGCAGGCCGGCAGGGTGCACGAGGGAGTCGTCTACGACCTCGAGGTCGATACGACCTCTCGTACCGCCGACGAGTGCGCCCAGGAGATCGCGGCGGAGCTCGGACGGCGGGTACTCCCCGAGTAACACCCTCGAACGAAAGAACTCCCTTGACGAATCAAGGGAGTTCTTCGTGTTGGCTCCCCGGCTTGGACTCGAACCAAGAACCTATCGGTTAACAGCCGATTGCTCTGCCAATTGAGCTACCGAGGAATGCTGTCCTTCTTGCGAAGGCAACCCCACTATCGTAGCAAAACTCAGAGGGTCATGATGACACCAGACGGCGATCCGCCTCAGAACTCGGTGTCCAGGTCATCTTCTCGATCCCGTGACCGAATCCGACGGCGTGTCCCGCACGCAGTGCCAGCACGTCCGCGTCGAACCTGGCCACGCTCTCGGCCTCGTTCGCGACGAGCAGCAGGGACATCTCGTTCTCGCGCTGGCGGCGCTCGAGCGCCGCGCGGACGACCTCGCGCGCCTCGACGTCGAGGTTCGCGAGCGGCTCGTCCGCGATCACCAGTCGGGGATCCAGCATGAGCGTCCGCGCGATGGCGACGCGTTGCCGCATACCCGCGCTGAGCTCGTAGGGGTACTTCCCCGCCGCGCCGAGCGGGAGTCCCAGTTCGTCGAGCAACGTGGCGATCCGGAGCGCCAGCGCCCGCATGTCGACCTTCCGATGCCGGCTGGTCACGGGCTCGCCGACGATCTCACTCACCGTCAGCCGGGCGGGCAGACCCGGTCCGTCGGTCTGGCCGAGGTACCCGACCGCGACGGTCAGGAACCGGTGGCGCCGGCCGGGGCGGCGGACCGAGATGCCCTCCACGACTGCGTCGCCCCCCACGACCGAGACGCCGTTGCCCGCACGCCCGGCCAGGGCCGCCGCGAGGGTGGACTTCCCCGACCCGGTGGAGCCGACAAGGATGAGCGCGGCTCCGCGTCCGAGGGTGAAGCTCACACCGTCGATCACACGCGCCCGGGCGCCGCGTCCGTCCGTGTGGGCGATGCTCAGGTCGCTGCAGACGATGCTGTCCGCGGCTGTGTCGCCCTTGGTCATGTCAGCCATCCTGCCGTCTGTGCGCGCGGGGCGCTACTGCTCCGCGGTCAGCCGCTGGCGCACCGCGTCCAGCTCCCGCATCCGCAGGCGCATCGCACGCCCACCGTCCGAGTCCGGCGCGACGCGCTGGATCGCGCTGAGCAGCTCGCGTTTCTCCTGCTCCACCGAACGCAGCCGGATGCGGCGGCCGAGATCCTTCGCGGATGTCACCGCGTGCTGGTCGTCACTGGCCGGGAAGTCCCCCGTGAGCAGTTCCGCGGCGAGCGAGCGGTACGGCTCCCGCACGGCGTCGACGGCCGCCGCAGCCCAGTTCGGACGGGTGTGGTCGGGCACGGCCGCGACGCTGGAGCGGACCGCCTCGAGGGCGGGATGCCGGAACGGCTCGACCAGCGCGGCGCGCAGCTCCTCCGGGTCGATGCGGTGGCCGTACTGGAGGAACCCCATCAGCGCGTCCCGCTCGAGGGCGACGTCCGCGCTGCGGGGCAGCGAGGCGATGGTCACGCGCGGGGTCTCCGGCGCAGCTTCCGGCTGCCCCGGGCCGTTCTCGCGCGGACGGCGGGGAGCCGCATCCTCGGCGCGCGCACTGCGCCCCGCCCGCTGCACGGCCTGGGACACCTCGGCGAGCTCCAGCCCGAGCCTCCGCGCGAGCACCCGGGTGTAGCCGGGACGCAGGGAGGGGTCCCGGATCTCGGCGACGATGGGCGCGGCGGCACGCAGCGCGCCGGCCCGGCCCTCGACCGAACGGAGGTCGTAGGTCGAGACGCGCTGGTCGATGACGAACTCGTACATCGGCACCTTGGTCTCCATCAGGGCCCGGACGGCCCCGTCGCCGCGCTGCAGCCGCAGGTCGCACGGGTCGAGACCCGCCGGCGCCACCGCGACGTACGTCTGCGCGGAGAAGCGCTTCTCCTCCCCGAACGCACGCAGGGCGGCCTTCTGCCCGGCCGCATCCGGGTCGAAGGTGAAGACGACCTCCCCGGTGGCGGAGTCATCGCCCATGATGCGGCGCAGCACGGTGATGTGGTCGGTGCCGAAGGCGGTCCCGCACGTCGCGACCGCCGTCGTGATCCCGGCGAGATGGCACGCCATGACATCGGTGTACCCCTCCACGACCACGACGCGGTGGTCCCGGGAGATGTCGCGCTTGGCGAGGTCCAGCCCGTACAGGACCTGGGACTTGCGGTAGATCGGGGTCTCCGGGGTGTTCAGGTACTTGGGTCCCTGATCGGATTCCAGCAGCTTGCGGGCGCCGAAGCCCAGCACCTGACCGGTGACGTCGCGGATCGGCCAGACCAGGCGTCCGCGGAACCGGTCGTACACCCCGCGCTGGCCCTGGGAGACGAGACCGGCGGTGGTCAGCTCCTCTCGGCTGAAGCCCTGCGTGGTGAGGGCGTCCATGAGCGCCGACCACCCGGGCGGGGCGAAGCCGACGCCGAAGTGCGCGGCCGCGCCGGCGTCGAAGCCCCGCTCCCCCAGGAACCGCCGGCCGACCTCGGCCTCCGGGGTGAGCAACTGGGCGCGGAAGAACTCCGCCGCGGCGGCGTTGGCGGCGTACAGCCGGGCACGCCCCGAGGTCTCCGGCGCCGGGCCGCCACCCTCCTCGTAGTGGAGCGTGAATCCGATCCGGCCGGCGAGCCGCTCGACGGCCTCGGTGAAGGACACGTGGTCCATCCGGCGCAGGAACGTGTAGACGTCGCCGGATTCCCCGCATCCGAAGCAGTGGTAGAAGCCGACCTGCGGGCGCACGTGGAAACTCGGGCTGCGTTCGTCGTGGAAGGGGCACAGGCCCTTCATGGACCCCACGCCGGCGTTCTTGAGCGCGACCCGTTCGCCGATGATGTCCGCGATGTTCGTCCGGGCCTTGACCTCTTCCACATCGGCTTGCGCGATGCGGCCGGCCATCAGAGACCCTCGAGCGGCTCGGGCAGGGCGTACTCGGGACGCGACACCGCCTGGCCGCCGGGCAGCCAGATCCCGAGGGACTCGCTGTCGATCCGGCCGACGAGCCGGTGATGCCATCCGAGCGCCACGCCGTCGGTGAGGCTGGCGACCTGATCCACCACGACGCGCTGCCGTGCCGCATCCGTCTCCGCCGCGGCGAAGTCCTCCGCGTGCACCGAGTCCAGCTGACCGGGATCGTCCCACAGGGCGGAGGCCAGGCGCTTGAGCACCCGGCGCTGTTCCTTGTAGAGGCCCTTGCGGCCCTCGATGGACACGACGAACGCCCCGATCGTGCCCTTGAGCACGGCCATCTCCGCCTCGATCACCCGCGGGACCACCACGTGGCCACGGTAGCGCGTGAGCGAAGGCGCGTCGTAGGCCTCCCGCGTCGCCGCGGTGGCGGCCCGCGCGAAACGGCCGATGAGGTCGGAGGTCAGGTTCTTCAGCCGGGCGTGCGCGGCGCGGGATCCGTCGAAGGCCGGGATCCACTCCGGCATCCGGGTGAGCCGGAACAGTGCGTCCTCCAGCTCGTCGCGGGTGAAGTCGTATCCCACCCACGTCTGGATCGCACTGAGGATGGCACTGTGCTGGCGGGGGTCGGACAGCCGTCGCGGATCCAGGTAGCCGTTGACGATGGCGTCCTCGAAGTCGTGCACCGAGTAGGCGATGTCGTCCGACAGATCCATCACCTCCGCCTCGATGCACCGGATGCGGCCGGGCGCGCCCTCCCGCATCCAGCGGAAGACCGCCTCATCCTCGGGATACACGCCGAACTTGAGCCTGCCGCCCGGGTCGGGCACCGGGCTGTCCACGGTCCAGGGGTACTTGCAGGTGGCGTCGAGGCTCGCCCGGGTGAGGTTCAGGCCGAAACTCTCCCCGTCCGCGCCGACGACCTTCGACTCCAGCCGGGTGAGGATGCGCAGCGTCTGCGCGTTCCCCTCGAAGCCGCCGATGTCCTCAGCCCATTCGTTGAGCGCCCGCTCGCCGTTGTGACCGAAGGGCGGATGCCCCAGATCGTGACTCAGGCACGCCGTGTCCACGACATCCGGCGCAAGCTGCAGCGCGGTCGCGAGTTCCCGGCCGACCTGGGCGACCTCGAGCGAGTGCGTCAGGCGGTTGCGGGCGAAGTCGGCCGGACTCGCCGGGCTGAGCACCTGCGTCTTGGCCGCCAGGCGGCGCAGCGACGCCGAGTGGAGCACCCGCGCACGGTCGCGGGCGAAGTCGTCACGCTGGGACCGGTGTCGTTCGACGTGGAAGCGTTCGGCATCCGCTGCGTCGTATCCCGTGGGCCGACCGGTCGTCGACTCCACCGTCCTGATCTCATCAGCCGCCACTGGTGTCGAGCTCCGCTTCCGCCAGGTACTCGGCCGCATCCGCGCCGAGCTCACGACTCTCCAGCCACCGATCGGGCAGGGCGGGTCGCTTCGGAGTGCCGGCACGCCCGCGCTGGCCCTCCGCCGCGGCACCCGGGTACGGGGCGTCCGCGTCCAGCAACGTCAACAGGTCGTCGATCTCGGCGAGCGAGGAGGCGGTGGCGAGACTCGCCCGCACGTCACCGCCCACCGGATACCCCTTGAAGTACCAGGCTACGTGTTTGCGGATGTCGCGGCATCCGCGTCCCTCGTCCTCGAAGAACTCCACGAGCAGCTCGGCATGGCGGCGGAAGGCCTGTGCCACGAAGCCGAGGGTGGCGTCGACCGGGGCGGATCCCTGGCCACCCCCGAAGGCACGGGCGAGGTCACCGAAGAGCCACGGCCGGCCGAGGCAACCGCGCCCGACGACGACGCCGTCCGCACCGGTCTCCGCCATCATCCGCACGGCGTCCTCCGCCGACCAGATGTCGCCGTTCCCGAGCACCGGGATGCTGGTCACGGCCTGCTTGAGCGCCGCGATGGCCGCCCAGTCCGCCGTGCCCGAGTAGAACTGCGCGGCCGTCCGCCCGTGCAGGGCGACCGCGGCCACCCCGGCGTCCTCGGCGATCCGGCCCGCATCCAGGTAGGTGAGGTGATCGTCGTCGATGCCCTTGCGCATCTTGACCGTGACCGGGATGTCGCCGGCGTTCTCGACCGCGGCGCGGACGATCGCGCCGAACAGGTCGGTCTTCCACGGGAGGGCTGAACCGCCGCCCTTGCGGGTGACCTTGGGGACCGGGCAGCCGAAGTTGAGGTCGATGTGGTCGGCGCGGTCCTCCTCGGCCAGGAGCCGTGCGGCCTTGCCGACGGTGACCGGGTCCACGCCGTACAGCTGCACCGAACGCGGGACCTCGGATTCATGGTGGCGGATGAGGCGCATCGTGGTGGCGTTCCGCTCGACGAGCGCGCGCGAGGTGATCATCTCGCTCACGTACAGGCCCGCTCCGTACTCGCGGCACAGGCGACGGAATGCGGTGTTCGTGATGCCCGCCATGGGGGCGAGCACCACCGGGACGTCCACCTCGATCGGCCCGATCCGCAACGCGGAGGCGGGGGCGAGAGTCGTGGTCATCCTCCCATTCTCCCAGACCCCGGCACCCCTCGGCGGCAGTAGTCTGTGCGGCATGACCGACACGAGCGCCACGGACCTGCGCAGCATCCCCTTCCAGACCGCGGATGGGACGGAGCAGACCCTGTCCTCCTTCGGCGACCGGCTCTTCCTGATCGTCAACGTCGCCTCGCGGTGCGGGCTCGCACCCCAGTACGAGCAGCTCGAGGAGTTGCAGCGCACGTACGGGGACCGCGGCCTGCAGGTGCTGGGATTCCCGTGCAATCAGTTCATGGGCCAGGAGCCGGGCTCGATGGAGGAGATCCTCGAGTACTGCTCCACCACATGGGGTGTGTCGTTCCCGGTGGAGGACAAGATCAAGGTGAACGGCGCGAACGCGGCGCCGCTGTACAAGGCGCTGAAGAAGGCGAAGGACGCGGAGGGCAAGCGCGGACCGATCGTGTGGAACTTCGAGAAGTTCCTCCTCACGCCGGACGGCGACGTCCACCGGTTCCGTCCGACCGTCAAGCCGGACGACCCGGCGATCGTCGCCGTCATCGAGGCGAACCTCCCCGCCTGAGTCAGTCCGCGGTCGCCACGGCGGCCGGAGTGCGCTCGGCCCACACCTGGCGGGTGATCTGCGCGAACGCGTCCGCGGGCTGGGCACCGCTCACGCCGTACTTCCCGTCGATCACGAAGAACGGCACGCCCGTGATGCCGTAGGACTGCGCCTGCGCCTGGTCCTCCCGCACGGCGGGCAGGTACTGCTCGCTCTCCAGCGCCCGCCGGATCTCATCCCGGTCCAGGCCGACCTCGGCGGCGAGGTCGACCAGCCCATCGATGCGTCCGACGTGCGCGCCCTCCACGAAGTACGCCGACATGAGCCGCTCGGCCATCTCGTGCTGGCGACCCGCCGCCTTCGCGGCGTGCAGCAGCTCGTGGGCCTTGACGGTGTTCGTGTGCCGGACGTGCTCGAAGTGGTACTCCAGCCCCGCCTCGGCTGCCACCTGCGTCACGCGGTCGAGCATCTGCTCCACCTGCTCGCGCGGCATCCCCTTGTGACCGGAGAGGAAGTCGATCTCGTCCCCGTCGAAGTCGACCGGGGTGTCCGGCGAGAGCTCGTACGAGTGGTACGTCACCTCGACCGCGGGCGGGTCGTCCTCCGCGGCTACCACCGCGAGCCCCTTCTCGAGATTGCGCTTGCCGATGTAGCACCAGGGGCAGGCGATGTCGCTCCATACGTCGATTCGAATCGGGTCTGTCATAACGGACGAAACGTCCGAGGGCGCCGGACGTATTCCCGGATCGTCATGCGAATTCCCGCCGCATGGCACGCGGGATGCCGGGGCGTCCCGCATCGGGAGGGCGAGATGTGGGAGTATGCAGGGAGATGACTGTGGGGGTCGTCTCTTGCAGCATCCGGGGGAATCAACATCGTGGGGTCGCATCTTCGCGCGCGCCCGGCGCGACACAATCGTCGCCGCCGGCAGGCCGTCATCACCACCGTCATCGCCGTGCTCGTGGTCGCGGCGTCGGGAACCGCCGCGGTGGCCTTCATGCCCGGCCTCCCGAAGTCGCTGCTCCCGGCCACGAGCACCCCTTCGCCCGCACCGGTCGCCGAGCCCGCCGAGGAGCCTGACGTCCCCGTCGAGGAGTCGGCGATCCCGGAAGAGCCCGCTCTCCCTCCGGCGCCGGTCTCCCCGGCCGCGCTGGCCTGCACAACGACGTCGCTCATGTCGGTGTGGGCGCACCAGGACGACGACCTCATCTTCGCCAACCCGGACATCTCCGCCGCGATCGCCGGCGGTGAGTGCGTGCGCACGCTCTACCTCACCGCAGGGGATGCCGGTAAAGGCGCCGGCTACTCCACCTCCCGGGAACTCGGCATCCTGCGCTCCTACAACGTGATGCGCGGCGCAGAGTCGTTCTGGGACGAGCACACCGTGACGCTCCTCTCCGGCGCCGAGCTGACGATGTTCACCCCGCAGGGAAGCACCGACACCGCGGTGGCGTTCCTCCGGCTTCCCGACGGGGGCCTCTCCGCCGGAGGCTTCCCCGCCACCGGCCACACCAGCATGCCCATGCTGTTGAACGGGTCCATCGCGACGATCGCCCCGATCGACGGCGGTCCCCCGGTGAGCGCGGAGGGTCTCGGACACACGATCTCGGAGCTCATCTCCGCCTGGGGGCCCAGCCGGCTCTTCACGCACACGCCCGGCGCGTCCACCCTCTCGCACGGCGACCATCCGGACCATGCCGCCACCGGCACGCTCACCCGCCAGGCCTGGCAGGCCGTCGGCTACCCGGTGGACGCGGTGCGCTACTTCATCGGCTACCCCTCGGAGCACATGCCGGTCAACGTGAGCGGCGACGTCCTCACCCACAAGGTCGACGTCTACCGCACCTACGCGAAGGAGGACGTCGTGATCGCCTGCGCCGACAACGCCGCGTGCCTCAGCCGTCGCGGGTTCGGGGCGTGGCTGCAGCGGTCCTACGCCAAGACGGACGCCGAACTCGGGATCGGCTGACTCAGCGGGTGGAAGGCTCCGCGGGGGCGTCCACCGCTCCGCCGAACCGGCGCTCCCGGCCCAGGTAGAGCTCGATCGCCTCCCACAGGTGCCGTCGGCCGAAGTCCGGCCAGAGGGTGTCCAGGAAGACGAACTCGGCGTAGGCCGACTCCCAGAGCAGGAAGTTCGAGGTCCGCTGCTCACCGCTGGAGCGGATGAACAGGTCCACGTCCGGCATGTCCGGGATGTACATCCGCCGCGCGACGAGCTTCTCCGACACCGCGGAGGGCTTGAGCCGGCCGGCCGCGACATCGTCGGCAATCGAGCGCATGGCGTCCACGAGCTCCACCCGGCCCCCGTAGTTCACGCACATCGTCAGGGTCAGCACGTCGTTGTCGCGCGTCAGTTCCTCGGCGTACTGGAGCTCCTTGATCACCGACCCCCACAGCCGCGGCTTGCGCCCGGCCCAGCGGACCCGCACGCCCCACTCGTTCAGCTGGTCGCGACGACGGTGCAGCACGTCCCGGTTGAACCCCATCAGGAAGCGGACCTCGTCCGGCGACCGGTTCCAGTTCTCCGTCGAGAACGCGTAGACGGACAGGTGCTTGACGCCCGCCTGGATGGCCCCGGCCACCACGTCCAGCAACGCCGCCTCGCCCGCCTTGTGACCTTCGACGCGGGTGAGGCCACGGCCGTTCGCCCAGCGCCCGTTGCCGTCCATCACGATGGCGACATGTGCCGGGACCGCACCCTTCGGGTAGGAGGGCGGGTACTCCCCCGTCCAGTCCACCGGACGGTACGGCACCGCATCCTTGTGCGTATAGGGCTTCGGTGTCATCGGTTGGTCTCCACATGGGCCAGGGATCGGATGCCTCGTTCGAGGTGCCACTGGGCGTAGGCGGCGACGAGGCCGGATGCTGCGGCAGATGTCCGGGTGGCCGCCGCGTCCACGCTGTCCCAGTCCCCCTGGAGCAGTGCCCGCAGATGACCGGTCGTGTCCGGGTCCACCCGGGCGGAGCCGGCCGGAGCGCAGTCGGGGCAGACCATCCCGCCGGACTGTGCGACGAAGGAGCGGTGCGGTCCCGGTGCGCCGCAGCGGGCGCACTCCTCGAGACCGGGCGCCCAGCCGGAGAGCGCCATGGCGCGCAACAGATAGGAGTCCAGGATGCTGCGGGACGCATGGGCCCCCTGCGACAGGGCCCGGAGACCGCCGACCAGGAGCAGGTAGTGCGACACCGAGGCATCCGCGTCGCCGAGCCGGTCCGCCGTCTCCACCATGGCGCTCGCGGCGGTGTACCGGTCGTAGTCGGCCGCGATCTCGGAGCCGTAGGTGCCCAGCGACGACGCCTGCTGGACGATGTCCAGCGAGCGGCCCGCGTAGAACTGCACGTCCGCGACCATGAACGGCTCGAGTCGGGCTCCCAGACGCGAGGACGTCCGGCGCACGCCCTTGGCCACGGCGCGGATCTTCCCGTGACGGCGACCGAGCATCGTGATGATGCGGTCCGCCTCACCCAGCTTGTGGGTGCGCAGGACCACGACCTCGTCGCGGTAAGTGGGCACCCTCCATTATCCCGCCGTCGGCGACAATGGAGGGGTGACCGAGCCGCTCTTCGTGATCCCGCTGTGGGCCGACCTGACCGCCGTCGCCCTGGGCGGGATCCAAGGGGCGTTGTTCGCCTCCGGTTTCCGAGGCCAGCGCCGGCTGGATCTGCTCGGCGTCGCCATCATCGGGATCGTCATGGGCATGGGCGGCGGTCTCATCCGCGACCTGCTCCTGAACGTGACGCCGGCGACCCTGCAGAACAACTGGTACCTCATCGCCGCGACGTTGGCCTCGCTGGTCGGGATGCTGCTGGCGGGACTCTTCCAGCGGCTCAACCGGGCGATCATCGTGCTCGACGCTCTGGTCATCGGGCTGTTCGGCGCGTTCGGCACCAGCAAGGCGCTCGCGGTCGGGCTGCCCCTCGTGCCCGCCGTGTTCGTCGGTGTGTGCGCGGCCGTCGGCGGCGGCATCCTGCGCGACATGATCATGGGGCTCCCGGTCGCGATCATGCACGTCGGCTCGCTCTACGCGGTCGCTGCCGCGGCGGGCTGCGTGACGCTCGCCGGTCTCAACGCCTTCGGGGTGGACCTCGTGCTCGCCGCCATCATCGCGGTGTCGGTGACCACCGTCATCCGGATCCTGGCCGTCGTCTTCGACGTGTCCCTGCCGGAGCAGCGGGTGCTGCACCGGCGCAAGGTCGCGATCGAGACCGCCGCCATCCCGATCGTCCGCTCCACCGACGTCTGATCCGCTCCCCCACCCCGCGAGACTGCATAACCAGCACGAGACGGACGTCGTCGACGTCCGTCTCGTGCGGAGGTTGCAGTCTCGCGGGAGGAGAGCCGCTCGGGGGTCAGGCCGAAGCGGAGGTCAGATCGCGCTCGCGGATGCGGATCGCCCGGTTGATCCCGGAGACGATCGCCTTGAGGCTCGCGGTCGAGATGTCGCCGTCGATCCCGACGCCCCAGAGGCGCTGACCGTCGACCTGCAGCTCCACGTAGGCCGCGGCCTGCGCGTCGCCGCCTGCGCTGAGCGCGTGCTCGACGTAGTCGTACAGCGTCACGTCGAAGCCCTGCGACCGCGCGATCTCCAGGAACGCCGCGACGGGTCCGTTGCCGCTTCCGGATGCCTCGAACGTCCGGTCCCCGTCACGCACCGTGATGTCCAGGCGCACGTCGCCGGACAGGTCGCTCTGGGTCCGCGTGCTGAGCAGCTCGAAGCGTCCCCAGCGGTCCTCGGCGACGCTGGACGGGAGGTACTCGTCGGTGAAGATCGACCAGATCTGGTCGCTCGTCACCTCCCCGCCCTCGGCATCCGTCTTGGCCTGCACGACGCCGGAGAACTCGATCTGGAGCTTGCGCGGCAGGTCGATCGCGTGGTCCGACTTCAGCAGGTAGGCGACGCCGCCCTTACCGGACTGCGAGTTCACGCGGATGACGGCCTCGTACGAGCGTCCCAGATCCTTCGGGTCGATGGGCAGGTACGGGACCGCCCATTCGATGTCGTCGACCGTGACGCCCTCGGCGGCGGCCCGGGCCTCCATGGCCTCGAACCCCTTCTTGATGGCGTCCTGGTGCGACCCGCTGAACGCGGTGAAGACCAGGTCGCCCGCCCAGGGGCTGCGCTCCGGGACCGGGAGCTGGTTGCAGTACTCGACCGTGCGCTTGACCTGGTCGATGTCGCTGAAGTCGATCTGCGGGTCGATTCCCTGGGTCAGCATGTTGATGCCGAGGGCGACCAGGTCGACGTTCCCGGTACGCTCGCCGTTGCCGAACAGGCATCCCTCGATGCGGTCGGCGCCGGCCATGTAGCCGAGCTCCGCGGCGGCCACGGCGGTGCCGCGGTCGTTGTGCGGATGCAGCGAGATGATGACGTTCTCGCGGTTCCGGATGTGGCGGCCCATCCACTCGATCGAGTCGGCGTAGACGTTGGGCGTTGCCATCTCCACCGTCGCGGGCAGGTTGATGATCACCTTGCGCTCGGGGGTCGGCTCGAGCACCTCCAGCACCTGGTTCACGACGTCGACCGCGAACTCCAGCTCGGTGCCGGTGTAGCTCTCGGGCGAGTACTCGTAGTAGACGGTCGTCTCGGGGATCGTCTTCTCGTACTGGCGGCACAGCCGCGCACCCTCGAGGGCGATGTCGATGATGCCCTGCTTGTCGGTGCGGAAGACGACCTCGCGCTGCAGGATGCTGGTCGAGTTGTACAGGTGCACGATGGCCTGCTTGGCCCCGCGGATCGACTCGTAGGTGCGCTCGATCAGGTGCTCCCTCGCCTGCGTCAGCACCTGGATGGTGACGTCGTCGGGGATCACGTCGTCTTCGATGAGCTGGCGGACGAAGTCGAAGTCGGTCTGGCTGGCGCTCGGGAAGCCGACCTCGATCTCCTTGTAGCCCATCTTCACGAGCAACTCGAACATCACGCGCTTGCGCTCGGGGCTCATCGGGTCGATCAGCGCCTGGTTCCCGTCGCGCAGGTCCACGGCGCACCAGCGGGGCGCGACGGTGATGTGCTGGGACGGCCAGGTCCGGTCGGGCAGGTCCACTCGGATCTGCTCGTGGAAGGGACGGTACTTGTGCGTCGGCATGCCGGACGGCTTCTGCGTGTTTTCCATGTCTGAGGGTTCTTCTCTCGTCTGAAGTGGCGGGCCGATGACGAGCTCCGCGACGAGAAGGCCCTAGATCGAGGTCTCGTCGCGGCGGCTAAGAAGAAGGAACGAACCCGCGCGCATACCGGCAGCTTACACCCGTGCACTCGGCGCTCCCGTCCCCGCCGCGTCGCGCCACGCGCAGGACGCTCGGAGCCCTAGAACCCGAGGCGGCCGAGCTGCTTCGGGTCCCGCTGCCATTCCTTCGCGACCCGTACGTGCAGGGAGAGGAACACCCGGGTGCCGAGGAGCTGCTCGATGCCGACGCGTGCTTGCGCACCCACGTCGCGCAGGCGCGTCCCCTTCCGGCCGATGATGATGGCCTTCTGACTGTCCCGCTCCACGATGATGTCCGCGAAGACGTCGGTCAGGTCCGTCCCCTCCCGGGGCGCGATCTCGCGCACGACGACGGCGATCGAGTGCGGGAGCTCCTCCCGCGCGTCGCCGAGGGCGGCTTCGCGGATGATCTCCGCGATCCGCGAGTCCTCTTCCTCGTCGGTCACGACACCCTCGTCGTACAGCGCGGGACCCTCGGGCATGAGGGCCAGTACCTCGTCCGCCAGGATGTCGAGCTGCTCGCCGGTGAGGGCGGAGAGCGGGATGACGGCGGTCCAGTCCTCGCGGAGCGAGTCCACCTCCATGAGCCGCTCGGTGATCTCCTCGCGGGTGGACGCATCCGTCTTCGTCACGATCGCGATCTTCTTTGCGCGTCCGTATCCGTCCAGGGATTCCGCGATGCGGCGGTCCCCGGGGCCCACCTTCTCGTTGGCCGGCGCGCAGAACGCGATCACGTCCACATCGCCCAGCACGTCTTCGACGAGGTCGTTCAGACGCTGGCCGAGCAGCGTGCGGGGGCGGTGCAGCCCCGGCGTGTCCACGACGACCAGCTGACCGCCGGGACGGTTCACGATCCCGCGGATGGCGCGCCGCGTCGTCTGCGGCTTCTCGCTCGTGATCGCGATCTTCTCCCCCACCAGCGCGTTGGTGAGCGTGGACTTGCCCACGTTCGGGCGACCCACGAAGGTCACGAATCCACTGCGGAACTGCTCGGTCATCGTTCTCCCTTTGCAGGCAGGGCGATCTCGCCCGTGCCGGTACGTCGTTCGTCGGTGTCGTCGTGCGGAGCGCGCTGCACGAACACGGTCGCGAGACCGCGGCCCCGTCCCCGTGAGGTCCCTCCGGTGAGGATGAGTCCCTGATGGACGGCTGTCGCCCCGGGCTGCGGAACGCGTCCGAGTGCTTTGCCGAGGAGGCCGCCGACGGAGTCCACGTCGTCGTCGTCCAGTTCGATGCCGAAGAGGTCGCCGACCTCGTCGAGACCGAGGCGCGCGCTCACGCGGTAACGGCCCGGCTCGATCTCCACGACCTCGGACCCCGGCATGTCGTATTCGTCGGCGATCTCGCCCACGAGCTCCTCGATGAGGTCCTCGAGCGTCACCAGACCCGCGATGCCGCCGTATTCGTCCACGACCATGCAGACGTGCACGGCATCCCGCTTCATCTGCTGCAGCAGCGCCTCGGCGCGCATCGACTCGGGGACGAACACCGGGGGGCGGGCGATCCGCGCCACCGACAGCTGGTCCCAGGCGCTCTCGTCCCGGAGGGAGAACTGGACCAGGTCCTTCAGGTAGAGGATCCCCGTGACGTCCTCGCCGTCCTCGGAGAGCACCGGCATCCGGGAGACGCCCTTGTCCAGGAAGAGACCGAGGGCCTCCCGGGGCGTGTCGGCGGCGGTGATGGTCACCATGTCCGTGCGGGGCACCATGACGGCGCGCACATAGGTGCCGGTGAATTCGAACACGGAGTGGATCAGCTCGCGGTCGTCCTCCTCGATGAGGTCGTGCGAGGCCGCCTCGTCGACCATGCTGAGCAGCTGCTCCTCCGAGTCGAAGGATGCGCCGTGCCCGCCGCCGGGGGTCACCCGGCTGCTGAGGACGACGAGTCCGTGCGCGAGCGGTCCGAGGCTGATGCGTACACCCCGGATGACGGGAGCCGCCCCGCGCAGGAGGCCCTCCGCGTGCCGCCGCCCGACCGAGCGGGGACTCACGCCGACGACGACGAAGGAGGATGCGGTCATGATCACGACGGCCGCCAGCAGGGCCCAGCCGATGCTGTCGAACAGCAGCATGAACGCCGCGGTCACCAGCACGGCCGCAGCGGTCTCGGAGAGCACGCGGATGAAGTTGACCGCGTTCGCGTGCGCCTCGGGGTCCGCCGCGATGCGCGAGAGCATCCGTCCGTCGCGACTGGAGTTGCCGAGCTCGACGAGGTCGCTGCGGCTGGTGACCCCCAGCGCCGCGTCGACGGCCGCCATCAACGCCCCGAAGGCGATCAGCAGAGCGGCCCCGACGAGCAGGAGGACTGCGGTCATCCTCGAGACCTGCGGCGCTCCGCGACGGAGAACGCCAGGATCAGATCGCGCTGCAGGCCGAACATCTCGGCGGCCTCGTCGGGCTCGGCGTGGTCGAACCCGAGCAGGTGCAGCAGACCGTGGGTGGTGAGCATCACGAGTTCATCGGTGAGCGAGTGCGACGGCGTGGCCTCCCGGGCCTGCGTCTCGGCCACCTGCGGGCAGAGCACGATGTCGCCGAGGAGACCCGGCGGGGTGGGGGCGTCCTCCGTGCCCGGACGCAGCTCGTCCATCGGGAAGCTCAGCACGTCCGTGGGTCCGGGCTCGTCCATCCACTGGACGTGCAGGGCCTCCATGGCACCCTCGTCGACCAGGAGGATGGCGACATCCGCCTCCGGGCTGACGTTCAACTCGGCGAAGTTGCTCTCCATCAGCCGCAGGAAGACGGTCTCGTCGACCTCGACGCCGGACTCGTTGGTGATCTCGATCGTCATGGTCGTCCTCGCTTGGGTAGATGATCGCGCGACTGCGAGCGGCGCTCGGTGCGATTCGCGAACTCGGCGGCCTCGTCGCGCTCGCGACGGCCGGCCAGACGTCGCTCGTCGTACTCGCTGTAGGCGTCGACGATGCGGCCGACGAGCGTGTGACGCACGACGTCGTCGCTCGTCAGAGTCGCGAAATGGATGTCGTCGATCTCCTTGAGCACCCGGGTGACGAGCCGGAGCCCCGACGCGCCCTGCGGCAGGTCGACCTGGGTGATGTCGCCGGTGACCACCATCCGGGTGCCGAAGCCGAGCCGCGTGAGGAACATCTTCATCTGCTCGGGCGTGGTGTTCTGCGCCTCGTCGAGCACGACGAAGGAGTCGTTCAGGGTGCGCCCGCGCATGTACGCGAGCGGTGCGACCTCGATCGTGCCGCTCGCCATCAGCTTCGGCACGAGCTCCGGGTCGAGCATCTCGTTCAGCGCGTCGTACAGCGGGCGGAGGTACGGGTCGATCTTGTCGGTGAGCGTGCCGGGGAGGAAGCCCAGACGCTCCCCCGCTTCCACGGCCGGACGGGTCAGGATGATGCGGCTGACCTCCTTGCGGTGGAGCGCCTGCACGGCCTTCGCCATGGCGAGGTAGGTCTTACCGGTACCGGCCGGGCCGATGCCGAACACGATCGTGTTCTCGTCGATGGCGTCGACGTAGGCCTTCTGGCCCAGGGTCTTGGGGCGGATGACTTTGCCGCGGGACGTGAGGATCGCCTCCCCCATCACCTCGGACGGACGCATCCCGGTGTCGCCCCGCAGGATGCGGTTCGAGGAGGAGACATCGGCGGGACCCAGGTCGTGCCCCTCGCGTGTCATCAGGAGAAGCTCGTCGACCAGGGTCTTCGCGGCGGCGACGTCGGCGGAGGGGCCGGAGAGGGTGATCTCGTTGCCGCGCACGTGGACGTCCACGCCGGGGTGCTCCTGCTCGACGACCCGAAGCAGGCGGTCCTGTGGTCCGAGCAGCTGGACCATCGCGATGCCGTCGGCGAGGATCCGCTCGACCGCCTGTCCTTCGTCGGGGTCAGTCACCCACGGTCTCCTCTTCCAGTCCGCCTGCGAGCACGTGCGCGTGCACGTGGAAGACGGACTGCCCGGCCCGCGCACCGGTGTTGAACACCAGCCGGAAGTCCCCGTCCGAGTGCTCGGCCGCGACGTCACGGGCGACGGCCACCATCTCGGCCAGCAACGACGGGTCGCCTTCGGCCAGGGCGACGACGTCCCGGTACTGCTCCGTCTTCGGGATCACCAGAAGGTGGATGGGTGCTCGGGGGTGGATGTCGCGGATGACGAACACTCGCTCGGTCTGAGCGAGGATCTCTCCCGGGATCTCTCCCTGGAGGATGCGCGTGAAAACGGTCGGCTCACTCATGCCGTCCAGTCTACCGGGGACGCCCTCACCACCGGCCGAGGCATACCTCCACGGCCGCGAGGGCGGCCGGTCCTGCCGTCGAGGTGCGCAGGACGCTCTCCCCCAGCCGCACGGGGAACGCCCCGGCAGCGGTGAACTCCGCGATCTCCCGAGGGTCGATCCCGCCCTCCGGCCCGACGACGAGGAGGATCTCCGCATCCCCGGTCGGGGGCAGGGCACGGACCCGGTCGCTCAGCCGTTCGGATGCGGTGGGCTCGAGCACGAGCACGACGGATGCGGCGGCGCGAGCGGCGATCTGCGCCGTGCTCGCGACCGTCTCGACCTCGGGGATCCACGCCCGGTGCGCCTGCTTCGCCGCCTCACGGACGATCCCGGCCCAGCGGGTGCGCCCCTTCTCCGCCTTCGCGGCATCCCAGCGGGAGACGCTCCGCGCCGCCTGCCAGGGCACGATCGCATCCACGCCCAGCTCCGTCGCCGCCTGGACGGCGAGCTCGTCGCGGTCGCCCTTCGCGAGCGCCTGGACGAGCACGAGGCGAGGGGTGCGCGCCGGCACCTCGCGGCGCGTCGTCACCCGCACCGATACCTCGCGGGGCGCAGCCGCTTCGACCACGCCCTCCGCCCACAGGCCACGGCCGTCGCCGACCGTCACCTGCTCGCCGACGCGCACCCGTCGAACGGTCGCGGCATGGTGCGCCTCGGCGCCGGTGAGCACGACGACGTCCCCCTCGGCGACCTCAGCGGCGTCCTCCACGAGGAAGTGCAGGGCCACGGGTCATCCGTTCCGGAAGCGGTCGCGGAGCTTCGCGAACAGTCCCTGCTGGAACTCGGCCAGGCGCGGGGCCGGGGCCTTCGTGCGCCGCTGGAACTCCTCGATGAGGGCACGTTCCTTGCCGTCGAGCTTCGTCGGCGTGACGACGTGCACGCCGACCCGCAGGTCGCCGCGCTGGGTCCCGCGCAGCGGAGTGATGCCGCGGCCCTTGATCGTGAGCACGTCGCCGGCCTGCACTCCCGGGCGCAGTTCCAGGTCGACCGGGCCGTCCAGGGACTCGATGCGGGTGGTGGTGCCGAGGATCGCGTCGGGCATCGACACGTCGAGGGTCGCGAGCAGGTCGTCGCCGTCGCGGCTGAACACGTCGTGCGGCGCGACCGTGATCTCGAGGTAGAGGTCGCCGTGCGGACCGCCGGCGGGTCCCACCTCGCCGGAACCGGGCAGCTGCAGGCGCAGCCCGCTCTCGACGCCGGCCGGGATGTCGACCGAGACGGTGCGACGCGCGCGCACCCGTCCCTGTCCCTGGCAGGTCGCGCAGGGGTAGGGGATCGTCGTGCCGTACCCCTGGCATGTGCCGCAGGGTGCGCTGGTCACGACGTTGCCGATGAGGCTGCGGACGGTGCGCTGGATGTGGCCGGTGCCGTGGCAGATGTCGCAGGTCACCGGGGACGTGCCGGGCTGGCAGCATCCGCCCTCGCACGTCGCGCAGAGCACGGCCGTGTCCACCTCGAGGTCGCGGTGGACGCCGAAGACGACGTCGCCGAGCTCGAGGTCGACGCGCACCAGCGCATCCTGACCACGCTCGGCGCGAGAGCGGGGACGCGAGCGTCCCCCGCCTCCGCCGGCACCGCCGCCGCCGAAGAACGTCTCGAAGATGTCGCCGAACCCGCCGAAGCCCGCGCCGCCGCCGCCGAAGCCGCCGGTGTCCCCCATGTCGTAACGACGGCGCTGCTCCGGGTCGCTCAGCACGTCGTAGGCATGGGTCACGAGCTTGAACTTCTCGGCCGCGTCCTCACCCGGATTCACATCCGGGTGCAGCTGCCGTGCCAGCTTGCGATAGGCACGCTTGATCTCGTCCGGCGTCGCTTCCCGCGACACGCCGAGTACTTCGTAGTGGTCCGCCACTTTCGCCTTCCCGTCCGCGCCGCGCGCGGGATCATGTGCGAGCGCTCAGCGCGCCCGTTCGTCTTCGTCGAGCAACCGGCTCAGGTAGTGCGCCACGGCGCGTACCGCGGCCAGGTTGCTGGAGTAGTCCATCCGTGTGGGGCCGAGCACGCCGACCCGGGCCTGCCCGACGGTCGCCTCGTAGTCGCTCGCGACCACCGACGCCTCCGCGAGCCCGAAAGGTGCGTTCTCCCGGCCGATGGATGCGGCGAGCCCGTGCTCGTCCGCCACCATCTCCGTCATGAGTCGCAGCAGCGTGACCTGCTCCTCGATCGCCTCGAGAAGCGGGTAGATGCTGCCGCGGAAGTCCGACACGGTGCGGGCGAGGTTCGCCGCACCCGCCATCACGAGCCGGTCCTGGCGGAACTCGTCGAGCTCCTCGCCGACGACCCGGAGGAGTTCGCGGTACGCGCCGTCGGCTCCCGCGGGGGTGACCGCCTTCGCCAGTGCCTGCTCGACGCGGAGGGTTCCCTGCCGGACGGACTGCCCGGTCACCAGCACGGACACCCGAGCCCGCAACTGGGCGACATCCGCCTCGTCGACCTCATCCGGCACGGTGGCCAGACGCTGCGAGACGCGACCGGTGTCGGTCACGACGATCACGATGATGCGGGTGCCACCGAGGTGGACGAGCTCGACGTGCGTGACGTTCGCGCGTTCGAAGGACGGGTACTGCACGAGGGCGACCTGGCCGGTGAGCTGGGTCAGCGCGCGCACCGTGCGGGCGAGGAGGTCGTCGAGGTCGGCGGGGCCGTCGAGGAAGGCGGTGATCGCGTTGCGCTGCGCGGTGGTGAGGGGACGGAGCTCGGCGAGGTGATTGACGAAGACGCGGTAGCCCTTGTCGGTGGGAACGCGGCCGGAGGAGGTGTGCGGCGCCGCGATGAGTTCCTCGTCCTCGAGGAGCGCCATGTCGTTGCGGATCGTCGCGGCCGAGACGCCGAACGAATGCCGCTCGACGATCGCCTTGCTGCCCACGGGTTCGCGCGTCTCGACGTAGTCCTGCACGATCGCACGCAGGACATCGAGTCCACGTTCGCTGACCATGCTCATCCCTCCTGGCACTCGAGTTCCCAGAGTGCCAATTCTAGCCCGTCCAACCTCATGCGAGCCGTGAGCGCCGCACCATCCCGCGGTCGACTCGCCACGTTCTGCGGGTGACGGCGCCGCCGGATCCGCAAAACGTGGCGAGTCGACGGGCCTGCGGGACGGAGAAGGGGGCTAGTCGGTCAGGGCACGGACCACGGCGTCGGCCAGCAGACGACCGCGGCGGGTGAGGACGACGCGGCCCCGCACGGCGTCGGCGCCCTCGACGAGACCGTCGGCGATGAGGCCGGCCACCTGCGGGCGCCGTGAGGCCGGCACCAGGTCGACCGGCAGGCCCTCCCGGATGCGGGACTGCAGCAGCACCCGCTCCAGGGTCGTGGCATCGGCATCCGGGATCTCGCGGGCCGCGGCGGGCGAGATCCCCTGTGCGAGGCGCTGCGCGTACGCGGCGGGGTGCTTCACGTTCCACCACCGCACGCCGGAGACGTGGCTGTGCGCGCCGGGACCGAAGCCCCACCAGTCGGTGCCCCGCCAGTAGGCGAGGTTGTGGCGGGAGCGGTGCGACTCCCCCCGCGCCCAGTTCGAGACCTCGTACCAGTCGAACCCCGCCGCGCCCGCCAGATCGTCCACGAGCTCGTACATGTCCGCCTGCAGGTCGTCGTCGGGGGCGGGGACCTCACCGCTGCGGATGCGGCGGGCGAGCTTCGTGCCGTCCTCGATGATCAGTGCGTAGGCGGACAGGTGGTCGGGCTCCAGCGCCAGCGCCGTCTCCACCGAGGTGCGCCAGTCCGCGAGGCTCTCCCCCGGTGCGCCGTAGATCAGGTCCAGGCTGACGTCGAGGCCGGCTTCCCGCGCCGCCGCCACCGCGCTGCGCACGTTGGCGGGATCGTGCGTCCGGTCCAGCGCGGCGAGCACGTGGGGCACCGCGGACTGCATCCCGATCGATACGCGCGTCACCCCCGCTGCGGCGAGCTGTCGCAGGGACTCGACGGTGACCGTGTCGGGGTTCGCCTCCACCGTGACCTCGGCGCCGTCGGCGATGCCGAACGCCTCCCGCACGTCTTCGAGCATGCGCGTGAGCGCCGCCGCGGGGAGGAGGGTCGGGGTGCCGCCCCCGAAGAAGACCGTGCGTGCCGGACGCGGGGTCCCGCCGAGCACCCGCGCCGCGAGCGCGATCTCCCGTGCGACGGCGTCCGGGTAGTCCTCCCGGCGTTCGCCGCGCAGCTCCTCGGCCGTGTACGTGTTGAAGTCGCAGTACCCGCACCGCACGCGGCAGAACGGGATGTGCAGGTAGACGCCGAAGTCGGCGTCCGCATCCGGCATGACGCCGAGCGGAAGCGAACCGTCGGCGGGAGCGGGATCGCCGTCGGGGAGAGCGGAAGGGGCCATCAGGAGGACGACGTGTACATCGGCGACATCGCACGCAGGTAACGGTTGTAGAGGGCGTGCCGGCGGCGGCGGGTGAGAACGGGGAAGACCCGGTACAGGAACGCCGCGGGGGCGTCGAACGCCCGCACCGTGAACCACACCTCGTCGTTCGCGTACCAGTCGACCATGAACGACTCCTCGCCACTGACGACGGAGCCGCCCACCGTACCGAGGGCGAATCCGATGCGGCGCTTCTCCTCCACGGTGAAGATCACCCGCACCTCCGCATCCGCGTTGTGTCCACGCGCGCGTCCGTGCAGGCGGAGCGTCATGCCGGCGCCGACGTACGGGGTGCCGTCCGCGTCGAACCGCTGGTCCGCTTCGAGGCGGGTGGGGGCGATCGGCTGCCCCTCCTCGTCGAAGCTCACACCCGTGTAGGCGGGACCGGATGCCGGCCGCACGTCCTGCAGGGCGAGCCCGGCTTCCCGCTGCACGTGCCAGGACAGGAGCATCTCCCCGGCGGCACGGAAACGCTCCTCACCGCTGCCGATCTTCCACGACTGGTGGGAGGGGATGCTCCGCTCGGGCGGGTACTGCAGCAGATCGGCGGCCTGCGTCGCCCCGACGGCGGCGTAGTCGACGGTGTCGTCCCGAAAAGTCCCGCGGCGCATGGGTCCCAGCCTAGATCGTGCCCGGCGGTGTCGCCTGGGAGTCCGTCATTTCTTGTCCTTGGTCTCCACGTCGCCCGAGAGCGCGGCGATGAACGCCTCCTGGGGGACCTCCACGCGACCGACCATCTTCATGCGCTTCTTGCCCTCCTTCTGCTTCTCGAGGAGCTTGCGCTTGCGGCTGATGTCGCCGCCGTAGCACTTGGCCAGCACGTCCTTGCGCATGGCACGGATGGATTCGCGGGCGATGATCCGCGCGCCGATCGCGGCCTGGATGGGCACCTCGAACTGCTGGCGCGGGATGAGCTTCTTCAGGCGCTCGGTCATGAGCACGCCGTACGCGTAGGCCTTGTCCCGGTGGACGATGGCGCTGAACGCGTCGACCGGCTCGCCCTGCAGCAGGATGTCGACCTTCACCAGGTCGGCCTCCTGATCGCCGCTCGGCTCGTAGTCGAGCGACGCGTACCCCGCGGTCTTCGACTTCAGGTGGTCGAAGAAATCGAACACGATCTCGCCGAGCGGCATCGAGTAGCGGATCTCGACGCGGTCTTCGCCGAGGTACTCCATGCCGAGGAGCGTCCCCCGGCGGGACTGGCAGAGCTCCATGATCGTGCCGACGTAGTCCTTCGGCGCGAGGATGGCGGCCTTGACCATGGGCTCGGTCACGCTCGCGATCTTGGTGCCCGAGGGGAACTCGCTGGGGTTCGTGACGGTGAAGCTCTTCTTGTCGTCCGTGACGACCTCGTAGGTCACCGACGGCGCGGTCGAGATGAGGTCGAGGCCGAACTCGCGCTCGAGCCGCTCCGTCACGATCTCCAGGTGGAGCAGGCCCAGGAAGCCGCAGCGGAACCCGAAACCGAGCGCCACGGAAGTCTCCGGCTCGTAGTTGAGCGAGGCATCCGACAGCTTCAGCTTGTCGAGTGCCTCGCGCAGCACCGGGTAGTCGCTGCCGTCGATCGGGTACAGCCCGGAGAAGACCATGGGCTTCGGGTCCGTGTAGCCGGGCAGCGGCTCCAAGGAGGGCTTCTGTGCGTTGGTCACCGTGTCGCCGACCTTGGACTGGCGGACGTCCTTCACCCCGGTGATCAGGTAACCGACCTCACCGACGCCCAGCCCCTTGGTGGGGGTCGGCTCCGGCGAGGAGACGCCGATCTCGAGGAGTTCGTGCACGGCACGGGTGGACATCATCTGGATGCGCTCGCGCGGCTTGAGCGAGCCGTCCACCATGCGCACGTAGGTGATGACGCCGCGGTAGGCGTCGTAGACGGAGTCGAAGATCATGGCGCGCGACGGCGCATCCGGGTCGCCCTTCGGCGCCGGGATCTGCGCGACGACATGGTCGAGCAGCTCCTCGACGCCCATGCCGGTCTTCCCGCTGACGCGCAGCACGTCCTCCGGCTTGCCGCCGATGAGGCCGGCCAGTTCCTTGGCGTACTTCTCCGGGTCCGCCGCGGGCAGGTCGATCTTGTTCAGCACCGGGATGATCTGCAGGTCGTTCTCGAGCGCCAGGTACAGGTTCGCGAGCGTCTGCGCCTCGATGCCCTGGGCGGCGTCGACGAGCAGGATCGCCCCCTCGCAGGCGGCCAGGGAGCGGCTGACCTCGTAGGTGAAGTCGACGTGACCGGGCGTGTCGATCATGTTGAGCGCGAACGTGCCCTCCGCGGTGGACCACGGCATCCGGACCGCCTGCGACTTGATCGTGATGCCGCGCTCGCGCTCGATGTCCATCCGATCGAGGTACTGCGCACGCATGTCGCGGTCGGAGACCACGCCGGTGATCTGCAGCATCCGATCGGCCAGCGTCGACTTCCCGTGGTCGATGTGGGCGATGATGCAGAAGTTGCGGATCAGCTCGGGCGGGGTCGCACTCGGCTGCAGAGGGTGGAGGGCGCGCGGTGACATGTCCCGTCGATTCTATGGGTGACGGCGACCGATCGAAGCCCCGCTCTCTACGCTGAGGACATGACGGCGCAGATCGTTCTCGTGCACGGCATCCGTACGTCCGCATCGATGTGGCGCGCACAGCTGCGGTATCTGTCCGAGCGGGGCGTGCCCGCCGTGGCCGTCGACCTCCCCGGACACGGCACCCGGATGGCGGAGAGGTTCACCCTCGAGGGCGCGTTCGACACGATCGACGGCGCCGTGCGCGACGCCGCGCGCCGTGGCCCCGTGGTGCTGGTCGGGCACTCGATGGGCGGCCTCCTCTGTCTCGAGTACGCGGGGGCGAGGACCCCTCCGCCGATCGCGGGACTCGTGGCGGCATCCTGCACGTCGATCCCCCGCGGCGCGGGACTGACCTTCTACCGCGTGCTCGCGCGCGGCTTCGACCGCCTCCCGGATCGGGGGATGTGGCTGACGCAGCGGATGCTGACCGCCACCCTGCCGGAGCACACCCGCTCGGACTTCGGCGCAGGCGGCTACGCCTTCGACACCCAGGACCTGGCCCTCGGCCTGTTGTCCACGCTGGACATCGCCGCCGCCCTCCCCCGCATCCGCGTGCCGCTGTGGTTCGTGAACGGACAGTACGATCAGCTGCGGCTGAACGAACGCCTGTTCACCCGGCTCGCCCCGCACGGTGAACTGCTCGTCGTCCCGAAGACCTCGCACCTGGTCAGCGCCATGCGCCCCGACGTGTTCAACGCCCTGCTCGGACTCGCCGTGGCCCGTATCGACGCGGGAGACGAGGCGCCGACCTGATAGACTCGGTGTTTGGCTTGCATGTAGGGATTCCCCATCCCTCATGACCGCCGGAAAGCGCCCTCTTCGCCGACCGGCACAAACCGTGATCACTCCCAAACGAAAGTCCGACGACACACGTGGCAAACATCAAGTCGCAGATCAAGCGCAACAAGACCAACGAGAAGGCGCACGAGCGCAACAAGGCTGTGAAGAGCGAGCTCAAGAGCGCTGTTCGCCGCACGCGCGACGCCATCGCCGCAGGCGACAAGGCCGCTGCGGAGAAGGCGCTCATCACGGCGACCAAGAAGCTCGACAAGGCCGTCAGCAAGGGCGTCATCCACGAGAACCAGGCGGCGAACCGCAAGTCTGCGATCGCCAAGAAGGTCGCGGCTCTCTGAGTCCGTCTCTCGATCGAAAGCCCGTCGTCCGCGACGGGCTTTCGTCGTTTCCGGGGCACTGAGCCGTCGCCGCGATACTCTCGCACCGTGACGGATGGACAGCTGATCGCGGAGACCGCGGTGACCCAGTTCGCGGTGCTGGACGCCCTCCTCGCGGGCGCATACGAGTCGGGCATCCCGGTGGCCGACGTGCGGAGTCTCGGCGATTTCGGGATCGGATGCTGCGAAAGCCTCGGCGGTGAGGTGATCGTCCTGGACGGCGAGGTGTTCGAGTGCACCGTCGGTGAGCGTCCCGATCGCATGAAGGACGGTCAGATCCTCCCGTTCGTGGATGTCTGCCGGTTCCCGGCGACGCCGGGACGGTCGATCGAGCGGACGGACCTTCCGGCCTTCACCTCGCGCGTGGAGGCGAGCCTGGTCAGTCGCAACCTCTTCCACGCGGTCCGTGTGGACGGCGTCTTCACGGCCCTGCGCGTGCGGGTCACGCAGCGGCAGGAGCATCCGTTCCGCCCGCTCCCCGAGGTGACGAACGAGCAGATCGAGACGGTCCTCGCGGACGTCCCCGGCACGCTGGTGGGGTTCTGGGCGCCGGCGATCTACCAGGGGATCACCGTCGCGGGGCTGCACCTGCACTTCATCGCGGAGGATCGCAGCATCGGCGGGCACGTCCTGGACGTGATCATCGGTTCGGGCGAGTTGCGACTCGCCGCGTACTCCCGCTTCGACCTCCGGTTACCGATGGACGAGCACTTCCTGCGCACGGAGCTCACGCACAGCGAGGATCACCGCATCGTGGCCGCGGAAGGCGGAGCCGTGGCACCGGCCCGCTGAACCGGCTGCCGCCGACCCACCCCTATCGCCGCGACCCACCCCTGTGCCGACCGCGGTCACCGGGGTCGCTCGGCGATAGAGGGGTGGGTCGGCGAGGAACCGGGGGGGTGGGGGTGGGGGTGGGGGCGGGGTCAGGCGGCGTAGGGGGCTCGGGTGGCGATCACCGTCACCAGACGCTCGAGGGCGAAGACGGCGTCCCGGGAACCGCCCTTGACGTCGGCGTCCGCGCGCGCGGCGGCCTGGATCGCCAGACCCAGCGACTCCTGGTTCCAGCCGGCGAGGTCCCGGCGGGCACGGTCGACCTGCCAGTCCTTCATGCCGAGCCGGGCGGCGAGGGCACCGGAGGGCTCCCGGGTGCCGGCCACGCGCGCCATCGTGCGCAGCTTCATCGCGATCGCCGCCACCATGGGAACGGGATCGGCGCCGGAGGCGAGCGCCTGGCGCAGGCTGACCAGCGCGTCGCCGTAGCGGCCGGCGATCGCGGTGTCCGCGACCGTGAACGCGGACGTCTCGACCCGCCCGCCGTAGTACCTCTCCACGATCTGCTCGGTGATGTCGCCCTCGACATCGTTGATCAGCTGCTGGCAGGCAGCGGCCAGCTCCGTCAGGTCGTCCGCGAACGCGCCGGTGAGCGCTCGCAGGGCAGCGGGCGCGATGCGGCGGCCCGCCTCCCGGAACTCGCCCGCCGCGAAGTCGTAGCGGTCGGAGTCCCGCTTGATCGCGGGGCAGGCGATCTCGATGCCGCCGCCCTGGCCGGAGCGGATGGCCTCCAGTAGCTTCTTGCCGCGCACACTGGCGCCGGTGTGACGCAGGACGATCGTGGCGCCCTCCTGCGGCGCGGCGACGTAGGAGATCGCCTCGGCCAGGAAGGCGTCCGAGCATTTCTCGACGCTGCCCACCCGCACAAGTCGCGGCTCGCCGAACAGCGACGGCGCGCTGACGGCCAGGAGGGTTCCCGGCGCGTAGTCCGCCGCGTCGATGTCGGAGATCTCGAGGCTCGGGTCCTCGGCGCGCAGATAGTCGCGCAGGCGCGCGCCGGCACGCTCCGCGCAGACGTCCTCCGGACCGGAGACCAGCACGATCGGTGCGGGACGCGGCTCGCGCCAGGACACCTGGGGGATGGCGGACCGAGGTGCGGACGGTCGACGGGCTGCCATGCCTCCAGCCTACTCAGCCCCGCCGACCTCGGCGGGCGCATGCTCGCGCCACACCGTGACGCGCGCGCCCCGGCCCGTCGCCGTCAGCCCGGCCAGGACCAGACCATGCCGATCGCTGCGGGCGATCGCCGCCCCGCCCCGGCTCGCCATCCCCAACGCCTCGTCGCGCGGGTGTCCGTAGTCGTTGTCCGCGCCGACCGGGATGAGGACGAGGGATGCGCCGAGGGCCGCGTAGAGCGCCGCTTCCTGGTCGGCCGAACCGTGGTGGGCGAGTTTGACGACCTGGTAGGGCGGCTGGAGCACACCGGACGCGAGCAGCGCCCGCTGCGCGCCCGCGCCCAGGTCGCCGAGCAGCAGCGTCCGCGGAAGGCCCGGTCCGCTGAGCTCGACGACGACGCTGGCGTCGTTGCCCGCGGGGAACGCCGCACTGTCGGCAGGCCACAGCACCCGCCAGGTCGCCTCGCCGAGCCCACCCCGCATCCCGGCCGTCGCCGACACCACCCGGTCCGCCGAGATGCGCCGGATGTCCCGTTCATCGCCCTCATCGGTCGCGGGACCGTGCAGGAGCAGTCCGACGCGTCCGGTCACCGCCTCCAGGCCTCCGACGTGGTCCAGATCGAAGTGGGTGAGCACGAGCACGTCGACCCGCTCGACACCGAGACGGTCGAGGCATCCGGCGACCGGCTCCGGCTCGGGCCCCGTGTCCACCAGCATCGTCGCGTCGCCGGAGCGCACGAGAACGGCATCTCCCTGACCGACGTCGCACATCGCGATGCGCCAGTCGTCCGGGGTCGACAGCGGGATCACCACGGCGGTCACCGCGAGCGCCCCCAGCGCGACGCCAGCGGCGATCGTGGTGACGCCCGCGCCCAGGACCCGGACGAGGCGGGCCGGACCCCTCCGGGCCCCCGGGACGAGGAGCACGGCTACCGCCCCTCCGACCACGGCCAGCAGGACGACTCCGACCGGCCCCTCCGCCCAGGGCACGGTGCGGACCGGGAGCGTCGAGACCAGCTCGGCGGTGGCCGCCACCCAGGCCGAGGGGAACCAGGCGAGTGCCGCGAGTCCCGCCTGCAGCACCGGCAGCGGTGCGGCCAGGCAGGCCGCGAGTCCCACCACGGTGGCGATCGGCGCGGCCGGCGCGGCCAGGACGTTCGCCACCACCCCGTAGGCGGCGACGCCGGGATCGATGAGCACGATCAGCGGACCGCAGGCGATCTGCGCCGCCAGCGGTACCGCGATGACCGCCGCGAGCGGGCGCGGCAGGTACCGCGACATGCCGGCGGCGAGCGGCGCGGCGAGCACCAGCAGAGCGCCCGTGGCCGCGACCGACAGGGCGAAGCCGAGCGACAAGGCCAGCCACGGATCCAGGGCGAGGAGGACGGCCACGGCCAGGCTGAGCACCGCCAGCCCGGCGCTCCGTCGGCCGAGCAGCAGCGCCAGCATCGCGATCGCGGCCATGGTGGCCGCGCGCACCACGCTCGGCTCCGGGGTCACCAGGATGACGAAGCCGATGAGTGCCGCACCGCCGATGACCACGCGGAGCGCTCGGGACGCTCCGCACGCCGCCGCGAGCAGGAAGGCCAATCCCACCACGATGGCGCAGTTCGCCCCGGACACGGCGGTGAGGTGGGACAGCGACGCGGTCTTCATCCGCTCGTCCAGCCGGTCGTCGACCTGGGCGGTGTCCCCCACGGCGAGCCCCGGGATGAGGTCCGCTCCCGGCCCGGGCAGCGTCGAAGCGGCGGCGGCCAGCGAGCCCCGTAGCCACGCCGCCGTCCCCAGCACGCCCGTGGCCGGCTCGATCGTCCCCGGTGTGTCGCTGATGCGCACCACCAGCACCGACCGCTCCCCCGGGTCGGCCCGGAACGCCGTCGCGTCGGCACGTATCCGCGCACCCAGGTCGATCCCGGTGGCGTCCTCGAAGAGGATCGTCACCGGCACGCCGGCGGGCAGTACCCGCTCCCCCGCGTGCAGCCGCTGCAGAACCGCATCGGCACGGTAGCCGACGGCCGTGCGCTCCACCTTCCCGGTCACCAGCGCGACCACCTCCAGCGCCCGCCCGGGCGCACCGGATGCCGCGGCCTCCCGGACCGGTGCGGCGAAGGATGCCGTGGACGCCGCGGCGGCGGCGAAGACGAGAGCGACCGTGATGACCGTCCGCACGGACGCCGCCCGGCGCCCCATCGGCACCCCGCAGACGGCGACGGCCACCGCGACCGCCGCCCAGGTCCCGACCGCGATCGGCTGCGCCCAGGCCGGGGAGAACGTGGTCAGAGCAGCCGCCGCCCACGCCGACGCAACGGCGGGAGCCAGTCGCCAGCATCGGCGATCCGGCCCGCTCACACGATGACCAGGTCGCGGAGACTCGCGAGCATCTTCTCGCCGATGCCGGGCACGGCGAGCAGGTCGTCGACGCTGGTGAACCCCCCGTTCGCCTCACGCCACGCGATGATCCGTTCCGCGATGGCAGGCCCGATCCTGGGTAGTTCGTCCAGCGCCGCCGCATCCGCCGTGTTGAGGTCGACTCTGCCGTCCGCGCGCGTCCCCTCGGCGGCGGCGGGCGTCTCCCCCACGAGCGGGACGCGCACCTGTTCGCCGTCCGTGACCGGGCGGGCGAGGTTGACGGCCTCGGCATCCGCGCCCTCGACCAGACCTCCGGCCGCCGCGACCGCGTCGAAGACCCGCGCCCCGGCAGCCAGCCGGTAGAGACCGGGGTCAGCGACCGCTCCGGAGACGTGCACGAAGAGATCCGCGGCGGAGACCTCTTCCGTCTCCAGGGTCGGGTTCGCGGCGAGCACCTCGGGCGCACCCGCCGAGCGCACCATCCCGACCGCGACCGTGACGGCCAGCGCGACGAGGACGATCACGACCACCGCACCGGCCCCCAGCCGGGAACGCGTCCGCTCCGGATGGTCTTGCGCG
Organism: Microbacterium caowuchunii; assembly: GCF_008727755.1. NCBI lineage: Bacteria > Bacillati > Actinomycetota > Actinomycetes > Micrococcales > Microbacteriaceae > Microbacterium > Microbacterium caowuchunii. The sequence continues at coordinate 1,813,178 of NZ_CP044231.1, forward strand.
CTCATCACCCGGCCACGCTAGGACGGGCCCCCGCACGCGAAACGGCGCGCACCGTGTGCTGTGCACAGGCGGGGCGCGCCGTTCGCTGGGGAGATTACTTGGTGCTGAAGCTGACGACCTTCGGAGGACGGACGACGGCGCGGACGATCGGCCGGTCACCGAGCGCACGCTGCACCCGCGAGTCCGCGCGCGCGAGGCGCTCGAGTTCCTCGCCGTCGATCCGGGCGGGGACCTCCAGCGTGGCGCGCACCTTGCCGTCGATCTGGACGATCGCGGTGATCGTCTCCTCCACGAGCAGCGTCGCGTCGGGCTGACGCCACACGGCGATGCCCGCCGATGTGTCGTAGCCGAGGAGCGACCACATCTCCTCCGCCGTGTGCGGGGCGAACAGGTCGAGCACCATGGCGACGGCCTCCGTCGCCTCGCGGACAGCGGGGTCAGCCGCACCGGCACCGGTGTCGATGGTCTTCCGGATGGCGTTGACCAGCTCCATCAGGCGGGCAACCACGACGTTGAACTTGGTCTGCTCGATCAGCGTCGGGGCATCCGCCCACAGCCGGTGCGTGACGCGCCGGAGCGCGGCATCGCCCTCCGCCCAGATGACGTCGGCCGGGCTCGACACGTCGTGCGCGACGCGCAGCGCACGCGCGAGGAACTTGGTCGCGCCGGTGGTCGACACGTCCTTCCAGTCCTTGTCGTCCTCCACCGGTCCGGCGAACGCCAGCGCGACGCGCAGCGCGTCCGCGCCGTGGGCGTCCAGCTCCTCCTGGAACAGCACGAGGTTGCCCTTGCTCTTGGACATCTTCGCGCCGTCCAGGATCACCATTCCCTGGTTGATCAGGCTGGAGAAGGGCTCGGTGAAGTCGACGTGGCCCATGTCGTACAGCGCCTTCGTGATGAAGCGCGCGTACAGCAGGTGCAGGATGGCATGCTCCACACCCCCGATGTAGAAGTCGACCGGCGCCCACTTCTGCGCCTCACGGGCGGAGAAGGGCTCGGTCGTGTCTCCCGGCGACAGGAACCGCAGGAAGTACCAGGAGCTGTCCACGAACGTGTCCATCGTGTCCGGGTCCCGCAGGGCCGGCTCGCCCGTCTCCGGGTCGGTCGTGGTGACCCACTCGGTCGCACCGCCGAGCGGGGAGGTGCCCTTGGGGGTCAGGTCCAGACCGCTCGGGTCCGGCAGGCGCACCGGCAGCTCCTCGTCGGGGACCGGGACGATGCGCCCGTCCTGGGTGTGCACCATCGGGATGGGCGTGCCCCAGAAACGCTGGCGGGAGATCAGCCAGTCGCGCAGGCGATAGGTCTTCGCCGCCCGGCCGGTACCGGCCTCCGTCAGCTCGGCGATGACCCGCGCGATCGCGTTGCGCTTGCTCAGCCCGTCGAGGGAGCCGGAGTTGACCATCCGCCCCTCGCCGGTCAGGGCGACACCCGTCCGGGCGGGGTGGAGCTCGTCCAGTTCCGGCTGCCCCTCGAACGGATCGATGGGGTTGCCCTCGTCGTCCAGTTCGATCACCGGGATCGCCCCGGTCATCGGCGCCGTGGTGTCCACGACGACCCGGATGGGGAGGTCGAAGGCACGGGCGAAGTCGAGGTCGCGCTGATCGTGGGCGGGGACGGCCATGACGGCGCCGTGCCCGTAGTCGGCCAGCACGTAGTCGGCGGCCCAGATGGGCAGACGCTCACCGTTGACCGGGTTGATGGCGTAACGGTTCAGGAACACGCCGGTCTTCGGGCGATCGGTCGCCTGACGCTCGATGTCGGTGGCCTGCCGGACCTGGGCGAGATACGCCTCGAAGCGCTCGAGCGCTTCGTCGCCCGCGCCTGCGGCCAGCTCGGCGGCCAGGTCGGAGTCCGGCGCGACGACCATGAAGGTGGCCCCGTGCAGGGTGTCCGGACGCGTCGAGAAGACGGTGATCTTCTCCGCGCGACCCTCGATCTCGAAGTCGATGTCGGCGCCGATGGAACGGCCGATCCAGTTGCGCTGCATCTGGATGACCTTCTGCGGCCAGCGCCCCTCCAGCTGGTTGAGGTCGTCCAGCAGACGGTCGGCGTAGTCGGTGATCCGGAAGTACCACTGGGTCAGCTTCTTCTTGACGACCAGCGTGCCGCAGCGCTCGCAGTGTCCGTCGACGACCTGCTCGTTCGCGAGCACCGTCTGGTCGTGCGGGCACCAGTTGACCGGGCTCTCCTTGCGGTAGGCCAGGCCGCGTTCGAACAGCTGCTGGAACAGCCACTGGTTCCAGCGGTAGTACTCCGGGTCGCTGGTGTGCAGGACCCGGTTCCAGTCGAACGAGACGCCGTAGGCGCGCAGGCTCTCCTTCTGCTGGGCGATGTTGTCGTAGGTCCACGTCACCGGGTTGGCGCCGCGCTTGATGGCGGCGTTCTCGGCAGGCAGCCCGAAGGAGTCCCAGCCGATCGGGTGCAGGACGTTGTAGCCCCGGTGGCGCCAGAAGCGCGCCACGATGTCGGAGTAGAGGTAGTTCTCGGCGTGCCCCATGTGCAGGTCGCCGGACGGGTACGGGAACATCGCGAGCACGTACTTGCGCGGGCGCGTGTCGTCATCGCCGCCCGCACGGAACGGGTCCTCGGCGGCCCATCGCTGCTGCCACTTCGCCTGGATGGCGTGCACGTCGAAACCGGTCTCGGAGGGAGCGGTGGGGACTGTCTCGGACACGTGAAGACCAATCGATGGAGTCGGGAAGGTGCGCGATGCGCATCGTTCAGGTTACCTGACCGGGCTAAGCCCAGTCTGACGGAAGCTCCGCGCCGATCGCGCGCAGCGGCGTCGACGCCTTCAACGCCACCTCGGCGACCTCCGCCTCGGGCACGGACGCCCAGGTGATCCCGCCGCCCGCGCTCACGTACGCGCCGCCCGGGTGCGTCACGATCGTGCGGATCGTCATCGCCAGGTCGAGTCGTCCGTCGTCGCCGACCCACCCGAAGCATCCCGAGAACGCGCCGCGCGCGGAACGTTCGAGGCTGTGCAGGATCGTCATCGCCGAGAGCTTGGGGGCGCCGGTCATACTGCCCGCCGGGAAGGCCGCCGTCCACAGGTCGCCGACGGTCGTCCCCGGTCGCACCCGTCCGGCGATCGTGCTGACCAGCTGATGCACCGTGGCGTAGGTCTCCACATCCCAGAGCCGCTCGACCGTGACCGTCGCGGGGTCGCAGACGCGCGCGAGGTCGTTGCGCATCAGGTCCACGATCATCACGTTCTCGGCGCGTTCCTTGGGGTCCGCCCTGAGATCCGAGATCCGCGCGGCGTCCTCCTGTGCGGTCGCCCCGCGCGGACGGGTGCCCTTGATCGGGTGGGTGCGCACCAGCCCGTCCGAGGCCTCGAGGAAGCGTTCCGGGCTGGCGCTGATCAGCGCCACGTCACCGGTCCGGATGAGCGCGCCGTGGTGAGAAGGGGATGCCGCCCGGAGCGCCGCGTGCGCGGACACCGGGTCGATCTCGCCGGACACGCTGAACCTGGTCGTGAGACACAGGAGGTAGGCGTCCCCACGGCGGATGGCCGCGCGGCACGAGCGGATGAGGTCGGCGTACTCCCCCGCCCCCACGCGCGCCGCGGCCACGGCGCCCGCGGCGGGCGGCGTTCGCGGAGCGGGCTCGGGCAGCGCCCGCAACCGGGCCGCCACCGCGTCCGGCTCATGCCCGGTGACCCACACGCGGCGCGCGGCGTGATCGAAGGCGACGACGGTATCGACCCGCATCCATCGCTCCGCGGGAAGGGGCCCGTCCGAGGCGACGGGTGCGCCCGCATCCGCGGCCCCCCGCTCGTAGCCGATCCAGCCCACCCAGCCGCCCTGGAACGGCCCGGACGGGGCGACGGCGCCCGGCTCCCGCGAGACCGGGACGGCGCGGACGGCCGCCGGATCCGCGACGGTGCCCGTTCCCATCCAGCTCCAGCCGGTCCGGGCGTCGGGTCCGGCATCGAGCCAGAAGGAATCCGGTTCCTCCGCGAACAGGGCGTACGCCCGGGCCGGGTCTATCCAGGCGTCGACGGGCACGGTCGTGGCATCGGCGGGCACTCTCCCAGGCTAGTCACCCCGCGCCGGCCATATGCTCATGCCGTGAACGATGTGCTCACATGGATCCTCGACGCGGTCGGCAGCGTCGATCCCGTCCTGCGCATCGTGCTGGCCGGGATCGCCATCATGCTGGAGACGAGCGTGCTGGTGGGTCTCGTCGTTCCCGGCGACACGATCGTGATCGTGGCGGGCACGGCGATCGCCGGACCGCTCGAGGGCCTGTTCCTCGGGCTCGCCGTCGTCGTCGGCTCCCTGGCCGGCGAGAGCATCGGCTATCTGCTGGGCCGCCTCCTCGGACCGCGCATCCGGCGCTCGAAGCTCGGGCGACGGATCGGCGAGGCGAACTGGGCACGATCGGAGCGTTACCTCGAGCGGCGCGGCGGCGTCGCCATCTTCATCTCCCGCTTCCTGCCGGTCCTCCACTCGCTGGTACCGCTCACCGTGGGGATGAGCGGGTACTCGTACCGGCGTTTCCTCGCCTGGACCGCCCCCGCATGCGTGCTCTGGGCGACGCTGTACATCTCGATCGCCGCCGCTGCCGCCGGCACGTACCGGGAACTGGCCGACCGCATCCATTTCGCCGGCTACATCTTCGTCGGCATCATCGTGGTGTTCCTCGTCCTGATCTTCGTCGCGAAGAAGATCATCGAGCGGGTGGAACGCCGCCACATGGCTCCGCCCGAGTCCGAGCAGACATCGGACACGGCGGACGTGGAAGACTGAGGAGGTGGCCGTCTCCCCCCGTTCGACCCCGCCCGTGAAGATCCTGTGGCTCGCCCGTCTCGAACGCCGAGCCCATTCGTGGCGCGAACGGCGCGCACGTGCACGGGGGCTGAAGCCCTCGGTCGCCGCGTTCCCGGGGTACGGCTCGGAACGCTGGGTGCGGGTGCTCGGGCGTGTCCTCATCGCCCCGGCCGGGGCGGAGAAGAAGGCGGGCGAGTACGCGGGAGTGCGCGGATGGCGCAGTTTCGCGGCCGTCCCGGTGGGCTACGCACAGGTCACCGTGACGATCGACGGGGTCTCGCACGAGGTGGTCGCCGACCGCGGTGGCATCGTCGACACGGTGCTCCCCGCCCGTCTCGCACCGGGGTGGCGCGAGGTGCGCGCCGCGGTGGAGGGCGGCGAGCCGACCATCATGCGCGTCCTCATCATCGGCGACGACGCCCGCTTCGGTGTCGTCTCGGATGTCGACGACACGGTCATGGTCACGGCGCTCCCGCGCCCCTTCCTCGCGGCGTGGAACTCGTTCGTCCTCAACGAGCACGCCCGGCAGCCGGTGCCGGGGATGGCAGTGCTCCTCGAACGCGTCGTGCGCGAGCACCCGGCCGCCCCGGTCGTCTACCTCTCGACGGGGGCGTGGAACATCGCGCCGACCCTCACCCGGTTCCTGCGCAGGCACCTGTTCCCGGCGGGAGCGATGCTGCTCACGGACTGGGGTCCCACGCACGACCGCTGGTTCCGCAGCGGGCAGGATCACAAGCACGACAACCTCGAGCGGCTCGCGCGCGAGTTCCCTCAGATCACCTGGCTGCTCATCGGCGACGACGGCCAGCATGACGACGAGATCTACACGTCGTTCGCCGTCGAGCACCCGGACCAGGTCGCGGCCGTCGCCATCCGCCGACTCACCCCGGCGGAGGCGGTACTTGCCGGTGGGCGCACCGTCGTGGACGATCACTCCGCCGCCACGGTGCCGTGGGTGACCGGCGACGACGGCGCCGAGCTCCTCGACCGGCTGGCCGAGGTGGGGGTCCTCCGGGGCCCGCACAGCTCGTAGGCTGAGCGCATGTGTGGTCGATTCGTCGTGGCGAACGTCGGCTCCGAGCTGGTCGGCGCGCTGCGCGTCGACGTCGAGAACCCGGACCTGCCGCCCCCGTCCTTCAACATCTCGCCGATGAGCACCGCAGCGATCGTGCTCGACTCGGCCAAGACGGATCCGCCCACCCGCCGTCTCGAGCCCGCACGGTGGGGGCTCGTCCCCGGATGGGCCAAGGATCCCAAGATCGGGGCGAAGGCCTTCAACGCGCGGTCGGAGGAGCTCGAGGAGAAGCCGATGTTCCGTCAGGCGCTCGTCAAACGGCGCGCCGTGGTCCCGGCGACCGGGTACTACGAGTGGAAGCGCGCGGGCGACACCAAGACGCCGCACTTCATCCATCCGGCGGACGGCTCGCCGATGTTCTTCGCCGGCCTGTACGAGTGGTGGAAGGACCCCGCGAAGGCCGACGACGCCGCCGACCGATGGCTGCTGTCCTTCACGATCCTCACGCGTGACGCGATCGGTCCCCTCGGCTCCATCCACGACCGCATGCCTCTCTTCCTGGATGCGGACTTCGCGGATGCCTGGCTCGACACGGAGACCGACAACGTCGGGGATCTCCTGGACGCCGCGGTGGACGCCGCCCCCGATGTGGCGCGCACGCTCGAGGACCATGTCGTCTCCAGCGCCGTCGGGAACGTCCGCAACGACTCCCCCGATCTCATCGAGCCCGTGGCCGACGAGGGCTGAACATCGCCGTATCCTCGGGAGGTGAGTCTCGCCCCCGGAACGGTCCTCCCGCGCGACGTCTGGAGCGCCCGGGAGAGCGCGCACGCGGCGCGGGCGGACGCGCTGACCGCCGGCCGACGCGAGCGTGCGGCCACGGGCCGGACGCATCCGGTCGACGATTTCCTCTTCACCTACTACTCGTACAAGCCCGGGCTTCTCCGCCGCTGGCATCCCGGCGCGGGCACGACCCTCGCGGATGCGTCCACGACCCCGCGCGCGGGGTGGCGCTGGTACACGGACGCGGGCGCGGGCTCCATCCGTGCGGACGTCGAGGCGTTCCGTGACGAAAAGGCACCGCTCCTGCGCGCCATCGGGGCCATCCTGCGCGGATCGCTCGATCGTCCCGCGTCGTACGGATGCTTCGGGATGCACGAATGGGCGATGGTGTACCGCGATGGCAGCACCCGTCACGCCGTCCCGCTGCGTCTGGGGGCACGCGGCACCGACGAGGTCGTGGAATCGCACGACCTGCGCTGCACCCATTTCGATGCGTTCCGCTTCTTCACCCCCGAGGCGGTCCCGCGAAACCGCGAGTCGCTCGACCGCGCGTCGCAGGCGGCGCGGGAACAGCCCGGCTGCCTGCACGCCGGGATGGACCTCTACAAGTGGGCGGTGAAGCTCGGTCCGCTCGTCCCCGGCGACCTGCTCCTGGATGCCTTCGAACTGGCGCGGGACATCCGCGAGCTCGACATGCGCGCATCGCCGTACGACCTGACCGACTGGGGCTACAGCGCCGTGCCTGTGGAGACGGCTGCGGGGAAAGCGGAGTACGTCGCGGCGCAGCGCCGGTTCACCGAACGCGCGCAGCCGATCCGACGTGCACTGTCGGACCTGATCTGACCCTCAGACGCCCACTGGTTCGTCCTCGGCCTGGATCAACGCCGTCACCTCGTCGGCGCTCGCCCCTGCGGCCGTCACCAGATCGTGCACGAAGCCGAGCTTGCGGGCGACGGGCGGGACGATCTCGAACGGATAGAGATCGCCGTGGCCCATCGACCGGTTGATGCGGTTGAACGCCTGCGACATCCATTCCCAGTCGGCGAGCAACCGCTGCACCGGCTCCCGGGCGTACGACAGCAGCGGCACCACATCGGTGTCCCGCAGGTTCGTGACGCGGCTGTCCAACGACATCCCCACGGCCGCCGCGGTCTGCAGGGTCCCCGTGATGTGCAGATAGTGCGCGAACGTCTCGGCGAAGTCCTCCCACGGATGCATCGTGGAGTATTCGGAGATGTACGAGTCCGACCAGCCGGCCGGTGCGCCGGTGGAGTAGTGGCGCTGGAGCGCCTCCCGGTAGTCGACCCGCTCGTCGCCGAAGAACTCCCGGCACGTCTCCCAGGTCGCCTCGTCGGTGATGAGGACGTTCTGGAAGTAGTGGCCGACCTCGTGGCGCAGGTGCCCGAGCATCGTGCGGTACGGCTCGCCGAGCCGGGTGCGGAGCGCCTCACGGTGGTCGTCGAGGCTCTCCGCGAGATCCAGCGTGATGATTCCGGAGGCGTGGCCGATCGTCACGGGGCGTCCGAGGGAGATGCTCGAGAGCAGGTCGAACCCGAGGCCCTTGTTCCCCTCGTACCAGGGCTCCATCGGCAGCCCGAGATCCGCCAGCTGAAGGACGAGGCGGCGCTTGGACTCCTCGGTCTTGGCGAGCTTCTCGAGAGCGATCGTGTCCTGGGTGTCGGGCGTCTTGCGGGTCAGCCGGCACGAGAAGCAACGTCCCGACCCGGCGTGCTCGTGCACCAGCCAGTTGCATCCCCAGCCGCGCTGCGAGCAGGTGAACCATGTCTCGCCGTGGATGTCGGCCTTGCCGGCGCGCACGCCGAAGAACTGCCGAGTGCGGAGGTTGTAGGCGATCTCGGCACCGCACCGGGGACACTCCAGCTGGTCGAGGAAGACGAAGTGCCTGCAGTGCGGGCAGCGCGGCTGGGGTATCACCCCGTCACCCTAGCGGTACCGGCTCGGGCGTCGCGCCGAGATCCACAAGCCGCTTGTAGACTTGTCGGATGCCACCCCGCGAGGCTTCCTCCGCTCTGGCCGCCGAGCTCCTGGAAGCACTGCGCCCCCTGAGCGACCGTCTCGCGGCTGTGCGCACGCTCTCCGCCGGGAAGATCGGCATCCTCCGTCAGCTGGCGATCCGCGGCAGGGCGACGACGTCGGACCTCGCCGGCGAGGTGCGCGTCAGCCAGCAGGCGGTGTCGCTCGCGGCGCGCGAACTCGAAGAGCTCGGGTACCTCGCCCGGTCCCCCGATCCGGACGACCGGCGCCGCACGTGGCTGTCCCTCTCCGAGGCGGGCCATCGCCGGCTGGCGGACGAACTGGCCGCAGGCAGCTCCTGGCTCGCGGCAGCGATCGAGGACTCCCTGACCGCGGCACAGCGCCGCGAGCTGGCGGCGGCAGTGCCGGCCCTGCGTGCGCTGGGCCGGGCGAACGCCGATGACTGATCGCGGACGCCCGCTCGTCCCGGCGCTGATCTACGCGGCCCTGTCCACCGCGATCGTCAGCTCGCTCGGGATGCTGCGCGTGCCGTCGAGGAGCCGACCACACGGTTCGATGTCACGGGTGCCGTCCTCCTGGCCGCGGGTCTCGGCGTCGGGATGGGCACGAGCTACGCGGCGATGCCGGCTCTCATCGCACGGGCGGTGGCGGAGCTCGGGAGTTCGGTCAGCTTCAACCAGGTCCTGCGCACCGTCGGCAGCTCCTTCGGCACGGCGATCTCCGGCGCTGTGATCGCGGTCAACCATTCGGCCGACGGCCGTCCGACGGCGACGGGCATCTCCGCGACCTTCGGGATCGGCGCCAACGTCTGCCTCGTCGTCTTCGGCGATCTCCTGGCACACGCCGTCGTCGCCGGTCCGCGCTCCGACCCGGCAGGATCGTCCCGCTCATCGCATCGGCGACTCTCCCGGGCGCTGCCCGCCCCCCGCGCCCCGCAGCGCCTAGGCTGGCGCCCGATGAGCAGGATCAGTGTGGTCGTCCCCTCGTACAACGATGCCCGGATGCTGGAGGTCTGCCTGACCGCGCTGGCGACACAGACCCGAGCCCCGGACGAGATCATCGTCGTGGACAACGGCTCGACCGACGACACCGTCGAGGTCGCCCGCGCAGCCGGCGCACGAGTGGTGTCCGAACCGCGCCGCGGCGTGCTGCGCGCCACGGCGTGCGGCTTCGATGCGGCGGTGGGCGACATCATCGGCCGGCTCGACGCCGATTCCCGTCCCGGCCCGGAGTGGACGGCACGGCTCGAAGAGCTCTTCTCCGCCGACCCGACTCTCGACGCCGTCACCGGCACCGGCGCGTTCTACGGTCGCGGACCGGTCTGGCACTTCGTCGGGAGGTACCTGTACCTGGGCGGCTACTTCCTGTTCATGGGCGCCGCGATGGGGCATCGCCCCGTCTTCGGGTCGAGTTTCGCGCTGCGGCGCCCTGCCTGGCGCGACGTGCGCACGCGCATCCATCTCGACGATCCGCGGATGCACGACGATCTCGACATCAGCTTCGCGCTCGGCCCGGAGATGGGGGTCGCGTACGACCCGGCCCTCACCGTCCTCGTCTCGGCCCGACCGTTCGACACGTTCTCCGGCTTCGTCCGCCGCGCGTCGTGGGGCTTCCACGTGGTCGCCGTGAACTGGTCGGACATCGGGTGGCTGCGCCGGCTGTGGCTCAGCGCTCAGGGACAGCGCCGCCGACGCGCACGGCGCCGGGTCATCGCCCGTAGTGCGTCAGCATCGCTTCCGTGAGCTGGTGCGGGGCCGACTCGCACGGACTGTGCCCCGTCTCGATCACGACCAGGGTCGCCCCCATGCGCTCCGCGAAGTCGCGGTGCAGCGCCACCGGCCAGATGTCGCCGCTCCCCGTGGCCAGTAGGATCGGCAGCCCGGTGGCCCGCAGTGCGTCCGCGAGGTCGGGCGTGTGCTTCATCAACCAGAAGATGTCGTCCACGCTCGCAGGACGGGTGAGCGCGAAGCGCGCACGCACGAAGACGGCACGGTCGCGGGGACTGCGATGCAGGTTGTTCCGGACCCCCCACATCATCAGACGTGATTCGATGCGCGCCGGGATGGGGCCGCTGAACGGGCCCAGGATCTTGAAGGCGCGGAGCGCCTGGCCGGCGATCGGCGGGGCGGACAGGAGCGTGAGGCTGGAGAACAGTTCGGGGCGGGCCACGGCGGCAGCGGCGGTGACGGTGCCCGCGAAGGAGTAGCCGAGGACGTGGGCGGGCGTCGAACCGGTGGCGAGCACGGCGAACAGATCGTTCACGAAGAGGTCGAGCGTGTAGTGCTTCTGCGGCGGATGCAGGTTCTCCGGCCCCGCGGCATGGGACTCGTACTGCCCGGCCATGTCGTACGCCTCGGCACGGTACCCCGCGGCGGACAGCAGCGGCAGCATCCGCACGAAGTCCTCCTTGGACCCGGTCACCCCGGGCACCAGGACCACCCTCTCGCCGTCGACGGGCCCCATCGAGATGCGGGCGAGTCTTCCGCTCGGAGCGTCCACGTCGTCGCGCTCCGCGCCGGGCGGGAGCACGCTCCAGTCGATCTCCTCCATGGCGGCATCGAGCCGCTCTGCCCGGCTCATGACGGCCGGAGCTCCCCCATCTTCCGCGGCTGCACTCACGTGAGGAATCCTAGAAGGTCGGTGACCCGTCGCGCTGCGCCTCGCCGTGCTCCCGCGGTGTCACCGGCCGGCTCCGACGAAAGAGGATGATGGATCCATGCCTGCCACCCACCGTCCCGGGCTGAGGGTCAGCGCAGCCCTCACCATCCCGGAGTCGGAGTTGACCTGGCGCTTCTCCCGGTCCTCCGGCCCGGGTGGACAGGGGGTCAATACGGCGGACTCCCGGGCTGAACTCGTGTGGGACCTCGGACGCTCCCGTGCGCTCTCCCCCGTGCAGCGTGACCGGTTGCGGGCACGTCTCGCCGGCCGCCTCGTCGATGACGCCCTCACCATCACCGCATCCGAGCATCGCGCGCAATTGCGCAACCGTGATGCCGCACGGGCTCGGCTCGCCGCCGTGGTCGCGGACGCGCTGCGGGCGCCCTCGCCCTCCCGACGTGCGACGAGGCCCACGCGTGGCGCCACCCAGCGGCGGCTGACCGCGAAGAAGCAGCGTACCGACGTGAAGCGTCTCCGCCGCCCTCCCACCGACTGACCGTGCGGCCCTCCGCGCAGTGCTGTGGTTTCTCGTGCCGGTGTCCGATGGCCGGTGCGCGATCATCCCCGCGGAACTAGGGTGGCCCATGTGAAGCGAATCTGGCCCCTGCTCGTTGCCGGCGTGGTGCTCGGCGTGGTGGGCCTGGTCTGGACGCTCCAGGGTCTCGACGTGCTGCGCGGCTCGGTCATGAGCGGCTCCTCACTGTGGGCCGTTGTCGGTCCGATCGTCCTGCTCTGCGGCATCGTCCTCATCGGCATGGCGATCGCCCGGCGCCGTCGGCGTTGACCCGCTGCCCGGGTCAGGGCTGCACGATGCCCTCCCGGATGCCCCAGAGCACCGCCTGCAGGCGATCCCGTGAGCCGGTCTTCTGCAGGAGACCGGCGAGGTGGTACTTCACGGTCGTCGGTTCGACGAACAGGCGACCGGCGATCTCGGCGTTGGAGAGCCCCTCCGCGAGCAGCCGCAGCACTTCCTCCTCACGGTCGGTGAGGTCGCTCGACCCGCGGTGCTGATCGGAGCGCGCCGCGCGGCCCCGGCGATGGGCGACGAACTCGTGCAGGATGCGGCGGGTGAGGCGCTGATCGAGGGTGCCCTCCCCTGCCGCCACCGACCGCACCGCCGACGCCAGGGTCTCCTCGTCCGCGCCCTTGAGCAGGAATCCCGCGGCGCCGGCATCGAGCGCGGCGAACACGTCGTCGTCGACGTCGAACGTCGTCAGGACGAGCACATCCACGTCGAGGTGGGGGTCCGCGGTGATCTCCCGTGTCGCGGCGATGCCGTCCATCACCGGCATCCGGATGTCCATGCAGACGACGTCCGGGCGGAAGGCGCGCGCCAGGCGCACGGCTTCCGCGCCGTCGGCGGCCTGTCCCACGATCTCGATGTCCTCCTCCGCTCCGAGGATCACCGCGAGTCCGGTCCGGACGACCGCCTGGTCGTCCGCGATGAGGAGTCTGATCACGTCGCGTCTCCCTCGCGCTCCATGGGGATGGTGAGCCGGTTGCGCCAGCCGCCGTCCGGCCGGGGGCCGGTCTCCAGGCGCCCACCCACGAGGTCGGCGCGCTCCCGCATCCCGGCGATCCCGTACCCGGCCGCGGCACCCGGCGATGTGGTCCGGGTCCGGCCCGGACCGTTGACGACGAGCAGCTCCACGCCCTCCGGCCGGTAGTTCACGCTGACCCGGCAGACGGTGCCGGGCGCGTGACGCGCCGCGTTCGCGAGCGACTCCTGCACCATGCGATACCCCGCGGTCTCCGCCAGTGGCCCGAGGGGCTCGGCCCGCCCGGTCTCCTGCAGCCGCACGTCCTGGCCACGCTCGCGGGCGGCGGCGGCGAGGGCGGGGATCTCCGCCAGAGCGGGGACGGTCCCCGGTGCCGCCCCCGGCGACGACTCCTCATCGTCGTCGCGGAGCAGCCCGACCGTGCGCCGCAGGTCCGCCAACGCTGTGCGGGCGTTCTGCTGCAGCGCGCGCAGCGTCTCGCGCGCCCGGTCGGGGTCGGTGCGTGTGAGCGCTGAGGCGGCCTGGGCACTGACGATGATGCCGCTGAGGTGGTGACCGGCGATGTCGTGCAGTTCACGGGCGAGGGCGGTCCGCTCGGCGCGGATCGTGCGCTCCGCCGCCGCGCTGCGCTCGCGTTCGGCCGCCTCCTCCTGGTCGCGCATCGCGCGCGCCAGACGTTCCCGCCCGACGACGTACTCGGCGGTCGCCGCGGGCAGCGCCGACAGCAGGACGAGGCGCGCCGCCGCGACCAGGAGGGTCGTCGAGAGGAGGTCCCCGCCCGACGCCATCGCGAAGGTCCCGACCAGTGCCGTGGCCACCGCCGTGCCGGCGACCGCGGCATAGGCGGTACCGCGGTGTCCGCCGTGCCGCACCGCACCGTAGGTGGCGACGGTGACCGCCAGTGCCCCGATGCCGAGCTGCCCGGCGCTCGTGGCGAGGATGACGAGATCCAGGAGCACGACGCCCGTCAGCACCAGGATCGGCGCGCGGCGGCGGAACAGCAGAACGCCCGCCTGGAGGGCGACGATCGCGCCGTGCACCCCCGCGGGAACCGACGAGGGCGTGGGGTCGTCGCCCATCCCCCCGGACAGTTGCACCCCGACGTAGCCGATCCCCACCGCCAGGACGAGGAGGGGGACGAGCGCCGCACGGAAGGCGCCTGCGAGATCCGAGCGAGAGGGTCTGCGCATGCAGAGAGTAAACCATGCCGGATGCGGCACCGCGTTGCGGTGTCCGGCATCCGGCATGGCGGGGTGGGTGGAGGTTCTCGGCACGGTGGCTCAGATGTCCCGTCGACGGACGACCGCACCGGCCGCGATCAGGGCGACCGCCGTGATGCCGACGAGGATCCCCCCGGCCACGAGCGGCGGCAGGAGCGAGGGCGCCGTCCCGATGGCCGCGTTGGCCAGCGCGACCGGAAGCACCTGCGTCCAGACCGGCACCGTGCCGGCTGCCATCTGCGTCACCCCGGCCACGAGCGGCTCGGAGAGCATCACAGTGAGCACGATGAGGACGCCGGCCAGCTGGCTGCGGGTGAGGATCCCGATGGCCAGGCCCAGCAGCACGAGGCAGGTGACGACGATCGCGCCCCGGCCGAGCACGGCGGCGGCCTGCCCGATGTCGAGCGTGAACGGGGTACCGGACACGGCCAGGGTGACCAACAGGACCGCAGCACTGGTGAGGACCAGCACGGTGCCCAGGACGAGCCCCGAGATGCCGGAGGCGGCGGCCTTCGCGGTCAGGATCGGCCAGCGACGCGGCGCGGCGAGGGCCGCTCCGACGATGCCGCCGAAGCGGTAGTCGCTCGTGCCGGCGAGCACGCCGAAGATGGCGATCGCGAGGATGGCGATCCCCACCGAGCCGCCGCCCATGGAGGCACCGAGTGGGCTCAGCGCATCCAGCTGACTGGCCGCGGCGGAGAGGTCGAAGCCGCCCATCTCGTCAGCCGCGCCCTCGACACCACCGATGTCGCCTCGCACGATGGCGGGCAGGAGCGCCACGAAGGCGAGCTGCGTGACGACCAGGCCGGCCAGGGCCAGGAGCGCGGTGACCTTCGCCGACGTGGTGCTGACGAGGTTCAGGAGTTCTGCGCGGACCATCAGCGCACCCCCGTCCGGTCGCCGGCGACAGCGAGGTAGAAGCCCTCGAGGTCACCGTTCGATGCGGCGAGCGCCTCCTCCAGCGAGGACGCGGCCGCGACACCGCCGTCGACGATCATCACGATGTCGTCGGCGATGTCCTGCACGTCCGCCAGCAGGTGGGACGAGAGCAGCACCGTGCCGCCGGCATCCGCGAACGAGCGCAGCCGCTGTCGGAGCCAGTGCATCCCGCTGGGATCCAGACCGTTCGCCGGTTCGTCAAGGACGAGGATCTCCGGGCTGCCGAGGAGCGCCGCAGCCAAGGCGATGCGCTGGCGCATCCCCAACGAGTAACCACCCGCGCGGCGGTCGGCGTCCGCGGTCATCCCGACTTCGGCGAGCACCTCCTCGATGCGGGACGCGGGGATGCCGGCTCGGGCGGCGACGATACGCAGGTGCATGCGTCCCGACCGGGCCGGGTGGAGACCGCCCGAGTCGAGCACGGCACCGACCGTGCGACCAGGCGACTCGAGTTCGCGGTAGGGACGCCCGAGGACGAGGGCGGATCCGGATGCGGGCTGGGCGAGGCCCAGCAGCATCCTGATGGTCGTGGTCTTGCCCGCACCGTTCGGACCGAGCAGGCCCGCGACGCGGCCTCGGCCGACGGAGAAGCTGACATCGTCGACGCGTACCTGGCCGCGGAAGCTCTTCCGCAGGGCACGCACCTCGATCGGGGGTGAGTATGTCTTGTTCATGACCCCAGCCTCGCGGCCGCAGTCTTCCGGCGCCCCGGCCGGGGGGACAGTCACGACTGGCCGGACGGACAGTCCGCCCAGTTGAGGGATGGCGGGCCGGGCGGGCGAACGTGGCCCTTTCCGGACTCTGGGGCGAGAATACCCAGCAGGGCAGCCGTCGGGTGCTCGCGCCGCCGGCGGACCTCCGTCTGCGGAACCGGTACCGGAGACGCTGACGAAGGAGTCACGATGCCCGCTCCCCCCTCCCGCGAGCACAGCGCCCCTACGGCCATCGCCGTACGCGGAGCGCGGGTGCACAACCTCAAGGACATCGACGTGGACGTCCCGCTGAACTCCCTCGTGTCCATCGCGGGCGTGTCCGGATCCGGCAAGTCGTCCTTGGCGCTCGGCGTCCTTTACGCCGAGGGGTCCCGGCGCTACCTGGCTGCACTGTCCACCTACACCCGGCGCCGGCTCACCCAGGCCGCCCGGGCCGAGGTGGATTCCGTGGAACACGTGCCCGCCGCGCTGGCGCTGCGGCAACGGCCGGGGATCCCGGGGGTGCGGTCCACATTCGGAACCTCGACCGAGCTGCTGAACAGCCTGCGCCTCATCTTCTCCCGACTCGGCCGCCACGAGTGCCCGAACGGGCATCACCTGGAACCGACGATCGACGTCGCCCTGGATCTTCCGCTCACGTGCCCCGTCTGCGGAGCGGTGTTCGCGCCGCCCAGCGCGGAGTCCTTCGCGTTCAACGGCGGCGGTGCGTGCCCGCGCTGCCAGGGCACGGGCATCGTCCGGGAGGTGGATCCCACCGCGCTCGTCCCGGACGAGACTCTCAGCATCGCCGAGGGCGCGGTCGCTCCGTGGGGGATGTTCGGCCTCGCCGCCAACGCGCAGGCGGCAGCGGCGATGGGCGTACGCATCGACGTCCCCTTCGCCCGGCTCACCGATCGCGAACGCGACATCGTGTTCCACGGTCCGCCCGAGCAGCACCAGATCCTCTATCCGGCCAAGAACGGCAAGCTGTTCGACCTCACGGTGACGTACCGCAACGCCACCCTCGCCGTCGAAGAGGCGCTCAAGAAGGCCGCCACCGAGAAGGGGCTCGCCCGGATCGAGCGCTTCCTCCGCGTCCAGACCTGCCCGGACTGCCACGGCAGTCGGCTCTCCCGCCGCGCCCGCTCCACGACGGTGGACGGGATGGACCTCGCGCAGGCCGGCGCGCTGACGCTGGCGGAGCTGACCCACTGGGTGCCGAACATCCCGGCGACCCTTCCCACGAACATGGTCGCGATGGCCGACAGCATCATCACCCAGCTGCAGGAGACCGCCCGGATGCTGTTGCGGCTCGGCCTCGGTTACCTCTCCCTCGATCGGGCGTCCGCGAGCCTCTCCACCGGGGAACGCCAGCGGGTGCAGCTCTCCCGTGCGGTGCGCAACCGCACCACGGGTGTGCTCTACGTCCTGGACGAGCCCTCCATCGGTCTCCATCCCTCGAACATCGACGGTCTTCTCGGGGTCGTGCGCACCCTGCTCGACGACGGGAACTCGGTGGTGATCGTCGACCACGACGTCCAGGTGCTGCGGGAATCGGATTGGATCATCGAGATCGGCCCGGGATCGGGGACGGAAGGCGGCCGCATCCTCGCCTCCTGCACCCTGGCCGAGCTGGCCGGCAACCCGGCCTCGAAGATCGCCGGGTTCATCGATCGCAGCGAGGAGGACGTCGTCCGCCACGCGTCCTCGGCCGAGGAGATGTTCGCCCACGGGCGGATCCACCTGGCCACCGCTCCTCTGCACACCGTCCGGGCGCTCGAACTCGATATCCCCCAGGGGCGACTGATCGCCGTCACCGGGGTCTCCGGCTCGGGGAAGACGACCCTGGTGCTGGAGAGCCTCGTCCCCGCGCTGGCGGCTCGAGCGGCCGGACGGCGCCTGCCCACGCACGTCAGGGACCTGGATGCCGGCGGGATACGGCGTGTCAGCGTCGTCGACGCCTCCCCCATCGGCATCAACGTCCGCTCCACGGTCGCGACCTACAGCGGCGTGCTGGACGATCTGCGCCGGGTGTATGCCGCGACCCCGGAAGCGAAGCGCCTCGGTCTCACCGCCGGCGACTTCTCCTACAACACCGGCAGCCTGCGGTGCCCCGAATGCGACGGCACCGCGCAGATCTCGCTCGACGTGCAGTTCCTGCCCGACGTCGACATCGTCTGCCCCGCGTGCAGCGGTTCGCGCTACGCGCCTGCTGCGGACGGGATCCGCCGCCGTGCGCGTCACGCCCCGGAGGACGACCCCGGGCTGTCGCTGCCCGCGCTTCTCGCGATGACGGTGGAACAGGCGCTGACGCACGTCACCGATCTCAAGAAGGTGCACTCGAGGCTGCAGCTACTCGCGGATCTCGGCCTCTCGTATCTCACGCTCGCCGAAGCCACCCCGGCGCTCTCCGGCGGTGAGGCGCAGCGGCTGAAACTCTCCTCCGACCTGGATCGCGACCAGCACGACACGCTGTTCGTGCTCGACGAGCCGTCGATCGGTCTGCATCCGCTCGACATCCGCGTCCTGCTCCGTGTGTTGCAACGCCTTCTGGACAACGGCGCGACCGTCATCGTCATCGAGCACGACATCGACATGATCGTCAATGCCGACTACCTGATCGACCTCGGCCCCGGGGGCGGCACCGCCGGCGGGCGGATCGTCGGGACGGGCACGGTGGACCAGCTCGCCGCCAACCCGGCGAGCATCACCGGTCGTTACCTGCAGGGCTCCTGAGCCGGGCGCCCACCGGGCTCTCGTCCAGGCGTCGCAGTAGCTCGGCCACGTCGGCGTAGACCGCGATCGCTCCGGAGTCCGCGAGTTCCCGCTCCCCGCGTCCGCCGGTGAGGACCGCGATGGTGTCCACACCGGCCTTCCGCGCCGCCTCGACGTCCCAGCGGGTGTCGCCCACCATCAGGGCTTCCCCGGCGGCTACCCCGGCCTTCTGCAGCGCCACCGAGATGAGGTCCGGTTCCGGCTTGGCGGTCTCGACGTCGTCGCTGTTGGTCGTCGCGTCGATCAGCTCACCGGCGTCCAGGACCTCGAGCAGCATGTCGAGCTCCTCCTGCGGTGCGGAGCTGGCGAGCACGACCTTCAGCCCGCGCTCGCGCACCGCCCGGAAGAGTTCGTGGACGCCGTCGAAGCGGCGCAGTCGCTCGGCGGATGCCGCATAGTGCTCGCTGTGCAGCTCCTTCGCGCGCTGCACCGCGTCGCTGTCCGCGCGCTCGCCGAACAGGCGTTCCAGAAGCTTGCCCGAGTCGAGGCCGATGCCTTCGTGCACGTGCGCCGCCTGGGCGGACTCCCCCGCTTCCGTGATACCGCGCGTCCAGGCATCGACGTGCAGGTAGTTAGAGTCGACGAGCGTCCCGTCGATGTCGAAGAGGACGGCTTTCAGTCGTGGCGTCTCACTCATGCCGACACGCTAACCAGGACGGGCCCCCGCCGCCCGGGGGTTGCATCGGCGCGAATTCCGGTGGACCTGAGACGGCTGGTCGGTGACATGAGAGTCGGGTCCCGGCGACACTCGTGAGTCCGCTCGCGCGTGACTGTTGCCCGTCCGGGCGCGGAGGTCGACATGACGCTGACACTTCGGTACTCACCGAAAGACTTCGGTCCTATCGTCATGCCATGACGACCCACACATATGAGAGCGCACTGAAATGGCGCGGACGGACACGAGACTACGAAGGATACGAGCGTCGCCACGATGTGACGATCGCGGGGACGGAGCTGGCGGTGAGCGCGGACGCCGCGTTCCGAGGAGACGCGGTTCTTCCCAACCCGGAGCAGCTCATCGTCGCCGCGGCCAGTTCGTGCCAGCTTCTCTCCTTTCTGGCGGTGGCGGCCCTCGGCGGGGTCGACGTGGTCGAGTACCGGGACCGTGCCTACGGTGAGATGCCGGCGAGCGGAGACCCGATGCATCTGACTCGCATCGTCCTTCGTCCGCACATCGCCATCGTCGGCGCGAGCGTCGCACGTGTCGAGCGGCTCGTCGGCATAGCGCATGCGCAGTGCTACGTCGCGAACAGCCTCATCACCGAGGTCGTCGTCGAACCGTCCGTCGAGGTGAGGTGATGTTCGATATCGAGGTATCCGTCCCGCGGGGTGCGGAATCGCTCGTGCAGATCGCGGACATACTCGGCGCCGCCGAGGTCGGGCTCGAAGGGGGTGGCATGTGGTCCGGGGTGGCGCACTATCTGATCGCAGAACCGGACGCAGCGACTCTCGCCCTCGCAGAGGCGGGATGGGGAGCCGCCATCGTCCGTCCGGTCGTCGTCGCCGAGCTGCATGCCGATGTTCCTGGCGCTTTGGGGCGGATGATGCGGGTGCTGGTCGATGCCGGCATCGCACTTCACGCGCAGTACAGCGATCATGACAATCGGAAGGTGCTCGTGGTCGACGACGTGGAGCGCGCCCGCAGGGCGCTGGGCGGAGGATGAGAGCATGGATGGAGAGCCCGACATCGCGATACCGGCGCGCGCCCTGGGTGACACTGCGCGGGGCCTCATCGCCACTGCGCTGCTCGGCAACCGACAGATACCCGCGGGCGAGTTGGCGCGGA
Source organism: Microbacterium caowuchunii (assembly GCF_008727755.1). Classification (NCBI taxonomy): domain Bacteria; kingdom Bacillati; phylum Actinomycetota; class Actinomycetes; order Micrococcales; family Microbacteriaceae; genus Microbacterium; species Microbacterium caowuchunii. Next base: position 1,833,315 of record NZ_CP044231.1, read on the forward strand.
CCGTCGGCGTCTCGCCCTCGACGGCGAGTGAGCATCTCCGGGCGCTTCGGGAAGCGGGCCTCGTCGAGGTGGAGCATCGCGGCCGCAACCGGTTCTACCGTCTCGCCAACCAGGACGTCGCGCGCGCTATCGAAGCTCTGCAAGCGATAGCGCCGACGAGCCGGGTTCGATCACTACGGCAATCGACCATTTCGATGGATCTCCGAGTCGGTCGAACCTGCTATGACCACCTGGCCGGTGAAATCGGGCTGCGAATCACAGACCTTCTGGTGGTTGCCGCGGTTGTCCCCGCACTCACGGTGGGCGCCGTGGCGGAAGCTCCGCACCCGTTTCCCCGAGGCGCCACCGTAGAACGGCTCGGACTGCGCGCCCCAGAGGGGCGACGCCCGTGGGCACGGGGTTGCCTCGACTGGAGCGGACGACGCCCGCATGTCGGCGGACAGCTGGGAGCACAAGTCCTGGAAAGCCTCGAAGCCGACGAATGGGTGGTCAGGAGGAGGACCAGCCGAGCCGTGCGTCTCACCCCGCGCGGCGAGAGTGCCCTCGAGTCGCTGGAGAAACAGGTCGCGCGGCACACAGTCCGACGTTCGCCCGGTTGAGCCTCCGCCCGGATCTGACGGGTCTTCGGTGGACCTGAGGGGACTCGAACCCCTGACCCCCTGCATGCCATGCAGGTGCGCTACCAGCTGCGCCACAGGCCCTGACGTGTGTTCAGAACACGGGAGTCAGTCTAGCGGGCACGCAGACCACCTGATCATGCACCTACGGCTCAGAACGGGCACAGGCAAGCCCGGTGCCCGGAGCGGGTCGCCCCCGTAGGCTCGCGTGCCATGCGTACGAACGACCGGGATCACGACATCGTCCTGCTGGGCGCCACGGGCTTCGTCGGGCGGTTCACCGCCGAACACCTCGCCCGATCCGCTCCCGAGGGCGTGCGGATCGCCGTGGCCGGGCGGTCGGAGCGACGTCTGCGGGACCTCACGCGCGAACTCGGCGTCGAATGGCCGACGATCGAGGTGGATACGAGCGATGACGCGGGACTCGCCCGCCTCGCCGCATCGACGTCCGTCATCGCGACCACCGTCGGCCCCTATCTGCGCTACGGCCGAGGCGTCGCCTCCGCCGCCGCTCGTGCGGGGACCTCCTACGCCGATCTGTCCGGGGAGAGCATCTTCGTCGCGCGGAGCATCCGGGACAACCACGACGCCGCGCAGAAGAGCGGCGCGCGGATCGTCCATTCCTGCGGCTTCGACTCCATCCCGTCCGACCTCGCACTGGGGCTCGCCCATGCGGCCGCGGGCGGCGTGCCGGTCGTCTCGGCGACGCTGCGGGTGCGGTCCCTCCGCGGCGGCATCAGCGGCGGGACCATCGACTCGCTCCGTCAGCAGATGAGGGAAGCGCGGAAGGATCCCGCCGCCCGCCGCATCGTCGGCGACCCTTATGCCCTCACGCCGGGGCCGACCGTGCGCCTCCCCGGCGGCACCGGACGCGGATGGGGAACGGAGCGCGGGGTGTGGCAGGCACCGTTCATCATGGGCGCGTACAACCAGCAGATCGTCCAGCGCAGCAACCACCTCACCGGATGGGGCTACGGTCAGCTCATGCGCTACCGGGAGGTCGTCGCCACGGGGCGCGGACTCCCCGGCTTCGCCCGGGCGGCGGGCGTCACCCTCGGGACGGCGGGTCTCGTCTCCGCCATGTCGTTCCCGCCGGCCGCCGCGATCCTCGACCGGGTGCTCCCGGCGCCCGGGACGGGTCCGGGCGCGGAGGCGATCGCGCGCGGTCGCTTCGTCCTCGACACCGATGTCTACCCTGTCGAAGGCCGCCCGGTGCGTACCCGCATCGCGGCCCCGTACGACCCCGGCTACGCCGGAACGGGTGTCATGCTGGGCGAGTCGGCGCTGAGTCTGGCCGTCGACGATCTCCCCGACCGTGCCGGCGTCCTGACGCCGATGGTCGCGATGGGCGAGCTGCTCGCCGAACGGCTGCGCGCACACGGGTTCACTCTGGAGACCCGCCCGCTGGGATGACCGACCGAAACGACGACGTCGCCCCCTGATTCAGGGAGCGACGCTCTCGACTCGCAACTCATCACATTGGTGGACCTGAGGGGACTCGAACCCCTGACCCCCTGCATGCCATGCAGGTGCGCTACCAGCTGCGCCACAGGCCCGATTTATGTCACGGATACCCATAACCCCCCGGAATCCAGCTCTTCGGCTTCACTCCGGCGGGTGGTGTAGCCAGCATACGCGAACGTTCCTCGACCGATTTGGAGGCTCCTCGAGGAGTCTCGAGGCGATTCAACTGTCGACTAAATCACTACATCCCCAGTCCTCGCGTGGTGGGCGACAGGCGGATGGCCCGGGCGCTCAGCATGTCGTGTCGCCTCTCGCAGAGCACAACACGCAAGATCACCCCGCTCCGCACCCGCCTCGATCATTTCGGCAAGCAGCGACTCGATCAGCGCAGCAGTCCTGCGCCGTGACGGCCGCACACAAGCCACGGTCGACCTTCCACCCCATTGGATCGACCGTGGTGCGGAGCAATTCCCGCTCTGAGGTCATCCCTGCGCGGCGCTCCCCAGGGACGCTTACGGCGCCTGGACGTGCAGCCTCGGGCTGGCACCGGGCCAGCGGTCCTTCACGAGCAGGCGGGAGCCGACGGGGATCCCGGTCCTCGACGCTTATGGGTTGCTGCTCCACCGGGCGAGGATCCCTATCACGACGTAAGCCAGTCCTCCGATCGTGTGCATTCCGGCGAGGAGGAGACCTGTCGCGAGATCGTGCGCTCCGGCGAGGACGAACGGAATGCTGATCACTACGGGGACGGCGCCCGCACTGATCGCGAGAATCGTCCATCGAGGAAAGCGCCGCGCGACCAGCGCCAGCACAAGTGCACCGACGGCGAGGGGTACGGCGGTCTTCCATGCGACATCCCAGGGAACGATCACATGGTTGGGTTCACCTAGACCAGGATCTATCCGGAGAGCGGCGGCGGTCGCCCGTCCGATGGCATAGAGGCCGAGGTTCGTCGCAGTGGCTGCCCCGATACAGATCGCGCTCGCCAGCGCAAAGCTCCGCGAGGGCCACGCGCGCTCAGACGGCTTACCGATGCGGGCAGGTGAACCAGTCATGTCTTCCTCCAGATGAGGTCGGTAGCGACGCTGCTATCCGGGAGACAAGACACGCTGGACGATTGTGACATCGCTCGCGCTTACGCGGCGCGGTGCGTTCGCGGCTTACTGAGGCTTGCGTGTTGCCGCGCGATACGCCTCGTGGACCGACCAAGCATCAACCACGGGCCCGAGGTGGGCGAGTTTCTGCGGGTTGGTCACTGTGCGGATCGCCTGGATCCGCCCGGCGACGATGTCGAGCATGGTCACGCTCACGACCATTCCCGCGCTGTCGCGGAACAGCCCGCCCGGCTGGCCGTTGAATGAGCGCGCCTCCTGTGTGAGACCGATCTGCGTGAGCTGGGGCAGGACCGACACCAGCAGCCTCGCGACCTTGTCCGCCCCGACAATGGTCCTGGGCAGACTTGGTGCTTTGCCACCGCTGTCCGAAGCGATCTCGACGTCGGCGGCCAGAAGCTCCCGCAGTCCAGCCACGTCCCCGTTCTTCAGCGCCGCGAAGAAGCGGGTGGCCAGCCGCTCATGTTCCCGAGGGTCGGCATCGAATCGGGGGCGGCCTTCGGCCATATGGTGCCGCGCCCGTACCGCCAACTGACGGCATGCGCCCTCAGAACGCTCGAGCATGGCGGCGATCTCTGCGAACGTGAAGCCGAACACGTCCTGCAGGACGAACACGGCGCGTTCCAGCGGGCTGAGACGCTCCAGCAAGAGCAGGGCCGCGATCGACACGGATTCAGCGAGTTCAACGGCACGGTCCGGGTCCTGGTACGGATCCTCCAGCAACGGCTCCGGAAACCATGCTCCCACGTACTGCTCTCGGCGCGCCCGAGCCGAGCGCAACTCATTGATCGACAACCGGGTCACGACGGTCGCCAGGAACGCCTTCGGCGATTCGGGTCGGCTGTCGGAAGCATCAGCCCGCAGCCACGCCTCCTGCACCACATCTTCGGCCGCGCCCACACTGCCCAGAATGCGATAGGCGATGGAAAACAACAGCGGCCGCAGTTCCTCGAACCTCTCGGCGCCGATCACGAGGACAGCATATCCGCGGCAACTCGGGGAGGATATCCGCGGCAACTCGGGGAAGCGGATCCGCTAACCAGGCGGTAAAATTTCTGAATGTCCCCCGGACCCGGTGTCGTCTCCAGGGAGCCCCCTGCGTGGTTTGCCGCTTCGAAGCTCGGGATATTCGTCCACTGGGGTTTGTACTCGATCCCGGCGTTCAGCGATGATCCTGACGGCGACTATCACGGCTACATGGGCGCCCTCATGGCCATGCGCGATACAAGGGGTAAGAATCCGTATGCCGAGTGGTACCTCAACTCGCTGAGAATCGAGGCCTCGCCCACAGCCGTGCATCACGCCCGGACCTACGGAACCGCGCCCTACTCTCACTTCCGGGAGGCGTTCGAGCGCAACGCCGATGAGGTTGACTTCTCGGAATGGGCCTCGATCTTCTCCTCCGTTGGAGCCGAGTACGTGGTGATGGTCACACGTCACCTCGATGGATATCCGCTCTGGCCGACCGCAGTGCCCCATCCGCGACTGCAGGGTTACCACTCGAGGCGAGACCTCGTCGGCGACCTCACGGACGCCGTCCGCGCGAAGGGGATGCGGATGGGACTGTACTACGCCGGTGGCATCGACTGGACCGTCACCGACCGCCCGGTTCGCGTGATGACCGATCTCCTGGAGCAGCAGTCCAGTCGCCCCGAGTACACCGCATACGCTACAGCGCAGTGGCGAGAGCTCATCGCGAGATATCGACCGTCGATACTCTGGAACGACATGGGCTGGCCCGCCGACAGTGACCCCCGAGAACTGTTCGAAAGCTACTACGATGCGGTACCCGACGGCGTCATCAACGATCGATGGACCCAGGTGAGGCTTCCGCGTGGCAGGGTCCTGCGCCGCATCTACCTCGGCTTCCTCGGCTTCACGCTGAGGGCGTTCGCGCGAAGCGGTCGACCCGTTCCGCTGCAGCCATCCACGATTCCGTTCGACGTTCGCACCTTTGAGTATGAAGTGCCTGCAGAGCCGCCACCCGGGGCCTGGGAAGTCGCGCGGGGCATAGGCAACTCATTCGGATACAGCTCGATGGAGACCTCGGCAGTGCAGCTGACCGGCACGGAGCTCATCCATCTCTTTGTCGACGTGGTCTCGCACGGGGGGCGGCTCCTGCTCAATATCGGTCCGGACGGCGAAGGGCGCATCCCGGAGGCGCAACAGCGCCCCCTCTCCGAGCTCGCCGGATGGCTCTCGCATGCGAGCCCGGCCATTTTCGCTACTGGCCCCTGGACCACCATGGCAGCACAGACAGCCGACGGGGATGAGGTCCGGTTCACGCGCTCCGCCGACACGCTCAACGTGATCCTCCTGGCCGAGAAGCCCGGCAGGACTGTTCGTGTGCCCGGTATCCGGCTTCCAGAAGGGGCCACGGCCCGGATGCTTGACACGGGGAAGAGGGTCAATTGGCAACAACTAGCCGACGATCTCGAGATCACCCTTCCGGCGGTCGCCCCCTCGCCCGCCCACATCATCACCTTTGAAGGCGGCGCCAGAGCATGACCCGGCGACGCAGTTTCGGCGACACGGTTCGCCGCGATGAGATCACCTCAGCGGCGATTTCGCTGATCGCTGCCTCGGGGGCGTCTCGGGCGACGCTTGCCCGCATCGCCGAGGCCGCAGGTCTCAGTAACGCAGCCGTGTTGTACTACTTCCGCAGCAAGGGCGATGTCATCGACGCGGCATACTCGCGGGTGATCGACGCAGTCGGAATGAGGGTGGGCGAGGCGATGAGCGCTGCCCCGAGCGGCAGGTCCGCCGTCGCGGCCTATGTACATTCGCTCATTTCCTACATGTCAGAGAACCCAGAGCAGCTGCGGCTGGTGATCGAGGTCGCCATCGCCGATCCGAAAAGGGCCGTTGAGGTGCCCGGTAAACCGCCGCGTTGGGCACCGCTCGCTGCCGCAATCGAACGAGGGCAACGGGAGAACGAGCTCATCGAGGTAGACGCCCGTACGACGGCGATCGCACTTGGCGGAGCCATCGACGCGATATTCACTGAGGCAATGAACGATCCGACGTACGACCTTCGCACCGCCACAGGCATTCTGCTCGAACTCTTTCATCGCTCCACCGATGTCGAGACGGCAAGGTGAACGCGTTGAGGCAGAGGAAAGCGACGTCGGGGCGCGGCATGCACGTCCCCTTTCATCGACGGTAACGACAGGAGCGTGAGCACTCACTCATCAGGAGGACCAATGAGCAACCGCGCCCCGCTCCCCCTGATCGAACCGGAGCTATACGGCTTCCTCCACCTCGGTTTCCAGGCCGACGCGCCGCAGACGGCCCCGTTCTCGTATCACCGGCAGCGCGCGCAGGACACGCTCGCGTGCGCAGAACCAGCGACTCGTCAGCGACCGTTGGCACCGGAACCAACGCTTCGGTCAGCGACCGGCTTCCGGCCAGCTCCGCTCGGTGGCAAGGTGGCCGACATGAGGATCGCAGAGTGGTGGCCCCACCTGGATGCGGACGCGCAAGCTTGGCCGATTGAGCACAACGGCGAGGCCGTCACCCCTGACGTGATGAGCAAGATCGTGGCAGTCGCCGGCTCCGTGTGGGAGGTCGGGGAGTCAGGACCAGACGGCGTGTTCCTCACGGACGAAGCGGTCGACTGGATCGAGACGACCGCGAACGACGAATCTGACTGAACCACGTCCGCCCGGGGATCGGTCGACGTCGCTCTGGCAAGGGAACAATTGACCCCCTGCTGATCGACGGCCATTCGCCCCCGATCCGAGTGAATGGGGTCTGCGGTCCTGGTCGGCCGCGGTCGCGCAGGTTTATGGCGTTGCTTGCGGCGGGATGACGGCCGCAACAAGTACGCGCGCACGGTCGGCGGCGTGAGGCACGGCGGTGAGTCCGTCGAAACACGCGAGGAATGCCGCTTGGAACGCTGCACCGACCAGCAGGGCGGCAACGGCCGCCGCGTCCAGAGCGGGGAGGTGCTGCCGGACGTATCGTTCGACGATGACCAGTGGCGTCTGCGGTCCCCCGCGACCGCGGGCGATGAGTTCCTCGCGCCAGGCGCGCAGCAGTTCGGGCGTGGAGAAGATCGATGCGGACATGGGAAACGACCCGACGTAGAACGCCATCAGCCGCTCGACGATGACGGCGAGGTCCGCTCGGGGATTCACGGTGGGGTCGGTGAGAATGTCCATCCCACCCAGACGCTCGGTCAGTACGCCCATGTAGATCGCCTGCTGGTCATCGAAGTACTTGTAGAGCAGCGCGACGCTACAGCCCGCCTCATCCGCGATGGCTTTGATGGAGGCATTCCCGAGGCCCCGCTCACGCATCACCCGGGCGGCCGCATCCAGAATCCGCTCGCGGGTCGGGGGACTCGGCTGGGCGCTCATTCCACTCCTTGCACTTGACAGGTGAACGATCGCTAACCCTATCATTGTCGGGACATGAGTGATCGTTCACTCACCCAGGAAGGGGCTCCCGTGGAGATTCTGAGATATGCGATGCTCGTCGCTCATTTCGTCGGGCTCGCAGCCGTCATCGGCGGCTACATCCTGCAATTGCGCGCGCCGGGATCGTTGCGGCTGGCGCCCATGCTGACGGGAGCAATCGTCCAGCTCGTGACCGGAGTCCTCCTGGTGTTCTCGCGGATCCGGCTCGATCTGGACGTGAACGAGGCGAAGCTCGCGGTGAAGCTCGGGCTCGCGGTGCTGGTGCTTCTCGCGGTGATCGGCGCGAGCGCCGCGCAACGGCGCGACCTGCGTTCCCCCACCCGCGTCCTGTTCCACGCGGCCGGCGTGCTCGCGATTGGCAACGTCGTGGTGGCGGTGGTGTGGTCATGACGCACGTCGCGGTGGTGGGCGCCAATGGCCGCACCGGGCGACTGCTCGCGATTGCCGCCGAGCGCGCGGGGTTCGCCGTGATCCGGATCACTCGACACGAGGCGGACGCGACCGATGTCGCCGCGCTGCGAGCGTTCGTCGCAAAGGCGGACGTGGTCGTCTCGTGTGTGGGACCCGGCCCGCGCAGCGCCAACGGCGTCCTGCAAGCTTCCACCCGGGCGCTGCTCGGCGCCGGGGCGCGCCGGATCGTCAGCATCAGCGCGTCCGGCCCCTACACGGAGGGCGACGGCCTGTTCCTGGCCAGGATCGTCAAGCCTGTGCTCTGGCGCTTCCTCGGCGCCACGTGGCGGGACATGCTTGCGTCCGATCGGCTGCTGGCGGCCAGCGGGGCGGAGTGGACCTCGATGCGCCCGCCGCAGCTGACGGACGGTCCGGCCCGCGGCTACCGGCGCGCCCTCGGCCGCAACGTCGCACACGGAATCCGCATCACCCGAGCCGACCTCGCCCGAGCCATCGTGGATGCCATCGGCGATCCAGCCACGATCCGAACATCCGTGTCGGTGGCCAACTGATCGACCGCCGAATCAGCTCCGCACCCTCACATCTCGCGCCAGTGGTGATCTCGCCGAGCGAGAAATGTTCGAACTGCGGCCGCACGCGGAGGCGGAGATCGTCGCGGTAGTTCTTCTTCGCCCCGTAGGCGCCCGTCCGCATCACGAATGCGCGCCAGCGCGACGTACACCGTGCCGCGCGTGCTCACGCTGATGGTGCCGTACGAACCGATCAGCGTGCGCGGCAGCCCGCCGTTCACGAGTCGCCCCTGTAGTGGCGTTGCCCGTCGGCCAGCTCCATGCGCTGCACCCACGCGTCGATCTCGCTTCCGCGAATCGCAACTGCGTGCCGATCCGGACGCCTCGCGGTCCACGGCCCTTGGTCCGCAGGTCGTAGATGGTCTGGGCCGAAACCTGCAGCTGCTCGGCAAGCTCAGCCAGCGAGACATACTTTCCGTGTCCCGTATCCGAAGCGCCACCGCCATCCATACCGCGAAGGTGCGCGTGAGCTACCGCGAGGCGTCCAGATACTCCGACAAGCCCCGACATCGTGCCGGTACGAACCGGCGAAGTGTCCAGTAAACGACTACCAAGAATTCAGACTCCCTGATCAGGGAGTGAAGATTCGGTGCTTTACCGAGAGTTTTGGTGGACCTGAGGGGACTCGAACCCCTGACCCCCTGCATGCCATGCAGGTGCGCTACCAGCTGCGCCACAGGCCCTGACTCTGCTGCCCTCCCGGGCAACCACCCCAGCGTACTACACGCCCGCGACCACTCCGAAACCGGGCCGGATGTTCGCGCGTGTCGCCCGCTTCCCGGGCGCCGGACTCCCCTGTGCACGACGGAAAACCCCGGAACGCATGCTCCGGGGTCTGGTCGTGCGCGGGGGGATCAGTCGGCCGCGGCGGTCTGCGGGAGCTCGATGGGCACCGTCGGGCAGTCCTTCCACAGCCGCTCGAGACCGTAGAACGTCCGCTCCTCCTCGTGGAAGACATGCACCACGAGGTCGCCGAAGTCGAGCAGGATCCAGCGCGACTCCTGACGTCCCTCCCGGCGCAGGCGCTTGATGCCCGCGGCGAGCAGCTGGTCCTCGATCTCGTCCGCGATCGCGGCGACGTTCCGCTCATTGCGGCCGGTCACGAGGAGGAAGATGTCGACGAGCGGGAGCGGCTCGGACACGTCGAGGGCGACGAGGTCTTCGCCGCCCTTCGCGTCGGCCGCGCGAGCGGCGATCTGCAGGGCGGTGATGCCCGCGGCTGAGGCCGTCATGAAAATACTCCTGTCGCCACGGCGAGGATGAGAACGCCCACCAGCGCGAGCGCGAGTGCGCCCGCCGTGATCGCGAGGGTGAGCATGAGCCGGCTGCCCTTTTCCGGAGCCGGCGGACGGATGATCTCGTCAGCCGTGCGCACCGTACTGACGGCGGCGCTCGCGGCGATCGGAGTCGGGGAGGACGAGGCCGGAAGCTCTCCGTCCATGAGGACGGCGTCGGCTTCCCTGCCGTCCGTGGTCCCGGGAGCATGGCCGCGTGAGCCGAGCCCCTCGGGAAGGTCGAAGGTGCCCGTGATGAGGATCTCGCCGGTCGAAGCGATCGGCGAGGTGAACGATCCGGTCGACGGGGTCTGCGAGAGGATGAGCGCGTTCGGAGTCATGATCGACCCGGTGGGCGAGCTCTCCCGGGAGAGCAACTGGTCGAACGACGGCGGCAGGGATACCTGCGGGGCGGGCCCGTCGATCAGCGCCGATCCCAGCTGGGGCGAGACGGTCGCGGCCGGCTCGGAGGCCGAAGACTCGTCCTCATCGTCCTGCAGCGCGGCCTCGGCGGTGCGCAGCGGCGTGTGCTCCGCCGGGTGCTCGTCCTCGGGAGCGGCGAAGAGCTCCGAAACGATCTCCTCCCCGGGTTGCTCCTGCTCCGTGCGCGCGGTCTCTTCCGCGTCCGGGGCCGGGGCCTCGGCGTCCGCGTCGGGCGCGGACACGGGTGTGGGGACGGGGTCCGGGGCGATCACCGGGATGGATGCGGTACGGATGCGCTCCTGCTCCCGCGCCTGCCGGCGGGTGAGCGGAGAGACGCCCAGATCGACGCTCGCGTCCGCGTGCGGAGCGGGCGGCACGATGGCGGGGACCACCGCTCGCGGCAGTGGCACGGGCGCCGGCTTCGGCGCCGCGGGCTTCGCCTTCTGGGCCGCCTTCTTCTCGGCGTCCTTGCGTTGCGCCTCCTGCGTCACGACGGGGGTGGATCCGGTGTTGCGGATCTCCCTGAGCTGACGCCGGGTCAGCGGCGGGGTGCTGGGCTGGTCGGGGTTGCTCATGCCTTGCTCCGGTAGAGGTGGTGCTTCGCAATGTACTGGACGACACCATCGGGGACGAGGTACCACACCGGTTGTCCGCCACGTACGCGGTTGCGGCAGTCGGTCGAGGAGATCGCCAGCGCCGGAATCTCGAGCAGACTCACGTCGTCATCCGGCAGTCCCGCCGCGCTGAGCGGGTGACCGGGGCGGGATACGGCGACGAAGTGCGCGAGGTCCCATAGTTCATCATGGTCCCTCCAGCTGAGAATCTGCGCCACGGCGTCGGCACCCGTGATGAAGAAGAGGTCCGAATCGGGACGCTGCGACTTCAGGTCACGCAGCGTGTCGATCGTGTACGTCGGGCCCGAACGGTCGATGTCCACCCGGCTCACGCTGAAGTTGGGGTTGGATGCGGTGGCGATCACCGTCATCAGATACCGGTGCTCGGTGTCGGAGACCTTCGACTTCTGCCAGGGCTGACCGGTCGGCACGAAGACGACCTCATCGAGATCGAACGATGCGGCGACCTCACTCGCGGCCACGAGGTGGCCGTGGTGGATGGGGTCGAACGTCCCGCCCATCACCCCGATGCGCGGGCGACGACCCTCGGTCACCGCGGAGACCGTCAGTGGCCGTGCCCGTGTCCGGTCGGCTGGAGGTCCGCGGCATGCTGCTTCGCGTAGGCCTCAGCCTTCGAGGCGTGGCGGTTGGCCACGTTGCGGTACGACAGCGTCACGAGACCGAGTGCCGTGAAGACGACGAAGGCCACGAGGCCGTATCCGAAGGTCTCGAGAGCGACGTTGCCGTGGTGCTCAGCCTCCTCAGCGGCCAAGGCGAGGATCATGGCAAGGCTCATCGGTTCTCCGTTCGGTTCTGCAGGGCGCGTATGCGTCCCCCAGTCTAGTCACTCAGCGCCGGACCTGCCCGGCGCCGCGCACGACCCACTTCGTGCTCGTCAGCTCGCGCAGCCCCATCGGGCCGCGTGCGTGGAGCTTCTGGGTGGAGATGCCGACCTCGGCACCGAAACCGAACTCGCCGCCGTCCGTGAAGCGCGTGGAGGCGTTGGCCATCACCACGGCCGAGTCCACCTCGGCCAGGAAGCGTTCCAGGGACGCCGGATCGTCGGTGATGATCGATTCGGTGTGGTGCGTGGAATACCGGCGGATGTGCGCCATCGCCTCATCCAGGTCGTCGACCACCCGCATGGCGATGTCGAGGCTCAGGTACTCCGCAGCCCAGTCGTCCTCGTCCGCGGGGACCACGCCGGATGCGAGCGCTGCGACGGTCTCGTCGCCGTGGACGGTCACCCCCGCATCCTGCAGCGCCGCGACCACCGGCGCGACGAGGCGTTCGGCCGCCGCGGAGTGGACCAGCACCGTCTCGGCCGCGTTGCAGACGCTGGGACGCTGGGCCTTGGCGTTCACGACGATCTCGCGCGCACGGTCGACCGGTGCCGAGGCGTCGAGGTAGACGTGCACCACGCCCGCACCGGTCTCGATGACGGGCACGATGGACTCGGTGACGACGGTCTCGATCAGCTGCGCACTCCCCCGCGGTACGAGCACGTCGACGAGACCCCGTGCCTGCATGAGTTCCCTGGCACCGTCGCGCCCGAACTCGTCGAGCGTCTGGATCGCCTCGGGGTCGATCCCCTGGGTGGACAGGGCATCGCGCATGGCGCGCACGAGGGCGGCGTTCGTGCGTTCGGCTGCCGTCCCGCCGCGCAGGACGACGGCGTTGCCGGAGCGGAGGGCCAGCGCCGCGATGTCGACCGTGACGTTCGGCCGCGCCTCGTAGATGGAGCCGACCACCCCGAAGGGGACGGCGACCTTGGTCAGCTGCAGCCCGTTGTCGAGCGTGCGCTCCTCGAGCACCCGCCCGACCGGATCCGGGAGGGCTGCGACATCGCGCACGGCGGCGGCCAGCGCGGCGACGCGGTCGCCATCGAGCGTCAGCCGGTCCAGCAGCGACGTGGACAGCCCCGAGGTCCGTCCTCGTTCGAGGTCGTCCGCGTTGGCGGCGACCACGTCGGCCGCCGCGGCCTCGATCGCGTCTGCGATCGCGTGCAGGATCTCGCTCTTACGCGTGTCGTCCAGCCGGGCGATCTGCCGCGAGGCATCCTTCGCGCGCAGCATCCGCTCACGGGCCGTCGTCGTCGCCACAGTCATGGCGCCAGTCTATCGACGGGTGAGCACCGGACCTGTCCGCGGTTCGTCCACCGGAGCCGGATTGGGGGCGAACCAGGTACCCACCTGCTCTCCGGCGAGGGCTTCCGCGACGAGGTCCGCGCTGGTGACCAGAACGCCCACTCCGGATGCCGCCGCCACACGTGCCGCCGAGACCTTCGTGGCCGCACCGCCGGTACCGACGCTGTTGACGACCACAGAGCCGAACTCGAAACCGGACAGATCGTCCCCGTAGTCCACGGACGCGATGGGGAGGGCGCCGGGCTCGTCCGGCGGACGCGTGTAGAGGCAATCGATGTCGCTGAGCAGGACGAGCGCCTCCGCCCCCACCAGACGCGCCACCAGCGCCGCCAGCCGGTCGTTGTCGCCGAAACGGATCTCGTGCGTCGCGACGGTGTCGTTCTCGTTCACGATGGGGAGGATGCGCAGGCCGAGCAGGCGTTCCATGGCCCGCCGGGCGTTCGAGCGCGAGGTGGCGTCCTCGAGGTCCCCGGCGGTGAGCAGCACCTGGCCGGCGACGATCCCGAAGGCGCGCAGAGCTTCCTGGTACCGGTAGATGAGCACGTTCTGGCCCACGGCTGCCGCAGCCTGCTGGGTCGCCAGGTCCGTCGGTCTGCTGTCCAGCGCCAGGAACGGCATCCCCGTCGCGATCGCCCCGGAGGAGACCAGCACGACCTCCGTGCCCCGGGCGTGCGCCGCCGCCAGTGCCTCGACGAGCGGCTGGATCTTCGCGGCGTTCTCGCCGCTGATGGAGGATGACCCGACCTTGACGACCACGCGACGCGCGCGCGGAAGATCCGCGCGCTGGAGCGGCGTCACTCGCCTTCCCCGCGGATGCGCTCCGCATCCAGCTCGGCGCGCGCGGCGGCTTTGGCGTCCATCCGGTCGTGATAGCGCTCACGGCGCTGCGACGTCGTCCGGCGCGGGTTCAGGTCGAGACGCGGGTCGGTGCCGCGCGGCGCGGTCATCAGCTCCGCCGCGGAGGACAGCGCGGGATGCCAGTCGAAGACGACCCCGTCGCCCTCTCCGATCACGACGGTGGCCCCGGGCTCGGCGCCCGCACGGAAGAGTTCGTTGTCGACGCCCAGGCGATCCAGACGATCCGCGAGGAAGCCCACGGCCTCCTCGTTCTGGAAGTCGGTCTGCTGCACCCAGCGGACCGGCTTCTCGCCGAGGATGCGGTAGATGTTGCCGTAGGTGCCGCCCTCGACGCGTACCGAGAACTCCTTCTCCGAACCGCGCGGCCGGATCACGATGCGCTCCGGGACGGGAGCGTCGGCAGTCTCCTGGCGGTGCTTCTCGACGATCTCGCCGAGCGCGAAGGACAGCTCACGCAGTCCGGTGCGCGCGACCGTGGAGATCTCGAAGACCCGGTAGCCACGCGCCTCCAGGTCGGGCCGGACGAGGTCGGCGAGATCCTTCGCCTCGGGCACGTCGATCTTGTTGAGCGCGATGACCTGCGGCCGCTCGAGCAGCGGGGTCTGTCCCTCGGGCACCGGGTACGCCCCGAGCTCGCCCAGGATGACATCCAGGTCGCTGATCGGGTCACGGCCCGGTTCCAGGGTGGCGCAGTCCAGCACGTGGACGAGCGCCGTGCAGCGCTCGACGTGGCGCAGGAACTCGAGCCCCAGCCCCTTGCCCTCGCTGGCGCCCTCGATGAGACCCGGGACGTCGGCGATCGTGTAGCGGACGTCGCCGGCCTGGACGACGCCGAGGTTCGGGTGCAGCGTGGTGAAGGGGTAATCGGCGATCTTCGGCCGGGCCGCGGACATCGCCGCGATCAGGCTCGACTTGCCCGCCGACGGGAACCCCACCAGGGCGATGTCGGCGACGGTCTTCAGCTCGAGGAGGACGTCCCCGACCCAGCCGGGCGTGCCGAGCAGGGCGAACCCGGGCGCTTTGCGCTTCGGCGAGGCGAGCGACGCGTTGCCGAGACCACCGCGGCCGCCCGGGGCGACGACGAATCGCATGCCCGGTTCGATCATGTCGACCAACGGCGTGCCGTCGGCGTCCTTCACGACGGTGCCGACCGGCACCGGCAGCTCGAGCGTCTCGCCGATGGCACCGGAGCGGTGATCGCCCATGCCGAAGCCGCCGTTGCCGGCGGAGCGGTGCGGAGAGTGGTGGTACGACAGCAGCGTCGTGACCTGGGGGTCGGCCACCAGCACGATGTCGCCACCGTTGCCGCCGTTACCGCCATCGGGGCCGGCCAGCGGCTTGAACTTCTCACGCTTGACGGAGACGCAGCCGTTGCCGCCCTTACCCGCGCTCAGGTGCAACGTCACTCGATCGACGAAGGTGACCATGTGTGTTGCTCCTGCTTTCCTGAAGATGACACGAGGGGCGGGCCGAAGCCCGCCCCTCGCAGACGTAGACGTCGGTGCGGGATTACTCCGCGCCGACGATGTTGACGACCTTGCGGCCGCCCTTGGTACCGAACTCGACGGCACCGGCGGACAGCGCGAACAGCGTGTCGTCGCCGCCGCGGCCGACGTTGGCGCCGGGGTGGAAGTGGGTGCCGCGCTGGCGGACGATGATCTCGCCGGCGCTGACGACCTGGCCGCCGAAA
Organism: Microbacterium caowuchunii; assembly: GCF_008727755.1. Taxonomy (NCBI): domain Bacteria; kingdom Bacillati; phylum Actinomycetota; class Actinomycetes; order Micrococcales; family Microbacteriaceae; genus Microbacterium; species Microbacterium caowuchunii. The sequence goes on from NZ_CP044231.1 coordinate 1,848,915, forward strand.
CGCTTCACGCCCAGGCGCTGGGCGTTGGAGTCACGGCCGTTGCGGGTGGAGCTTGCGCCCTTTTTATGTGCCATCTCTTCGTCTCTTCCTGGGCTTACTTGATGCCGGTGACCTTGACGCGCGTGAGGTCCTGACGGTGCCCCTGGCGCTTCTTGTATCCGGTCTTGTTCTTGAACTTCTGGATCACGATCTTCGGGCCGCGCTCCTCGCCGATGACCTCGGCGGTGACGGTCACCTTCGCGAGCTTGTCCGCGTCGGTCGTCACGGCGTCACCGTCGACGAACAGAACGGCGGGAAGCTCGAGCGTCTCGCCGACCTTTGCCTTCTGGCGGTCCAGGACGACGATCGTGCCGACCTCAACCTTCTCCTGCCGGCCACCGGCGCGCACAACTGCGTAAACCACTTCACACCTATTTCGTCTGGGAGCGTACGGCTCCGAATTGTCTGGAGAGCCTCCACCTCGAGGAGGTGGAGAAGTCCTGGTGCGGTATCGGCTGGCGTACCGCATGGCACCGGCCCGGTGAAGGCTGAGCACCAAAGGAATACTTTACCCGATGTTGGCCGATCCACGAAAAGGAACCCCGAGCGTGTCGAGCACCCCGTCGGACGGACCCCACCAGTTTAGGCTCTTCTGGTGACCATCCTGATCGACGAGCCCCGCTGGCCCGCGCACGGTCGCCTCTGGTCGCATCTGGTCAGCGACTCCGATCTCGATGAGCTGCATGCGTTCGCGGTGGCCAACGGCATCCCGCGGCGCGGCTTCGACCTGGACCACTACGACGTCCCGGATGACGCGCACGACCGCATGGTGGCTGCCGGGGCCACCCCCGTCGACGGCCACACCCTGGTGCGTGCCCTGATCGCGTCGGGGCTGCGCGTCACCGCCCGCGAACGACGCGGGCGGTGACGCAGGCTCAGTCCTCGTCAGGCGTGTGCACGATCGGAGTGCCGGTGAGCGCCGCGGTGCTGACCCGACGGCGGCCGCGGCCCTGACCGGGCGCCTTCGGCTCGGGCAGAGCGCTGAGCACGGAGTCGAGCAGGAGGTCCTTCTCGGTCTTCGGCTTCGCCTCGTGCCGGGCCTTCTTGCGCTTGGGACGAGACCGCTCCTCGACCTGCTCCACGATCTCGACGGTCGCCGTGACGGCGACCTCGTCGGTCACGGCCTCGTCGGAGCTGTGGATGGTCGATGCGGCGATCTGTGCGAGCGCGGACTTGACGCCCTCGGTGATCACATGTGCGCCGGCAGCGGGCGCCGCGGGGGCCTGCGGCTGCTGCTGCGGCTGGCGACCCCGACGACCGCCGGCGTTGCTCCCGCCACCGTTGCCGCCGTTACCGCCGTTGCCACCGGAACGGTGCTTCACGACCGGGTCGTGGTGCACCACCACGCCGCGGCCCGCGCAGACCTCGCACGGCTCGCTGAAGGTCTCGAGGAGCCCCAGGCCGAGCTTCTTGCGCGTCATCTGGACCAGTCCGAGCGAGGTGACCTCGGCGACCTGGTGCTTCGTGCGGTCGCGACTCAGGCATTCGATGAGCCTGCGGAGCACGAGGTCGCGGTTGGACTCGAGCACCATGTCGATGAAGTCCACGACGATGATGCCGCCGATGTCACGCAGCCGCAGCTGACGGACGATCTCCTCCGCGGCCTCGAGGTTGTTCTTGGTCACAGTCTCCTCGAGGTTGCCCCCGGAGCCGACGAACTTGCCCGTGTTCACGTCGACGACCGTCATGGCCTCGGTGCGGTCGATGACGAGCGAGCCGCCGGAAGGCAGCCAGACCTTGCGGTCCAGCGCCTTCTCGATCTGCTCCGTGATCCGGAAGTCGTCGAAGGGGTCGCCGTCGCTGTCGTAGCGCTCGACGCGCTCGAGCAGGTCCGGAGCGACGCCCGCGAGGTAGCCCTCGATCGTGCGCTGCGCATCCTCGCCCTGGATCAGCATCCGGGTGAAGTCCTCGTTGAACACGTCGCGGACGATCTTCACGAGGAGATCCGGCTCGGAGTGCAGCATCGCCGGAGCCTGCATGGTGGAGACCTGCTTGCTGATGTGGTCCCACTGCGAGGTGAGCCGCTGCACGTCGCGCGTCAGCTGCTCCTCCGTCGCGCCCTCCGCGGCCGTACGGACGATCACACCCGAGGACTCGGGGAGCACCTCTTTGAGGATGCGCTTCAGACGCGCGCGCTCGGTGTCGGGGAGCTTCCGCGAGATGCCGTTCATCGTGCCGCCGGGCACGTACACCAGGTACCGGCCGGGGAGGGAGATCTGGCTGGTCAGACGCGCACCCTTGTGTCCGATGGGGTCCTTCGTGACCTGGACGAGCACCTTGTCGCCACTCTTGAGCGCGAGCTCGATACGGCGGGGCTGGTTGCCGGTCTCGACCGCGTCCCAGTCCACCTCGCCGGAGTAGAGCACAGCGTTTCGCCCGCGCCCGATGTCGACGAAGGCCGCCTCCATGCTCGGCAGCACGTTCTGCACGCGACCGAGGTAGACGTTGCCGATCAGCGACGCGTCCTGATTGCGGGCCACGTAGTGCTCCACGAGGACGTTGTCCTCGAGGACGGCGATCTGGATGCGGCCGTTCTTGGAGCGGACGACCATCACCCGGTCGACGGCCTCACGGCGCGCCAGGAACTCCGCCTCGGTGACGACCGGGCGGCGGCGGCCCGCGTCGCGCCCGTCACGGCGGCGCTGCTTCTTGGCCTCGAGGCGCGTGGATCCCTTGATCCGTTGCGGCTCGGTGATGAGTTCGACCGCCCGCTGACGCTGCGGTGCACGCTCACGTTCGCGCTCCCGCTCACGCGGTTCCGGCGCCTCGTGGGACTCCGCACGGTCCGAACCGCCACGGCGACGGCCACGACGCCGGTTGCTGCCGGAGGTGGGCGTGTCGTCCTCGTCCTCCAGCTCAGGAGCGGCGGGGGCGGGAACGAACGCCGGCGCATAGAAGTGCAGGGCCGTGGAGACCTCGGACACGAAGTTCTCCGGAAGCAGGCCCAGCGACACGGCGGTGGGCTTCTCGTCCCCCGTCTGAACCTCGGGCTCGGCGGGCTTCTCCGGCTCGGCGGGCCTCTCCGGCTCGGCGGGCTTCTCGGCCTTCTCCGGCTCGACCGGAACCTCGGGCCCCTGGGCGGCCTCCGCGTCCTCGGCAGGCTCGACCTGATCTGTCTGCTCCGCAGGTTCGGCCGGAACCTCGGGCTCCGCCTCCTGGACAGGCTCCGCCTCCTCGGCGGGCTGGACCTGATCGGCCTGCTCGGCGGGCTCGGCGGGAACCTCGGGCTCCGCGTCGTGCGCAGGCTCCGCCTCCTCGGCGGGAGCCTGGGGCTCCGTCTGCCCGGCGGGTGCCGTCGCCGTCTCGGCGTCGGGCGTCAGCGCCTCATCCAGGTCGTCACGGTTGTCGTTGCGTTCTGCGTCATCGGCTATCACCGGCGTGCTCCCAACCAGGCGACACCGCGCGTCGCCCGGCGAAATTCTCGTGCGGCGCCGCACCTGCGGTGCCGCGAACTCAGTCGGTCTGCAGCTGGCCCTCGGCTCGAGCTGCGGGGCGTTCATCGCCCGAAGTCTGCGTCGACGATCGGGCAGCGCGGCCGCTCGATACGTCGACATCCATTATCGCACGTCATTCGCGAATAGCTAGGCATCTCTGCTGACCCTCGGCGCACCGACGGGCTGGACACCGTCTTTGTTCCGGTCCGACCGGCGACTCCCGGACAGGTGTCGATGCGATAATCCGAGAATGGCCCTCGCACCCGTTCCCGCGCGCCGTACCGTCCTGGCAGCCTGGCTCATCGTCGCCGGGATGATCGGGTGGTGGGCGGCGTTCTCGCTCACGATGGAGCGCTTCCACCTGCTGATGGACCCGAACGCGACGGCGGGGTGCGATTTCAGCGTGCTGGTGCAGTGCACGGCCAACCTCGAATCCGCGCAGGGCAGCGTCTTCGGCTTCCCCAACCCCATCCTGGGCCTGGCGGGATGGGTCGCGCCCATCGTCGTCGGCGTCGCGATCCTGGCCGGCGCGCGGTTCGCGCGGTGGTTCTGGGGCCTGTTCTGGGCCGGCCTCCTGTTCGCCTTCGTCTTCGTGTGCTGGCTGATCGCCCAGAGCATCTTCGTCCTCGGCACCCTCTGCCCGTGGTGCATGGTCACCTGGGCGGTGACGATCCCGACGTTCTACGCCGTCACCATCCATCTCCTGCGCGACGGGATCGTGCCCGTGGGCGAACGCGCCCGTCGCGTGGCCTCGGCTGCCCTGCCGTGGGTGCCGCTGATGGCGTTCCTCAGCTACGTCGTGATCGCGGTGCTGGCCGAAGTGCGCCTGGACGTGTTCTCCTCCCTGCTCTGATCCCTCCGCTTCCTCTACCGCGGACCGCCGGTTGTCCACAAGCGCGGATCAGCGGATCCGCCGCGTGGCTACTGTGGACGCGAGCACGAGGGGGATGCCGATGACGCTGGAGACGGACACGCTGGCCGCGCTGGAGGCCGCGCGCACGCGGGTGAGGGAACAGACCGAGCGCGCACGGACCGCCGCGAGGGATGCGGCGAGGATGTCCGAGGATGTGCGCACGCTCACCCGTACTGCCCACTCCCCCGGAGGTGAGGTGTCGATCACCGCGCAGGCGAGCGGGGTGGTCGAGCGCGTGGAGCTCTCGCCGCGGGCACGGGAATGGGATGTCGCTGCGCTCTCCCGGCTCCTCACCGACACGATCCGCGAGGCGCAGCGGTCGGCTTCGTACGCCGCCGTGGAGCGGATGACGGAGTCCCTTGGCGACGGGTCTCCCCTGGTGGCGGACATCCGTGGCCGGGTCGCGGCGCAGTACGGCACCGACCCCCGCACCGAGCTGCGTTGAGCACCCTGATGGACCATCTGGAAGTCACGCCCGCGCGCCTGCAGACGGCGGCTACGGAGATCCGGCACGCGGCGAAGGCGATCGATGAGCTGGTCGCGCAGCTGGAGCAGGACGCCGCGGGCCTTCGTGCGCAGTGGGCGGGCGAGGCACACGATGCCTTCGACACGGCGCAGGCCCGCTTCACGGAGCTCATGGCCTCGCGGACGGAGCTGGTGGGCACGATCTCCGCCGCCCTGGAGAATCTCGCCGTGGGCTACTCCACCCTTGACCTGGAAGCGGCACGAGCATTGGGGGCGACGGCATGATCCGACGACGTACAGGATGGCTCGCTCTCGGTGGCATGCTGGCTGCGCTCGCGCTGGGGGGCTGCTCGCAGGCGCCCGGCACGGACGACTCGTTCACGGAGCGCATCCCCGCGGCGCTCGAGCGCTCCGACCTCGGGGTCACCGAGTCATGGGCAGACAAGGGCGTCGACGGGCTGACCACGTACCTGTCGGTCGGCGTGAGCCTCGACCGGGACGTGATCTCCGCCGGCGAGCTGCAGCAGCTCATCGCGATCGTGGTCGACGAGAACACGGTCTCCGTCCGAAATCTCCGCCTCTCCGTCGAGGACGAGGCAGGCGAGGACATCGATATCGTCCCGCTCCTGGAGCAGCTGGGGGCCGACCCGCTCGTGGGCACGTTCGTCAGCATCACGTTCGACGAGGCGACCGCCATCGCGGAGGGAGCGGCCTCATGAGCGGGACCGCCGCGAACCAGCGGATCCGGCTCGACGGCGCGATCCTCTCACGTCAGGCCTCCATCCTCGGCGATGCGTCGAGGACGTTCGGGACGGTCTCCGCCCGCGTGGACGCGCCGCTGTCCGCTGACGCGTTCGGGGTCCTCTGCCAGGGGATCCTCGTGCCGGCCGTCACGACGCTGGCCGGCCGGTCACGGGAGCTGCTGGATTCCGCCCGCACCCTCAGCGACCGGATGTCGACCGCCACGGAGGCGGCCACCACGGCGTTCGCCGCGCTGGAGGACGAAGCGGTGCAGACGTTCTCGGGAGATCCCTCGTGAGCGCGGGCAGCGCGATCTGCGGGGAGATCCGGGGCGGCGGCTGGGCGAGCGGTCTTCCGACGAGCGGGCCGGGCGGGGATTCCTGCGCCGACATCCCGGGCATCGCCGGACTGCTTCTGGACTACGTCCGTCCGCTGCGGGACTGGTTCGATCAGCTCCTCGGGGATTCGGCCGGGGTGGCGGGATTCGCCGCGTCCTGGGAAGACTCGGAGCGGTCGTTGCTTCAGCTGCATCCCGAACTCGTCGCCGGCCGAGCGGCGCTGGCGGACCTCGACGGCCGCACGGTCCGGGCGCTCCGGGAACGCTACGAGGACCTGATCGCGCTCAGCCGGGATACCGCGGAGTGGACCGGGGCGACGGCTGCGGCACTGCGGACCGCGTCCCGCATCGTCGATGCGACGAGGTCCTTCGTCTGCGATCTCCTCGTACAGCTCTCCCGCTTCGCGGACGAGCTGTTCTCGTTCACGCTCAACCCCTTCGAAGCCGCCGACCGGGTGCGTGATTTCGCCGACGCGGCGTTCGATCTGGTGGAATCCGCCGGCCGGCTCGTCCAGGACCTGCTCGAAGCGCTGTTCGCGCTCGCCTCGCTCGTCCAGAAGCTCGTCCCGATCGTGGCGGAGGGGCTCGACCACCTGCGGGAAATCCTCGCCCAGATGGCACCGATCGTCGGGCTTCTGGGCGGACTCGCCCTCGGCGGGCTGCCCGGCGGGGTCGGCGGCCTGCTGCTCGGGGGCGCTGTCCAGAACCTCCTGCAGGGCTCCTCGGACGTGGAGGAGCTGGATCCGGACGCCCTCAGCGGAGATCGCCGGGAGGCGTGGGAGAGGTCGCAGAAGGTCACCGAGATCACGTCGCTCGCCGATCTCGTCGGGGTCAACGGCACCACGGACGGGATGGGCGGCGAGGACGCCACCGTCATCGATGTGAAGAAGGTGGTCGGTCCGGACGGCTCCGTGCACTACGTCGTGTCGCTCCCCTCGACGCAGGACTGGCAGCTGGGGGCGGACGCCGGGGCGATGAACGACCGGGATTCGAACCTGGCCCTCCTCATGGACAACCCGCTGCTGCGCAGCGCCTACGAGCGCGCCGTCCTGGAGGCGATGCAGGATGCCGGCGTCCCGGCCGGCGCGGACGTCGTGCTCACCGGGTTCAGCCAGGGCGGCATCATGGCCGCGAACCTCGCCGCCGACGGATCGTTCCCGTACAACACCGTGGGTGTCATCACCAACGGATCGCCGATCGACACCTTCGACATCCCGCCGCACATCCCGGTGTACGCGTTCCAGCACGCGAACGACCCGGTGCCGATGCTCGACGGCAGCGTCGTGGGGGGCACGCCGGCGAACGTGCACCAGATCGTCCTGCCGCCCGCGTCGGATCCCATCGCGGCGCACAACAACGAGCTGTACACCAGCTCTGTACGCGACTGGGAGGAGCGCTACGCGACGACCCACGGCGCTCCCCCGCCCTGGCTGGACCTCTTCGGCGGTCAGGTGGTCGATCACAGCGTCTTCACGGCCGCCGAGGGCCGATGACGAAGGGCGCCGCGTCCGGGATCGGATGCGGCGCCCTTCGTCAGGACGTCAGGAGAACCAGATGCCGAGCTCGCGCGCGGCGGACTCGGGGCTGTCGCTGCCGTGGACCAGGTTCTGCTGGACCTTCAGACCCCAGTCGCGCCCGTAGTCGCCACGGATGGTCCCGGGCGCTGCGGTCGTCGGGTCCGTGGTGCCCGCGAGGGAACGGAACCCCTCGATGACGCGGTTGCCGGCGAGGCGGATGGCGACCGACGGTCCCGACATCATGAACTCCAGGAGCGGCTCGTAGAACGGCTTCCCCTCGTGTTCGGCGTAATGCTGCTCGAGGCGGCCGCGGTCGGGGTCGACGAGTCGGATGTCGACGAGGGCGTATCCCTTCGCCTCGATGCGGGCGAGGATCGCGCCGGTCAGGCCGCGTGCGACGCCGTCCGGCTTGACGAGGACGAGGGTTTCTTCGGTGGCCATGAGGGTTCAGTCTCCGTTCACGAGGGGTTCCTGGGCGGCGAGGCGTGCGTTGCGCCGGTCGAGCGCCGCCCCCTTGATGGTCGCATACGCCCACATCCCGCCGAAAATGAGGGCGACCAGCAGGATGGCGGGCACGAGGAATCCGGCGAGGGCGAGGACCACCTGCATGATCCAGCCGACGGCGATCCCCCAGCGCCAGCGCACGGCGCCGCCGGTGAGGAGCATGAGCAGGGCGAAGACGGCACCGCCGACGATGCCCCACCACGGTTCGATCCCGGCCGGCAGCGCCTTCAGCCCGTAGACGACGAGGCCCGCGAGGAAGACGATGACCGACTCGAAGACGAGCACGATCTGGGCGAGGGATTCCTGTGCGCCGCGCCGGCGACGCACCCGCTGTGCGCGGTCGCTCATGCGGACCACCCGTCCTTCCACGACTCCGCGGCGGCGAGGGCGATGGCCTCGCCCGCGAGCACGACGGAGCCGGCGACGACCACGGCGCGCCGGTCGGATGCCGCGGCCCACTCGCGCGCCGCCTCCGCGGCGGTCGCGAGGTCGTCGTGCACGGTCACCCGGAGGTCCACCTCCTCCACGAGATCGGCGATGGAGTCCGCATCCGTGGCGCGCTCGGAGTCCGGAGCGGTCGCGAACACGTGCGTCGCGATCGGACGGAGCCCGGCGACGATCCCGCGCGCGTCCTTGTCGCCGAGGATGCCGAGGACGACACCCCACTCGTCGAAGTCGAAGGAGGCGCGCAACGCCTCGACGAGCGCCGTGATCCCGTGCGGGTTGTGCGCCGCGTCGACGACCACCGTGGGATTCGCGCCCACGAGCTGCAGCCTGCCGGGCGAGGTCGCCTGGGCGAAGCCCTCGGTGATGACGTCGTCGGACAGCGGCTGCGAGGCCCGCCCGATCAGCGATTCGACGGCGGCGACGGCGAGGGCGGCGTTGCGGCCCTGGTGGGCTCCGTACATCGGCAGGTAGAGCTCGGCATACGTGCCGGCGAGCCCGCGGATGTCGAGCAGCTGCCCGCCGACGGCCAGGCGCCCGTCGGTGAGGGCGAAGTCCTGACCTTCGAAGGCGATCGTGGCGCCGACCCGTGCGGCCTGGGCGCGCAGCACGGCCTCGACCTCCGGCGCCTGTGCGGCCGACACGGCCGCGGCATCCGGCTTGATGATCCCGGCCTTGACCGTCGCGATCTCGGCCAGGGTGTCGCCGAGCCGGTCGGCGTGGTCCAGCCCGATGGGTGCGATCACCGCCACGTCGCCGTCGGCCGTGTTCGTGGAGTCCCAGGACCCGCCCATGCCGACCTCGACCACGGCCACGTCCACGGGCGCATCCGCGAAGGCGACGAACGCCAGCACGGTGAGCAGCTCGAAGAACGTGAGCGGGGCGTCACCGGCGCCGGCGAGCTCCGCATCGACCATGTCCACGAACGGCTCGATCTCGTCCCACGCGTCCGCGACGACCGCGTCCGCGATGGGCTCCCCGTCGATCATGATCCGCTCGGTGAACCGCTCGAGGTGCGGGCTCGTGAACAGGCCGGTGCGCAGGCCCGAGGCGCGCAGGATGCTCTCCGCGATCCGACTCGTCGAGGTCTTCCCGTTCGTACCCGTGACGTGGACGACGCGGTAGGTGTGCTGCGGATCGGCCAGCAGCTCCAGCACGCGCCGGGTGCGCTCGACGCGCGGCTGCACCCACTGCTCCCCCTGACGGGTGAGGAGCGCCTCGTAGACGGCATCCGCGCGACGGCGGTCGTTCTCTGCCCCGGTCATGCGGTCGCTCCGATCCGGGTGACGCCCACGGTGAACGCTCCCCTGTTCGCGTACGTGCCCGGCGCGACCGTGGCGGAATAGCCCGGGTCGCCTGCGGCGTCGAATGTGCTGCCGACCACGACGGCGCCGTCCACCGTGGCGCTGCGGGCGAGCGTCTCCCCCGCGATGTCGGCCGTGTCGAAGGCGGCACGGACCGCCTCGCCGTCCGCGGTGTCCTCGAAGGAGAGCGCGAGGGCGATCCGGTCGCTGACCTCGAATCCGGCGGCCTTGCGGGTGTCCTGCACCGCACGGATGACGTCGCGGGCGAGTCCCTCCGCCTCCAGCTCGGGCGTCGTCGCCGTGTCCAGCAGGACGAATCCGTCTCCGGACAGCACGGCCAGCGCCTCGCCCTCCGGCCGTCCGCTGGTCTCCAGCACGAGGGCGTACTCGGACGGTTCCAGGGCGATCCCGCCGGCGATCACGCGACCGTCCGTCTCCGACCAGTCACCCGCCTTCGCCGCCTTGATGACCTGCTGCACCTGCTTGCCCAGACGCGGACCCGCCGCCCTGGCGTTCACCGTCAGGCGGTGCGTGATCCCGTACTCCAGCGCGGTGCCGTCTTCCAGTTCCACGAGCTCGACGCTCTTCACGTTGAGCTCGTCGCGGAGGATGTCGTCGAACTGTCCGAGCGCTGCGGCGTCGGGCACGACGACGGTCAGACGCGGCAGCGGCAGACGGACCCGCTTGCCCTCACGCTTGCGCAGCGCGTTGGCGACGGAGGAGACCTCGCGGACGGCGTCCATCGCGGTGCGGATGTCGGATGCGTCCGGGAACGCCTCGGCGTCCGGCCAGTCCTGCAGGTGGATGCTGCGTCCGCCGGTGAGCCCCTGCCACACGCGCTCGGAGACGAGCGGGATGAGCGGAGCCGCGACGCGGGTGAGCGTCTCCAGCACGGTGTACAGCGTGTCGAACGCCTCCGTGCTGAGCGGGTCCTCCGCGGACACGCCCTGCCAGAAGCGATCGCGTGAGCGGCGGATGTACCAGTTCGTCAGGACCTCGGCGAAGTCGCGCAGCTTGGCGGCGGCCGTCGTCGAGTCGAGCGCCTCGAGGTCCGCCGCCACGCCGCGAACGAGGTCGCCGGTGAGGGCCAGGATGTAGCGATCGAGCACATCGGTCGAGTCGGTGCGCCAGCTCGCCTGATAGCCGGATCCTTCCTCGCCGCCGGCCGCGTTCGCGTAGGTGGCGAAGAAGTACCACGTGCTCCACAGCGGCAGGAGGAACTCCCGCACCCCGGCACGGATGCCCTCCTCCGTCACCACGAGGTTGCCGCCGCGCAGCACCGAGCTCGACATGAGGAACCAGCGCATGGCGTCCGATCCGTCACGGTCGAACACCTCGCTCACGTCCGGGTAGTTGCGCAGCGACTTGGACATCTTCTGCCCGTCGCTGCCGAGCACGATGCCGTGGCAGGAGACGCCGGTGAACGCCGGCCGGTCGAACAGCGCGCCGGAGAGCACGTGCATGACGTAGAACCAGCCTCGGGTCTGGCCGATGTACTCCACGATGAAGTCGGCGGGCGAGTGCGTGTCGAACCACTCGCGGTTCTCGAACGGATAATGCACCTGCGCGTACGGCATCGAGCCGGAATCGAACCACACGTCGAAGACGTCCTCGATGCGCCGCATCGTGCTCCGCCCGGTCGGGTCGTCCGGGTTCGGCCGGGTGAGGTCGTCGATGTACGGACGGTGCAGATCCACGTTGCCCTCGGGGTCCCGGGGCAGGCGGCCGAAGTCCCGCTCGATGTCCTCCAGCGACCCGTACACGTCCACGCGCGGGTACTCCGGGTCGTCGCTCTTCCACACCGGGATCGGCGAACCCCAGTAGCGGTTGCGGCTGATGGACCAGTCGCGCGCGCCCTCCACCCACTTGCCGAACTGACCGTGCTTGACGTTCTCCGGCGCCCAGGTGATCTGCTCGTTGAGCTCGATGAGCCGGTCTTTGATGTCGGTGACGCGCACGAACCAGCTGGACACGGCCTTGTAGATCAGGGGGTTCCGGCAGCGCCAGCAGTGCGGGTAGGAGTGCTCGTAGCTGGCTTCGCGGAGGAGACGACCGGCCTGGCGGAGCAGCCGGATGAGCGGACGGTTGGCGTCCATCCACAGCTCGCCCGCGACATCCGAGACCTGCGGCAAGAAGCGCCCGCCGTCGTCGAGACTGACGATCGTGGGCAGGCCCGCCGCATCCGCGAGGCGCTTGTCGTCCTCACCGAAGGCGGGCGCCTGGTGCACGATGCCGGTGCCGTCGGTGGTGGTGACGTAGTCGTCGACGAGGATGTGCCAGGCGTTCGCGGTGCCCCATGCCTCGGCGTCCGCGTAGTAGTCGAAGAGCCGGTCGTAGGCGACGCCCCCGAGCTCGGCGCCGGTCAGGGTCTGCTGCACGGCGTCGCGCGCCGCATCCACCGACTCGTAGCCGAGGTCCTTCGCGTACCCGCCGAGCAGGTCCTCGGCGAGCAGGTACCGGTGCGCCGACGCCTCGAGCAGGTCGTCCGCCGAGCCGTCCGGCGTGTGGTGCACGTCGGCAGCCCCCGCGGGTCCCGCGGGCAGGACGACGTAGCGGATGGCGGGGCCGACGGCCAGGGCGAGGTTGGTCGGCAGCGTCCACGGCGTGGTCGTCCAGGCGAGGGCGCGGACGCCGGTCAGGCCGAGCGACTCCGCCTTCGCTCCGACGAGGGGGAACGTGACCGTGACCGAGGGGTCCTGGCGCATCTTGTAGACGTCGTCGTCCATCCGCAGCTCGTGCGAGGACAGCGGGGTCTCATCACGCCAGCAGTACGGCAGCACCCGGTAACCCTCGTAGGCGAGGCCCTTGTCCCACAGGCTCTTGAACGCCCAGAGGACGGATTCCATGTACCCCGTGTCGAGCGTCTTGTACCCGCGTTCGAAGTCCACCCACCGCGCCTGGCGCGTGACGTACGCCTCCCATTCCTGGGTGTACTCGAGCACCGAGGAGCGCGCCTTCGCATTGAAGGTCGCGACCCCCATCCGCTCGATCTCCTCCTTCTCGGTGATGCCGAGCTGCTTCATCGCCTCGAGCTCGGCCGGGAGTCCGTGCGTGTCCCAGCCGAAGACGCGGTCGACCTTCTTCCCGCGCATGGTCTGGAAACGGGGGAAGAGGTCCTTGGCGTACCCGGTCAGCAGGTGACCGTAGTGGGGCAGGCCGTTGGCGAAGGGAGGGCCGTCGTAGAACACCCACTCCGGCGCGCCCTCACGCTGCTGGACAGAGGCCAGGAAGGTCTGGTCGGTACGCCAGAAATCCAGCACGTCGCGCTCGATGTCGGGGAACCGAGGGCTCGGAGTGACCGTGGGGACGGCGGCGGGGCCGAAGGCGGAAGGTCGGGGATAGGTCATCGTCATCTCGCAGGGGAAGTCGAATGCGGCCTGCCGGGACGATCTCACCGAGACCGCGGTACCACCCTGCATTGCCGGATCACTCCGACCACTCTCACTGCGGCGATGACGGGCCTGCCCCGCTCGGTTCTACTGGGCGCGAACGCTGTTCTTCCGAGAGCTCCCCGGTGATGTCCGGATCGATGCTGGTGCTCATGATCCTACCGCGCCGCGCGGGATCACGGGGGCCGGATCGCGCCCGGGGTGCGGGGGCGGCTCAGGACTCGAAGCGACCGGCGAAGGGGCCGAGATCGTCACGCAGCTGCCGCAGCGCCTCGGCATCCATCCCCACCCGCGCCATGACCTGCTCCGGAACGGTGACCGCACGGTCGCGGAGCGCCCGCCCTTCGTCGGTCAGCGCGATCTCGAGCACCCGCTCATCGGTCGCGCGGCGCCCCCGGGTGACCCGCCCCTGCGCCTCGAGGCGCTTGACCAGCGGGGAGAGGGTCGCCGGCTCCATGGCCAGTTCCGCAGCGAGCTCGCCGAGCGCCCGTGGCGCCCGCTCCCAGAGCGCGAGCATGACGAGGTACTGCGGGTGGGTGAGTCCGAGGGGCTCCAGGATCGGCCGGTAGATCGACACCACGTTGCGCGCGGCGGTCACCAGGGCGAAGCACACCTGGTTCTCGAGGCGGAGGAGATCGTCGGACACGGGACGACACTACCGCAATTCATTAGTACACTAAGGATCATGGCACGAACGGATGGCGACGCCCCCCGGATCCCGCTGCGCGAGCGCGTACGCGAGGCCGGCGGCTGGTACGCCTGGATCAACACCAGCCTCATCAGGATGGCGGGCCCCGCATCCGTCGGGCCCTACGAGACGACCCCGGAGCCGGTCCGCACCGAGCGGCCCTGCCCGCTGTGCGGCCAGCCGATGTCGGCGCACACGTTCGACCGCTCCGGGCCGAAGCCCCTCATGCACTGCCCCTGAGCCCCTCGGCTCCGGGCGCGGGCCGACCTCAATCGAGGCTGACCGAACCGTCCTCGCGGAGCGTCCATCCCGGGTTGTGCGCCACCTCCCACGGATGCCCGTCCGGATCGATGAACACCCCCGAGTACCCGCCCCACTCGGTGGCCGCCCCGGCGCGGCCTATCCTCGCCCCGGCGCGGGCGGCCTGGGCGAGCACCTCGTCGACCTCGTCCGGCGTCCGCACGTTGTGCGCGAGCGTCACACCGCCCCATCCCCCGCCGTCCGTCACGGCAGAATCCGCGGCGAGCTGCGTGCGGCTCCAGAGCGCGAAGACGATCGCGCCGGTCTGGAAGAAGAGGATCTCTCCAGGGACCGACGACGGATGCGGCAGCCACCCGAGCGCCCGATAGAACGCCTCGGCGCGCCCGAGGTCTCCGGTGCCGAGCGTCACGAGACTCAGACGTTGCTCCATGGGAAGACTCCGTTCAGGCGTGACCTGCGCGCTCCATCGCGCGCAACTCCTTCTTGAGGTCCTGGACCTCGTCGCGCAGACGCGCCGCCAGCTCGAACTTCAACTCGGACGCGGCAGCCAGCATCTGGTCGGAGAGATCCGCGATCGTCGACTCGAGCTGCATCGCCCCCTCCGCCGCGATGCCCTCGCGACGCAGGCTCGGGGTGGGCGCCTTGCCCTTGCCCTTACCCTTGTCCCCCTTGCGCGCCAGCATCGCCTTGGTGTCGGCGCCTTCGCGGATGAGCGCGTCGGTGATGTCGGCGATCTTCTTGCGCAGCGGCTGCGGATCTATGCCGTGCTCGAGGTTGTACGCGATCTGCTTCTCACGTCTGCGGTCGGTCTCCTCGATCGCCGTGCGCATGGAGTCGGTCATCTTGTCGGCGTACATGTGCACTTCGCCGGAGACGTTGCGCGCGGCGCGGCCGATCGTCTGGATCAGCGAGGTGCCGCTGCGGAGGAACCCCTCCTTGTCCGCGTCGAGGATCGACACGAGAGACACCTCGGGGAGGTCGAGACCCTCACGCAGCAGGTTGATGCCCACCAGCACGTCGTAGACCCCGGCGCGCAGCTCCGAAAGCAGCTCGACGCGGCGGAGGGTGTCGACGTCCGAATGCAGATAGCGCACCCGCACCCCGTGCTCGCTCAGGAAGTCGGTGAGCTCCTCGGCCATCTTCTTCGTGAGGGTCGTGACGAGGATGCGCTCGTCCCGCTCCACCCGCAGCCGGATCTCCTCCAGCAGGTCGTCGATCTGCCCCTTCGAGGGTTTGACGACGATCTGGGGGTCCACGAGACCGGTCGGGCGGATGATCTGCTCGACCACCCCGTCGGCGATGCCCATCTCGTACCGACCGGGCGTCGCGGACAGGTACACCGTCTGCCCGACCCGGTTCTTGAACTCGTCCCAGCGCAGCGGCCGGTTGTCCATCGCGGAGGGCAGCCGGAAGCCGTGCTCCACGAGCGTGCGCTTTCGCGAGGCATCCCCCTCGTACATCGCGCCGATCTGGGGCACCGTCACGTGGGACTCGTCGATGACCAGCAGGAAGTCGTCGGGGAAGAAGTCGAGCAGCGTGTGCGGCGGCTCCCCGGGCATGCGGCCGTCGAGGTGGCGCGAGTAGTTCTCGATCCCCGAGCAGAAGCCGAGCTGCTGGAGCATCTCGAGGTCGAACGTCGTGCGCATGCGCAGCCGCTGGGCCTCCAGGAGCTTCCCCTGCCGTTCGAACTCCTTGAGCCGCTCCTCCAGCTCGTGCTCGATCGTCCCGATCGCCCGCTGCACGACATCGGTGCCGGCGACGTAGTGCGACGCGGGGAAGATCGGGACCGAGTCCATCTTCTGCACGACGTCGCCGGTGAGCGGATGCAGCATGTAGAGCGCCTCGATCTCGTCGCCGAAGAGCTCGATGCGGATCGCGTACTCCTCGTAGACGGGGATGATCTCGATCGTGTCGCCCCGGACGCGGAAGTTGCCGCGCGAGAAGTCGACGTCGTTGCGGTTGTACTGCATGGCGATGAAGTGCCGGATCAGTGCGTCGCGGTCGTAGCGCTCCCCCACCTGCAGGGCCACCATCGCGCGCAGGTACTCCTCCGGGGCACCGAGACCGTAGATGCAGGAGACCGTGCTCACCACGACGACGTCGCGCCTGCTGAGCAGCGAG
The DNA here is from genome assembly GCF_008727755.1 of Microbacterium caowuchunii. Lineage (NCBI taxonomy): Bacteria > Bacillati > Actinomycetota > Actinomycetes > Micrococcales > Microbacteriaceae > Microbacterium > Microbacterium caowuchunii. The sequence continues at coordinate 1,865,072 of NZ_CP044231.1, forward strand.
TTGGTGGTCGAGTGACGCAGCCGCTCGACCTCCGCATTGATCGACGAGTCCTTCTCGATGAAGGTGTCCGTCTGCGGGACGTACGCCTCCGGCTGGTAGTAGTCGTAGTACGACACGAAGTACTCGACGGCGTTGTTGGGCAGAAGATCCCGGAACTCGTTCGCCAGCTGTGCCGCGAGCGTCTTGTTGTGTGCCATGACGAGAGTGGGTCGCTGCACCTGTTCGATGAGCCACGCCGTGGTCGCCGATTTACCGGTACCCGTGGCACCCAGGAGCACGACGTCGGTCTCGCCGGCGTTGATGCGTGCCGCCAGCTGCGCGATCGCCTGCGGCTGGTCACCGCTCGGGACGTACTCGCTGATGACCTCGAACGGTCGGACGGATCGTGTGGTCTGCACTCATCCAGCGTAAGCCGCTCCCCCGACATCGGGGCGGTCGCGGTCCGTCCAGCCGGCGGGCGCCCCTCCGGCTCAGGCGGTCAATCGCTCCCACAGCGCGTCCGTCTGGGCGAGCGTCTCCGCCATCGTCCCCGCCGTCTCGATGACCACGTCCGCCACGGCCAGCCGCGCCTCATCGCCCACCTGGGCGGCCACCCGGCTGACCGCCTCAGCCCTGGAGAGCCCCCGCACCGAGATCAGCCGCTCGATGCGCACGTCCTCGGGGGCGTGCGCGACGACGATGAGATCCCAGGGGTCCTCGCTCCGCGCCTCGACCAGCAGTGGGACGTCGTACACGACCACCGCGTCCGGATCCGCGGCGAAGGCGGCCGCGAAGCGCGCCGCCGACTCGCGCCGGACGGCGGGGTGGACGATCGCGTTGAGCGTCGCCCTGGCCGCATCGTCGGCGAACACCACGGCGCCGAGCCGGGCCCGGTCGAGGGAGCCGTCCGCGGTGAGCATGTCCGCCCCGAATTCGGCGACGATGGCGGAGAGGACGTCGGACCCGCGCGCCTGCACCTCCCGGACGATCTGATCGGCGTCGATCACCACCGCGCCGTGGTCGGCGAGACGGCGGGCGATCGTGGACTTCCCGGAGGCTATTCCCCCGGTGAGGGCGATGAGCGGCATGATCCGAGCATGCCACGGCAAGCGGTCAGCGGAGGTCCGGCAGGACGTCGTCGGCGCCGCCGAACAGGACGGATGCCTCGACGCTCGCGACCGCGCGGCGCGACGCCCCGCGGGCACCGCGCAGCAGTGCGTCGAGGTCGTACCCGACGGTCTCGGTGAGGGCCACTCCCACCCCGATCGCGGGGATCACGGCGCTCGTGACCTCCCCGAAGGACTCGAACAGGCCTCGGTAGATGACCCCGGCCTGCCGTCGCGCCTCCGCTGCCGTGGCCGCCCTCGCCACCACCAGCAGCCCGTGGTCGCCGTCCTCGCCGACCAGGCCGGTGGACGGGGCGAACCTGCGCACCCCCTGACGCCACGCGTGGGTCACGTCACCGGACATGTCGGCACCGAATGCGGACCGGATCCGGGCGATGTCCTCGACACGCACCGAGATGACCGCGACCAGCTCCTCCCGCCAGCTGGCGCGCTCGATCACGTCCTGCAGTGCACTCGCGAACGTGGAGGACAGCATGATGCCGTCCGTGGTGACGCCCACATGGCTCATCCAGGTGTACCTGCGCAGATCGGTGCGGGAGGCGCGCAGCATGGAGATGACGACGACCCCCACGATGACGAGCACGACGGTGACGATGTTGGCCGTGCCCGAGCCGAAGTAGGTGTGGAACGTGTCGGAGCCGGGACCGAACAGCAGGAACGCGATCACGCGCGCCAGGTAGAACACCGCCTGCACCGCGAAGACCCCGGCGAGCAGCCAGGAGGTCGTCATCCGCCCCATGGGCCGGCGGACGGTCTCGACTGCGGCGAGCACCGCGAGCACGACGAGGGAGATCCCCATCGCCAGCCATCCCGCCCAGTCGCCTCCGTCGGGTCCCTCCACGAGTACCGCACCGGCGACGACGAGGTCGGTCAGGACCACAGCTCCGGTCGCGAGACCGACGGGTCGCTGGTTGAAGACGCGCGAACCCAGCCACAGGAAACCGGTCGTGTTGACGAAGAGGGCGTTCGCGAGCGCGATCGAGAACGCTCCGCCCACATCCGTGGCCCACATCGTGTACGCGACCGTGGTCGCCATCCCGCTCAGGAACGACACCGACCAATACCGGCTCGGTCCGTCCTCGCGTCGCAGCAACGTGTCGATGATGAACACCGCGCCGGCCACGTTCGCGACCAGGGCGGTCATCAGGGATGCCGTCCGCAGATCGAGATCCATCACTGTCCCCCCACCGCGTCGGGCACGGCCGGCGGACGTTCCACGACGGCTCCGGCGGTCGCGGGAAGCACGACCACGAAGGTGGAGCCGATCCCGCGCTCGCTGTGCACAGTGATGTCGCCGCCGTGCGCGCGGGCGATGTCCCGGCTGATCGAGAGCCCGAGACCCGTCCCCTCGATGTCGGTCCGGGCGCGGTAGTACCTCTCGAACAGACGGTGCTGATCCTCCAGTGCCATACCGGAGCCGGTGTCCCGCACCGAGATCCGCGTCGTCTGCTCATCCGTGGAGCACGCGAGCGCGATCTCGCCCCCGTCACGGTTGTACTTGACCGCGTTGCTGACGAGGTTGTCCACGACCTGCCGCAGTCGCAGCGGGTCGGCGAAGACGGCTGCGGGCGTCACGTCGGCGGTCAGGATCGACACGGCCCGCTCGGCGGCGCGGGGACGCCATGCCTCCGCCGACGCCCGGACGATGTCGGCCGCATCCAGCGGTTCCGGCGAGATGGTCATGTCCGCGGACAGCCGCGAGGAGCTCGACGCGGCGAGGATGTCGGCGACGATCTCGAGCAGACGCTCGCTGTTGCGCCCGGCGACCTCGAGATTGCGTCGCGCCGCGTCGGGGTCGTCGAGGTTGTCCATGGCCAGGTCGATGTAGCCGAGCACGGAGGTGAGCGGTGTGCGCAGCTCATGGGAGACCGATGCGACGAGCCGGTCCCGCGCCCGCAGGGCGGTGAGCTCCGCCGTGACATCCCTCGCGATGAGGACGGCGCCGTTGTCCACGCCGAAGGCATCCCGCATCCGCCGCACCGTCATGGTGAGCGCGGCCCGACGCTCATCGGGATGGCCGAACCAGACGATCTGGTTGTCGAACACCTCTCCTCGGATCGCGCGCAGCAGGGGCCGGTCTTGCTCCGGGAGCGGGGTCGTCCCGTCCGCCTGGTAGGCGTTCGCCAGTGCGCGTTCCCTCACCCCGAAGCCGGGGATGGACTGCTGGAAGCGTCCGATCGCCTCGTTGACCATCGTGACGGAACCGTCCGGGGCGACGCGCAGCACGCCGAAGTCGACGGCGTCCAGCACCTCGATGATCAGCTCCTCCTGGCGTTGCGCCCGCTGGAGCGCGTCGGAGAGCATGCCCGCCTGCCGGTCGAGCAGTTCCTGCTGGGCAGCGTGCCGGCGGCTGCCGACGAACGTGGCCGTGGCGATCGCGACGGTGACGATGGGCAGCAGGAAAGTCGTGTACTCCCAGCCCTGCACCGGTTCGAGCGCCACGAGGGTCCAGTAGATGCCTGTGATGACCACGAGTTGCAGCACATAGCCGAAGACGCCGAGCAGCGCGAGCCAGATCGCCGGGAACGCCCACAACAGCCCGAGCCCGCCGTTGGGCTCCGACCGACGCATGAGGGCGATCGCGACGATGTCCAGGAGCGGCAGAAGCAGGACCCAGCCCTGCGCGATGCGCGCCCAAGGGACGAGGAGCGCAACGGCTCCGCCGGCGAAGACGAGGAGGACCCCGCTGAGGAACAGGGATCGCTCGATCGCACCCGTTCCCCACAGCGCCAGGGCCGCGACGAAGAGCACGATCACGCACAGCAGCAGCTGGTTCAGCACGGCGGTCCGTGCCCGCGCAGCGCCGGTACGGGCGTCGCCGACCGTTGCGAAGGTCCTCCGCAGGGCGCCCCGGACGCGCGCGCGGGGATCCCCCACCCCGTCCCCCCGGATGTGCATGATCAGCACGCTATCGGTTCCCGGCCGGTACCGACGAAGCCGCGCTCAGGCGAGATCGGCCTCCGCCACGAATCGCAGGGACGGGAGAGTCCGTGCCGTGGCGAACACCACCGATGTCTCGTCGCTCTCGGCCGCCTCCACCGCCGCGATGGTCGCCCCCTCGACGAGGACCTCCGCCGAGTAACCGAGGGTCGAGCTCAGCCCGACCCCGACGCCCACGCCCGGCACGACGATGCCCTTCGCCCCGACGAAGCGCTGGACCACGCCGCGGTAGAGGAGACCCGCCTGCCGACGGGCGTCGGCGGGGCTGGACGCGGTGGTGGTGACCAGCACGATCGTGCGGTCTGCGCTCTTGCCCACCATGGCGACAGGGGAGGCGAACTCGCGGACGGCGGATCGCAGCACGCGGGTCGTGGCGTCCGCGACCTCTTGCCCGAACGATGCGGTGATGGTGCCCACGTCGTCGACGAGGACCGCGATCACCACGACGAGCTCCGTGCGCGTACTGGCACGGCGCAGTACCCCGCGCAGCGAGGCCACGAAGGTCGGTGCGTCGAGGACGGCATCCTCGACGACGGCCGTCGGCGAGGCGGACGAACTCGTGCCCAGGATGCTCCGCAGGACGAACGCCGCGATGGTCCCGACGAGCCCCGCGCTGAGGGTGAGCATGTACCACGGGATCGGACCCAGCCACTGGAGGTAGACGGGATCCTGGGAACCGAGCACGTTCACGAGCGCGACACGGGCCAGATAGAAGACGGCCTGGATGAGGAAGCATCCGGCCAGCAGCCAGGCGAAACCGTGCCGCCGGGTCCTGCCGAACAGCGCGTGGACGGCCACGCCGCCGGCCAGCGCCGCGAGCGAGAGGTAGGTCACGGTCGAGCCTGCCGCCGCGTGCGGCTGCGGGCTGTCGAACAGCGTCGCGGCGATCGTGAGTATCGACAGCGCGGCGACCATGAGAGCGGGGCCGGGGACGTCATTGCCGTTGTAGGCACGGAGCCCGAGAAGGAGGCAGCCCATGAAGGCGACGCCCGCCCCGTTGCCGAGGGCGTCGGCCCATGCCTCCCCCCAGCCGTCCTCGGCGACGAAGACGGCGACCAGGTTGCTGAACAGGGCCACGCCCATGAAGACGTAGCCGAGTCCCCACAGCCTCGCCCCACTGGAGGCGAAGCGGGACGACAGAGCGGTGGCGATGAACGTCCCCACGCTGACGAGAACGACGATCGAGGACATGACCGCCGCAGTCGGGAGATCGAAGGTCATACCGGAGCATCCTGCCCGCGACCCCGCTGGCGCGCATCGGTGGTGCGCTGCGCGCCGGCCTCGGGGTCGTCGAGACTGTCGGCGGTCGCCGGCAGCGTCACCGTGAACGTGGAGCCCGCGCCCGCGGCGCTCCGCACCGCGATCTCACCGCCGTGCGCACGGACGAGATCACGGCTGATCGACAGGCCGAGACCCGTCCCCATGCCCCGGTCGTCCGCGCGGAAGAAGCGTTCGAAGAGGCGCTGCAGCTCCTCCTCGGTGAGTCCGATGCCACTGTCCCCGACGGTGATGGTCGTCGTCAGTCCGTCCGTGTGCGTCGTCAAGGTGACCTGCCCACCGTCCCGGTTGTACTTCACGGCGTTGCTGACCAGGTTGTCGACGACCTGCCGCATCCTGAGCGGATCGGCGTATGCAATGGCCGGCCGGATCCCGGTCATCTCGATCTCGATGGCGCGCTCGGCCGCCGTCGCCTCCCACGCCTCGCCACTGGCGCGGACGACCTCGGCGATGTCGATGTCCTGCTGGGAGATCGTGAGGTCGGCGGACATCTCGGAGCGGCTCGACGCGGTGAGGATGTCCGAGACGATACCGAGCAGCCGTGCGGCGTTCCGCTCCGCGACCTGGAGGTTCTTCCTCGCCCGCTCCGGCACGCTCGGGTCGTCGACGGCGAGCTCGAGGTAGCCGATGATCGAGGTCAGCGGCGTGCGCAGCTCGTGGGAGACGGATGAGACGAGCGAGTCCCGCGCCCGCAGCGCGGTGAGCTCGCTCGTGACGTCGCGCGAGACGATCACGGCACCACTGTCGGCACCGTCCACCGCTCGGGTGCGGCGGGCGGTCACGCTGAGCGCCCGCCGGCGGCTCCCCTGTCCGCCGAACCAGACGATCTGGTTGTCGAACACCTCACCCCGGGCGGCACGCGCGAAGGGGATGTCCTCACGCGCCAGCGGGGTCACGCCGTCGGACGCGAAGGACGAGCCGCGTTCGCCTCCGCCGGCATCCGCGGTGCGGGCGGCCCGCTGCAGACGCGCGTGCGCCTCGTTGGCGACCGTGGTGGAACCGTCTGCGGCGATGCGGATGACGCCGAAGTCGATCGTGTCCAGCACCTCCGCGAGCAGCTCCTCCTGCTTCTGCGCACGGCGCAGCGTGCGGGCCATCGTCCGCGTCTGGCGGGTGAAGAGCACGCGCTGAGCCGTCATCTGGCGCGCGAGGATCACGCCGATGGTCGCGACGACGACGATCATCAGCGGCAGGGAGATCGTGGAGTAGGAGAACGTCTGCCGGGGGTCGAGGAGAGTGGTCGCGATCATGATGGTCGGCACCAGCACGGTCCCGAGGAGGTAGCCCCCCATCCCGTAGTAGATCGCGAGCCAGATGACGGGCAGGAAGAAGAAGGCGCTGAAGCCCGCGGCCGGGGCGGATTGCCGAAGGAGCGTGATCCCGAGGATGTCGACCAGGGGCAGCACGATGACCCACCAGGCCGAGAGCATCGACCACGGCACGAGGATGGCGGCCCCGCCTGCGCCGAGCACGATGATCGAGCCGATCCAGAAGAGACCGAGCTCCCCCGGGAACGGCACGATCGCCGATGTGACGAAGAACACCAGCACGACGGCGCAGAGCGAGAGCTGGAGGATCGCGGCGGTGCGCGCCCGTCCGCTGTCGAGGAAGGGCGGGAGGGCGAAGTGCGAGCTGAGGTGGGCGAGCCGCACGCGCATACGCGCCGAGAGCACGTGGTCCGCGACGGGGACCTCCGAGGTCTCGGGATGACTCATACTTCGACGCTATCGCCCCTGACGACCCAGCTTTGACCCACACCCCGCACACGCACGAAAGCGTGGCGGCCCGGGCGCGTTCCGCGCGGCGACGGCGGTGCTCTAGGGTCGCAGCATGCACCGCTCCCGACTGATCGCCGCATCGCTCGTCACGCTCGCCGCGCTGGCCCTGACCGGCTGCACCGGGGACGCGGCCCCCGGGCAGGACGGTTCCATCGCGACGGACGTGTACCCCGGCCTGCCGGAGGATGCGACCGGGCCGGTGGGCACGGAGCAGACGACCGCGGTGTGGCTGGCCGACGGACGGGAGCGGTTCGCCATCGTGACCTGGGGTAGCTCATCGTGCCCGCCGGTGGCGACCGAACTCACCGTGGTGGGACCGGATGCGGTGTCCGTGTCGTTCGGCGAACCGGTCCAGGACGTGTGCACCGCCGACATGGCGGCGACCACGCACGAGTTCGTCATGCCGGCGGAGGTCACCGAGCGGCCGGTGCTCGTGGACGTCGCCGTTCAGGGACTCGACGGCTTCACCCAGCTGACCCTGCCCTGATCCCCTGCCCTGGAACGGCGAGAGGGCCGGGACCCGTAGGTCCCGGCCCTCTCGTGAAGGGGTGCTATCGCGTGGCGATCAGCGGCCGGCGAGCTTCTCGCGAAGCGCCGCGAGAGCCTCGTCGTCGGCAAGGGTGCCCGCAGGACCCGAGTCGCTCGAGTAGGTCGAGGAACCGGTGCCGGCGTCGACCGTGCTCGGGTTGGCGGCCTCGGCCTCGGCGGCCTTGATGACGGCAGCCTTGTGAGCTTCCCAACGACCCTGAGCAGCGGCGTACTCCTGCTCCCAAGCCTCGCGCTGAGCGTCGAAGCCTTCCTTCCAGGCGTTGGTCTCCGGGTCGAAGCCCTCGGGGTACTTGTACTCGCCGTTCTCGTCGTACTCCGTGACCATGCCGTACAGGGCCGGGTCGAACTCGGTACCGAACGGGTCGACCGACTCGTTGGCCTGCTTGAGCGACAGCGAGATGCGGCGACGCTCCAGGTCGATGTCGATGACCTTGACGAAGACCTCTTCGCCGACCGACACGACCTGCTCGGCGAGCTCGACGTGCTTGCCGGAGAGCTCCGAGATGTGCACGAGGCCCTCGATGCCGTCGGCGACGCGGACGAACGCACCGAACGGAACGAGCTTGGTGACCTTACCCGGGGTGACCTGGCCGATGGCGTGGGTCCGGGCGAAGACCTGCCACGGGTCCTCCTGCGTCGCCTTGAGCGAGAGCGACACGCGCTCGCGGTCGAGGTCGACCTCGAGGATCTCGACGGTGACCTCCTGGCCCACCTCGACGACCTCGGAGGCGTGCTCGATGTGCTTCCAGGACAGCTCCGACACGTGCACGAGGCCGTCGACGCCACCGAGGTCCACGAAGGCACCGAAGTTGACGATCGACGAGACCGTGCCCTTGCGGACCTGGCCCTTGTGCAGGTTGTTGAGGAAGTTGGAGCGCGACTCCGACTGGGTCTGCTCGAGGAGCGCACGGCGCGACAGGACCACGTTGTTGCGGTTCTTGTCGAGCTCGAGGATCTTCGCCTCGATCTCCTGGCCGAGGTACGGGGTCAGGTCGCGGACGCGGCGCAGCTCGATGAGCGATGCGGGCAGGAAGCCACGCAGGCCGATGTCGACGATGAGACCACCCTTGACGACCTCGATCACGGTACCCGTGACGACACCGTCGTTCTCCTTGATCTTCTCCACGTCGCCCCACGCGCGCTCGTACTGCGCACGCTTCTTCGACAGGATGAGGCGACCTTCCTTGTCCTCCTTCTGGAGAACGAGGGCCTCGACAGCATCGCCGACCTTGACGACCTCGTTGGGGTCGACGTCGTGCTTGATCGAGAGCTCGCGGGAGGGGATGACACCCTCGGTCTTGTAACCGACGTCGAGGAGGACCTCGTCGCGGTCGATCTTCACGACGGTGCCTTCGATGAGGTCTCCGTCGTTGAAGAACTTCAGTGTCTTCTCGACCGCTGCGAGGAAGTCCTCAGCAGATCCGATGTCGTTGATCGCGACCTGCTTGGTAGCGGGGGCGGTCGTTGCGCTAGTCATGTAGTGGGTTGTCCTTGTTGGGTTGGGGTCTCAGGCCTCGGCCTGTGCTTTCGCACGAGCCGCAGTGGTGTCCGCCGGAGCGAACGGATGCGTGGAGCCGAGGCGAAGCGGATTGATGTTGCGATGTCACGCGCGCATGCCGAAGTACAGCTCAGACGAGTGACACTCAAGGCTATCAGAATGCGGTCCTCTGCGGAATGCGCAGGACGGGCATCATCCGGTCGCCGCCGCACCGCCGTCCGAGGCGTCCTCGCGCAGCTCCGGGCAGACGCCTCCCGGGGTGGTGGCGAGTTCGAAGTGCCAGCTCTCGTTCGCGTAGATCTGGCAGAGTCCATACGCGTCGCCGTACTGGATGAGCCAGTACTGCGCATCGACCGGCGCGAGGTCGACCGCATCCCCCGTCACGTGGCGCGACCGCTCGGGAGGCGCGACGTACCGGCGCGCCTCCGCTTCACTGCCGTGGGTGCGGATGGCGTCCTCCATCAGCCTCCGCTGATACGCCTCGCTGCGCCACCCGCTGGTGACCCGGATCTCGATGCCCTGCTCGGCGGCATCCGCTGCGGCCTCCGCGAGCGCATCCCGGAGCCGCGCGTCGAGCCCGGCGAGGGCGGGTTCGTCGACCTCGGTCACCTGCAGCGGAGAGCCGGAGGCCACGAGCCCGCCGGAACGGTCCGGATCGCCCGCGACGGAGGACGCGAGCGCGGCGCCCGCCAGACCGGCGAGCACCGTGGCGAGGGCCGCGACCAGCGCAGCCAGACACACCCCCAGCGCGACGAAGGTGATGCGGCGACGGACACGGGTGGGACGTTCGTCGCGGAAGGGCGGGAGCACGGTGTGGGACATGCGATCCACTCCACGCCGTGTGGCGTTGCCGGAACGTAAGGCGCCGCGCATACGCCCGCGATACATCCCCCGGCCTAGCATGAGGCGATGCGCGTGCTGATCGTGGAGGACGAACCGTTCCTCGCCGAGGCCATCCGCGACGGACTGCGCCTCGAGGCGATCGCTGCAGACATCGCGCTCGACGGCGACGCCGCCTTGGAGCTGCTCGGCCTCAACGCCTACGACGTCGCCATCCTGGACCGGGACATCCCCGGTCCCGACGGCGACGAGATCGCGCGACGTGTCTCCGCCGGGTCCGATGGTCCGCGGATCCTGATGCTGACGGCGGCCGACCGTCTCGACGACAAGGTCACCGGTTTCGAGAACGGCGCGGACGACTACCTCACCAAGCCGTTCGCCCTGCGGGAACTGGTCCTCCGCATCCGGGCGCTCGGGCGGCGGCCCGCACGCGGCGTCCCTCCGGTCGTCGAACTCGCCGGCATCCGCCTGGATCCGTTCCGCCGCGAGGTGTACCGGGACGGGCGCTACGTCGCACTCACGAGGAAGCAGTTCGCCGTCCTGGAGGTGCTGCTCGCGGCCGGCGGCGGTGTGGTCAGCGCCGAGGACCTCCTCGCGCGGGCCTGGGACGAGAACGCCGACCCGTTCACGAACGCCGTGCGCATCACGATCTCCACACTGCGCAAGCGCTTGGGTGAGCCGTGGGTGATCCAGACGCTGCCGGGTGCGGGGTACCGGATGGCCGTCGGACCGGATACCCCCGATGGCTCCTGACGTGGGCACCGGCGCGGGGCATCGCCCGGCGGGGCTCTCCATCCGGATCAAGCTCACCCTCAGTTACGCCGGATTCCTCCTGGTCGCGGGCGTGGCCCTGTTCGTCGTCGGCTTCCTCATCCTCCGGTTCGTCCCCGAGGGCAACCTGCTGCAACTCGACGGGGGCAGCGCCCCGAACCGCGGGGACCTGCTCGCGGTCTTCCTGCGGTACGCCTGGTGGGCGCTGGGACTCCTGCTCGTCTTCGGTCTGGCCGGGGGCTGGTTCCTCGCCGGTCGCGTCCTGCGCCCGCTCTCCCGGATCACGGATGCGGCACGGCTGGTACGGGACGGTTCGCTCCGCCATCGCGTGCACCTGCCCGGCCGCCGGGACGAACTCACGGACCTCGCGGACGCGTTCGACGACATGATGGCGCGGGTCGAGGGGACCGTCAGCGAGCAACGCCGGTTCGCGGCGAACGCGTCGCACGAGTTGCGGACCCCCCTCGCGACCGTGCGGACGATGCTGGAGGTGGCCAGGGCGGACCCGGACGGGCGCGACGTCGATCTTCTCCTGGACCGGCTCGCGACCATGAACGAGCGATCCATCGCCCTCACCGAGGCCCTGCTCACACTTTCCCGCGCCGAACACGGGACCCTCGAACGCATCCCCGTGGACCTGGCCGGGATCGTCGAGGACGCCCTGCTCGGCAGCCGCGCCGACGCGGCCGCGGCCGGCGTACGCATCCACGCCGACCTGACGCCCGCTCCGCTCGCGGGCAACGCGACCCTGCTCGCCCAGCTGGCGACCAACCTGATCCGCAACGCGATCGTGCACAACCTCGCGGGGAACGGCGCGGTCGCCGTGCAGGTGCGCCGCGCCGAGGGGACGGTCCGGCTCACGGTCAGCAACACCGGCGCACCCCTCGATCCCGCCCTGGTCGCAACGCTCCCCGAGCCGTTCGTGCGCGGGGCGGGACGCACCCGCCGCCTCCCGGACCGGGACGGAGCGGGACTCGGCCTGGCGATCGTCGCCTCGATCGTGCGCGCCCACGCCGGCACGCTCCTCCTGACCGCCCGGCCCGAGGGAGGGCTGCGGGTGGACATCACCCTCCCTGTTGATTATCGATAGATTTCGACTGATACTCGACCCATGCCCCGGGTCACCATCATCCTCCTGCGCACCCTGACGGTGCTGCTCGCCGCGGGCGCTCTCTTCGCACAGGTCCGCCTCGTCCCGATCATCGCGGCGGGGTTGGCCGACGACGCCGGCCGCCCCGAGTGGGCGGTCCCCCTGGCCGTCGCGGGGATTCTCGCCATCGCCTGCGGCGAAACGGTACTGGTCGCCCTGTGGATCCTGCTGTCCCAGGTGCGGCGGGGATCCATCTTCACCCCCCGCGCGTTCGGCTGGGTGGACACGATGATCGCGGCCGGCGTGGTGGCCACGGCCCTCACCCTGGCTGTCACCGCCCTCGTCGCGCTCGTCCTGGAGCCGCCGCTCGATGCGCCCGGACTCGTCGTGATGGCGGGCGGGCTCGTGGTGCTCTCGGCCACCTTCGTGCTGCTCATGGTGGTGATGCGGGGGCTGCTGCGCACGGCGACCGCGATGCAGGCCGAACTCGCCGAGGTCGTCTGATGGCCATCGTCGTCGACATCGACGTCATGCTGGCACGGCGCAAGATGTCGGTCGCGGAGTTCTCCGAAGCGATCGGCATCTCCCCCGCGAACGTGGCCGTCCTCAAGAACGGTCGCGCACGGGCGGTCCGGTTCTCCACCCTGGACGCGATCTGCCGCGTCCTGGAGTGCCAGCCGGGCGACATCCTGCGCTGGGAACCGGAGGCCTGATCGGGCGGGACGATGAGCCCGGCGTCGTCATCCCTGGAAGTCCTCCGGGTCGACGTCGTCGAGGAAGCGCCGGAACTCCTCCACTTCTTCCTCCGCCCCGTCCTCGGGGTCGGAGACGGTGTCCAGGATCCCGGCTTCGGAGAGCACCTCGTCGGCGACCCACATCGTGGCCTCGGCCCGTGAGGCGAGCGCGATCGCGTCGGAAGGGCGGGCGTCGATCACGCGGATGCCGCGCGGCGTGTCGATGGTGATCTCGGCGTAGTAGGTGCCGTCGTCGATGCGGGTGACGTCGACGCGGGTCACGGAGGCCTCGAGCGTCTCCAGCATCGCGATCATGAGATCGTGCGCGAGGGGTCGCGGCGGCACCGCCCCCTCCACGGCGACGAGGATCGAGGTCGCCTCCTGGGCACCGATCCAGATGGGCAGGATGCGGCCGTCACCCTCGCCGGCGAGCACGGGCTTCAGCAGGATGACGTGTTGCTGCGCCGCATCGAGTGCGATGCCGAGCACTCTGACCTGCACCATCCGTCTCCTCCATCCGCCCGTTCGACGCAGCCGCCGCTCGCCAGGACTGCCCGGCAGTCGTCCCATCCTGCATCCGCGCGGACGGGGTCGACAGAGGTTGACACGTATCCGTGCTCGCTGCGCGCACCCGTGTCCGGAATTGTCCATGCGCCGGAATAGAGCCGGGAGACCGACGGTTCACTCCGACATGGAACGCTTCGGAACGCTCTCGTTCGGCCACTACGGACCGCTCGGCGGCGGTCGCGTGCTCACCGCACGCGACATGCTGCATCAGGCCATCGACCTCGGTGTCGGCATGGACGAACTGGGAGTGGACGGCATCTACTTCCGCGTCCACCACTTCGCCCGGCAGCAGGCCTCCCCCATGCCGCTGCTGGCGGCGATCGCCGCCCGCACCTCCCGCATCGAGGTGGGCACCGGCGTCATCGACATGCGGTACGAGAACCCGCTCTACCTCGCCGAAGAAGCTGCGGCGGTGGACCTGATCAGCGACGGGCGACTCGCCCTCGGCGTGAGCCGCGGTTCACCCGAGTCCGTCATCCGCGGCTACGAGGCCTTCGGGTACACCGGGTCGCAGGACCCCCGGGGTGCCGACATCGCACGCGCTCACTTCGACACGTTCCTCCAGGCGATCGAGGGCGAGGGGCTCGCCGAACGGGACCCGTCCAGCCCCTTCGGCGGCGGGACCGGGATGCAGGGGATCGAGCCGCACTCCCCCGGACTGCGCTCGCGCGTGTGGTGGGGTGCCGGCAACCGGGACTCCGCGGAGTGGGCGGGTCGGATGGGAGTCAACCTCATGTCGTCCACGCTGCTCACCGAGGCCGACGGGACCCCGTTCGATGTGCTGCAGGCGCAGCAGATCGAGGCGTTCCGGGCCGCATGGCGCGACAGCGGCCACGGCGGGACGCCCCGGGTGTCGGTGAGCCGCAGCATCTTCCCCATCACGACCGCAGAGGACGCCATGTACTTCGGTCGCACCGGCGAGGGCGACCAGATCGGTGTGATCGATGGGATCCGCTCGACGTTCGGCAAGACCTACGCGGCCGAGCCGGACGCCCTGGTGCAGCAGTTGCTCGCCGACGAGGCCATCCGATCGGCCGACACGCTGATGCTCACCATCCCCAGCCAGCTGGGCGTGGAGTTCAACCTGCGCGTCGTGGAGTCGTTCGCGAAGTACGTCGCGCCTTCCTTGGGCTGGGTTCCGAACAACGCGAAGGTGACCGCGTAACACGTATCAGCCCCACCGGATCGAGCACTCCAGCCACGCTCCCGGGTCGAGCGCGCACCGTCCCGATAGCATGGGCACTACCCAGACAACAACTCGGTCAGGATAGCGACGCGCCATAACAAACCTCGACACGCAGCTCGATAAAGCTCGTCGAACGATCTCGACGGACGGGTACCCGATGAGCGTCGGAGAGCTCACGAACATGTTTCGCGACAAGGAGCTGATCATACGGCCTCCGTTCCAGCGGCTTTTCCGTTGGGACGAGGATCAGAAGTCCCGCCTTGTTGAGAGCATCCTCATCGGAATACCCCTGCCCTCAGTCTTCGTGGCCCAGGACGAGAATGGGAACTGGGAGCTTGTCGACGGCCTTCAGCGGATCAGCACACTGCTGCAACTTCAAGGGCTTCTCGACCACGCCGACTTCCCACCGTTGGAGCTCCGGGCAACGAAGTACCTGCCTGCCCTCGAGGGCCTTGTATGGGAAGACGAGGAGCGCCCGGAACGCGCTCTAAGCGCCGCCCAGCGGAGAGACATCAAGCGGTCGAAGATCGACCTCAAGATCGTGCAACGAGAGTCGGATACTAAGACGAAATTTGACCTCTTTCAGCGCCTTAACTCCTTCGGGTCAAAGCTCTCAAATCAGGAGATCCGCAACGCTCAACTCGTGGGCGTGAACTCCGACTTCGTTGAGTGGCTGAGTGGCCTCGCCACCCACGAGTCTTTCGTATCCCTGCTGAGCCTCCCCGACAGCAGCATGAGGAAGAAGTACGACGAGGAGCTCGTACTCCGATTCCTTTATCTTCATGCACTGTCTGATGACGAGATCAGGGGCCTTCGCAACTTCCAGGACGGCCTCCAAGAGTTCGCCATCTCTTTGGCACTGAGCTTCGACGACGACTACAAGCACCAGGCGGAACAGATATTCAAAGCGACTTTTGACCTGCTCTTCGACGCTGACGAGAAGGTCCTCGGGCGGTGGGACAGCGCGAAGCAAGACTTCAAGGGCGGCTTCCTGAACTCCTCGTTCGAGGCGCTCGCGATCAGCCTCGGCTACCTTCTTAGAAGGGGCGAAGACACACGGGATGATTTGCGCGATTGCGCTATTGAGTTCTGGAACCTCCCTGAGATGACAGCCCGCTTTGCGACGGGCAAGTCAACCGAGGCGCGGTTGGCCATGATGGTTCCTGCCGGACGCGAGATCATCCGCGCCTGATGGTGAAGATCCGCACCGTTGAGGCTCTAGATGAGGAGATCGATGCTGAGATCTCCTGGCGGAAGCAGGAGTTGACGACAACGCTGCAGTTGGCCCAGCAGTCATCTGGGGCCGACCAACGAGCAAACCTGCGGTCTGGAGTAGTAATCCTCTATGCCCACTGGGAAGGCTGGATAAAGACAGTAGCCCAGCTCTACATCCGGTATGTCAACACAAGGTCCATCTCCTACGAACTACTGAGCGAGGCATTCCTTGGTAATGCGCTCAAGACGAGGATGACGGCCATCGAGCAAGCGACCGCGCCCCTCATCCACAACGAGTTCGCCACTTTCATGCGGACGGGTCTGTCGAAGGGAGCAACACTTTCGGAGGGACTGGTTCGAACTGAAAGCAACCTCTCATCCAGCGTCCTCTTCGACATCCTCGAACGGCTTGGACTTGAGAAGCGAGCCCTTTATTCCTTGAGGGCCAACCGCATCGACACCGATCTCGTGCACAAGCGGAACACGATCGCTCACGGGCAGTATCTCGACCTAACGTTGAACGACTTCCGGTCGCTGCGCACAGACATCTTGGAGCTCTTGGAGCTCTTCACCGACGACGTGCGCAACGCAGCATCGATGGGCAAGCACCTGGCTACACCTAGTCCACAGGTTTAGGAGAAGCCGAGCGGGGCTACAAGATGAAAGCACGTCACTAAGAACGTGAAGTCCGACCGGGCATGGGGATACTTGTCTGGACGTGTCTCAGCGATCAGATGGGTGCTCGGTGACGAGTGGCACAGCCTCGACAGTTGAGTCGCCGCTGCGGCATTCGTATGGTCGAGTGCATGGACAGCGACCACGGGCCGACTGGCGACGACTGGATCTACGTCCCGACATCAGCGATGCCCGACGCCGACACCTATTCGGACGTCGGGAACTTCACGGTGGACGGCGAGACGTTCTCGGTGCGCAGACGAGATAGTGATTGGTCCTTTCACTACGACTGGGTATCGGGGGCCAACGAGGGCTACGGGTTCAGCGTCTCGGGCGGCAAGTCCGTAACGCGGGAGAGGCACGTGGCTACTATTCGAGACTTCCTCGCGGGGATCGATCCGGCAACCGGATACCTGTCGTACCCCTGAGCGACCGCCCCGTGGGCTCGGTCTTGCTTGCCATCACCATCCCCAGCCAACTGGGCGTGGAGTTCAACCTGCGCGTCGTGGAGTCGTTCGCGAAGTACGTGGCACCCGCGCTGGGGTGGAAACCGGACGGGGAACGCGACGACACGCCTGCTCGAGTCACGGCGCGCTGACACCGCTGAACGACGGATACGCGGTGTGCGCTGAGGCAAGATGGCTGCGTGAACGGCGACCGGTTGGTGATTCGAAGCGGCGGTGTCGACATCTCCGTCGTGGATCGGGGTGGCGACGGACCTCTGCTCGTTCTGCTTCATGGATTGGCGGGAAGCGCACGCGAACTGATTCCGACGGCCGACGCGTTGACAGATGCTTTCCGCGTCGTCGTCGTGGATCAACGAGGGCACGGACAGAGCACGAGAAGGCCGCACCAGCTTTCGCGGGCGGCCTTCGTCAACGACATCGTGCAGGTCATCACGCAGTTGTTTCCAGACCGGCCCGCGACGTTGGTCGGTCAGTCGATGGGAGCGCACACCGCCTTCCTCACTGCCGCGGCGAGGCCGGATCTCGTGGAACGACTCGTGATGCTCGAGGGGCATGTCTCCGGCAGCGATCAGCCTGACGAGGCGGCCCGACTCGGAGCATTCTTCGACTCGTGGCCGGTCACCTTCGCGGATCCGGAAGCAGCTCGTGCCTTCCTCGGCGAGTCCGTCTTGGCCGAAGCATGGATCAGCGACCTCGAGCCGACATCCGAAGGTCTGCGACGACGATTCGATGCAGACGTGATGCAGCGGACCATGGAGGCCGTCCACGAGCCTCGATGGACCGAGTGGGAGGGGCTGACTGTTCCCACGCTCGCGGTCTTCGCAGAGAACGGCATGTTCAGTGCGGAACAGAAGGCGGAGTTGATCCGGCGCCGCCCGCGCACGCTGCGAGCCGACATACCGGGCGCAAGCCACGACGCACATCTCGATGGATTCGACAGCTGGATCGGTGTCCTTCGAGACCATCTCGTGAACGGTCGAGAACGGTGATCACGCGTCGATGACGTCGGGCACGACCATCCCGAGCCAGCCGGCCTGCCCGATCGGTCAGACGTGGAGCCAGCTCCGCAGGCCCGGCACGGCGAGCAGGACGGCCAGCACGCCGGCGGCGACCCAGAGGGCCGCGCTCCCGATACCGTTCAGCATCGCCGCGCCGAGCACGGCTCCGCCGGCGATCGACGCCCACATGAGGAGATGCCGGCCCCAGCCGGTATGACGTTCCCCGCGCGCGGAGCGCACGAGACCCTGCGCGAGCTTCACGAGCGCACCGGTCATGTAGGTGACGCCGAAGGACACCTGGCCGCCGCGCGCGAAGACCGTGTTCATGGCACCCATCGCGAAGGCGAGGACCGCCCCCGTCGCCCAGCGCCAGTCGAGACCCGCGGCGACGGCCGCCAGGCACACGAACGCGAGGATCATGACGAGCACTCGCGTCTCCCCGCGGACACGGCCGCCGGGGATCGCGGTCCCCGCCATCGCCCCCGCCACGAACGACACGATGAACGAGAGGGCGATCGCGGCCCCGGTCCACGAGAAGGTCGACAGGTCCACGCTCCCGCGCGTGGTGTTGCCGCTCATGAACGAGACGAAGTAACCGCCCAGGTAGACGAATCCGAAGCCGTCGACGTAGCCCGCGAACGCGGCCAGTAAAGACGCCGCGGCGAGGCCGCGTCGGCTCAGTGACTGCACCATGCATTCGAGCGTACCGAGCGCACCTGAGGGGCCCGCGGCGCCGGAACCCCCGGAAGCGCGACGATGATACCTGCGATCACGCCAGTGCTCACGCGCCTCTCACCGGTCAGCGGGAGCACGCTCGGGGCGCAGCATGGCATCCGGACGGTACTGCGCGAACGTCCCCGTGCCCCGGTCGAGACCGCTCTCGTCCGCGATGCGGTCGGCGCGCTGATCGAGGACACGGGGTGTCGCGAGGTTCGCCCAACGTCCGGTGTCGAGGCGCTCCTGCAGGGTCTCGACGACCGCGGCGACCTCCGCGTCCGCGAACGCGCAATGCCCGGGGCGATCGACGAACGCCTGCCGCAGGATCGCATTGCCCCCGCCGCGGCGCACCCGGTCGGCGTACGTCTCCGCCTGCGCCACGGTCGGCGCGGTGTCGCCGGTTTCGTGCAGCGACAGGACGGGCCCCGCGATGCGACCGGTCGGAGTGGCATTGGCCTGCATGTACTCGACGGCGGCGGGATCCGCGGCGATTCGATCGGCGTCCGCGAGCACGCCCAGGTCGTCGCGGAGAGAGAGACCCGCCTCGGCGTACAGAGCCCGCACGAGCAGCGCGTTGCCGGAGCCGTTCAGCGACCTCGCGTAGTCGACGCCGGTGTTCCAGGAGAAGTTCCCGCCGGCGCGCGACTCCAGCGGCTCGCGCGGAGAGATGACACCGAAAAGGAACGCGCGGTACAGCTGGTCCTGCTGCGCTGCGAAGTCGCGCGGGTTCGGCTCCGGTGTCCCCACCTGCGTCCACGTCGGGATCTGCGCGAGACTCGCGGCCAGCGCGATCCGCGCGCGGCCCTCCGGGGTCGCCTGGGCGGCTTCGAGCACCTCACGGAACGCCGCCTGCCGCGCCGGTTCGTTCTGTACGTCGACGAGTTCGAGCCGGTCGTCGCCCGGCGCCAGCAGCATCCGGAGCGCGAACGCGCCGTCCAGCGCCTGGTTCAGCATCGGGATGGCGCCGGCGATCGAGCCGCACAGCGGCAGCGCCCCGTCGAAGACGTCGGGGTTGTTCTCCAGCAACGCGACCGAAGTCAGTCCACCCATCGACGATCCCCACGCGACGACATGCTCGGGCGTGCCGAGGGATGCCGCGGCCACCGCCGCGAGTTGCGGCTGGTCGTCGAGCAGGTCCCGCACACTCCACCCGGCGGTGGCCGGCTTGGATCCGGCGAGGGCGTACCCCTCGTCGAGGGCCCAGGCGACGACATCGGGATCCGGTCCGGCGGAGGCTTCGCCGCCGGCACTGCCCGAGTATCCGGGACTCCAGACGAGGAGCGTGCCGTTCCACTCGGTCGGGGTGAGGAGGACGTAACGGCTCCCGCTGGGGAGCGTGCCGCGCCCCTCACCCGGCGCCGCCGCGAGGGGGGCTGCCGAAAAGGCCGCGGCGGACGGAGCGGCGTGCGCGGCCAGAGGGCTGAGGGTAAGGCCCGCGGCCACGAGGAGGCACAGGGCGGAGCGGCGGAAGGTCGAGGAAGTCATCGAGGTGTCCTTTACTGCTGCCGGGCGGCGAGCGCCCGTAGTTCCGGGGAGGAAGACGCAGTCACGACTCGGTCAGCAGCGACGTCGCTGCTGCGAAGGTGTGGTGTGTGACCAGTCCGGCGAGCTCCGCCCGGTAATGGCGGAGGATGCGTCGGACGGCCGATTCGGCCGGAGGGCCGAGAGCGTCGTAGACGGTCGCGCACGCCGCGACAGCGCGGCGCAACGGGTAATCCGCGCCCAGCAGCTCGTCCGGGAGCTGCGGATCGCGTCGGCGGAGCATCCGCCATTCCGTCATGATCGACGTGCGTACGCGGAGGGCCGCGATCCCGGGGTCGCCTCCGTAATCCGGCATCGCCGCGAGCACCGTCTCGGGCCGCTCGCCCTCGAGGCGGCGGACCACCGGCTCCCACCGCTGGAGGAACTGGCGATATCGCGCCGCGTGCGTGCGCAGTCCGAACGCGATGGCCACGGCGTCCCGACCGGTCCCCGCGGGAAGCCGTGCGCCGGTGAAGACCGTCAGTTGAGCCGGATGCAGGGGCTCCGGCAGTCCGGTCAGGGTCGCCCTGACGGAATCGGCCGCGTCTCCCGGACGCAGCCAGAGCGCATCGTAGAGCGCACCGAATCGCAGGTGCCGGAGCTGATCGCGCAGCATCCGTCGCGTTCCCGCGGCGTCCTCGGGGACGGAGTAGGCCACGAGCGTCCAGGTGCCGTCCCACGTCGGGGCCCGGTGGTTGAGGAAGAGCACCCGCACATGCCAGTCGATGATCTCGTGCGTCATCGGCGTCACGGCATACGCGGTGTGACGGCCCTCCTTCGTCCCGACCAGGAAGCCGCGCTGGGCGAGCCGCTGGATCGCCCCGCGCGCCCCGTCGTTGCTGACATCGAAGAGCCCCAGCAGGTCCACGAGCGCCGCCGAGGGGATCGGCTCGGTCCGGGCGAACCAGTAGTCGCCGAGCAGCACCGAGAGCAACTGCTGCGAACGGGCGCCCTGCTGGAAGCGCGGCAGCAGCGTCTCGGGTGCGGACATGAGCAGATTCTTTCACCGCGTCCTCACCCGCCTCGGGCTCACCGCGCGGGGTGGAGGACGAGGGGTGCGGAGCGCGGCCCGTACTCGAGCCAGTTCATCATCGTCACGTCGCCCGCGAGAGCGAACGACGCGGTGCGCTGAAGGATCGTCTGGAGGGCGACGAGCAGTTCGAGGCGCCCCATCGTGGCGGCGGGGCATTTGTGTGCGCCGCGCCCGAAGGCGAGGTGGGAGTTGCCGGCGCGGCGCAGGATGAACGCGTCGGGGTCCTCGAACACCGCCTCGTCGCGGTTGGCGGAGGGGTACACCAGGGCGATCGGCTCGCCCTCGCGCACCACGCGTCCGTGCACGGCAACGTCGTGCGCGGCGGTGCGGGCGAACACGCGGTACGGCGCGTGCAGGCGCAGGAGCTCCTCGATCGCGGCGGGAAGGTCCTCGGGACGGCGGCGCATCTGCTCCTGCAGGTCGAGATCCTGCGCGAGGTGCACGAGGCAGCTGCCGAGCGCCGCCTGCGGTGCCCCCATACCCGCGACGATCATCTGCCGCACCGTGGCGACGGCGGTCTTGCGCGTGATGTGGTTCGCGGGGTCCTGCGCGGCCGCATCCAGGCTCGCCACCAGATCGCGGCGGGGATCGGGATGCTGTGCCATCCGATCGACGTAGACGCCCTCGGCGATCTCGTACAGCTCGGCGCTGCACTCCCCGATCACCTCGTCGTCCATGTCCTGGATCGCGAACGCATACCGCACGCCGACCTCGCGGATACGGCGGGTCAGGCTGGAGGGCACGCTGAGGAACGCGGCGAAGCAGTCCATGACGTACGGCGCCGCGAAATCGCGCACCGCGTCGGGCGCACCGTGTCGTAGCATCCCGTCGACGAGCTCCTCCGCGCTGGCACGGAAGGCGCTCTCGTGCTCACGCACGACGCTGCGACGGAGTACCGGATCGATCGCGTCCCGATAGGCGGTGTGCTCGGGCGGGTCGAAGTGCAGGGGCGGGCGGCGTGCGCTGCGCGGCACGTGCGGCACGACGTTCTGGACCGACGTGATGAAGGTGTCGTGGTCCTGCGTGATGCGGACGACGTCGTCGTAGGTGGTGGCGGCCCAGAATCCCCCGAACTCCTCGCTCCAGGGGAACGGATTCTCCGCCCGGAGGCCGGCGTAGTCGGCGTGCGCGCTGCCGAAGTCCTCCTCCCGTGCGGGGGCCCATTCCGAACCGCGCTCCGCCCGCGTGCGGCTGTCGACTCCGGCAGCACCGGCAGCACCAGCACCGGCACCGACCCCGTGCGGGAAGGGACATCCGGTCATGTCAGATCACCTTCTTCCTCGCCCATCGGGCGACTGATTCGAGGGCCACGACGACGACGATGAGGCACACCAGGATGCCGGCCGTGGTCTGGTAGTCCAGGCTCGCCACGGACTCGTCCAGAAGGAACCCGATCCCGCCCGCGCCGACGATGCCGAGCACCGCCGACTCGCGCAGGGCGAGGTCGGAGGTGAAGAGGCTGTTGCCGATGAAGCTCGGGACGAACTGCGGCCAGACACCGCTCACGAACACCTGCAGACGGCTGGCGCCGGTGGCCTCCAGGGCGCGCAGGGGCGCGGGGTCGACCTTCTGAAGCGCGTCGGTGAAGAACTTCGCCGCCAGTGCCGTGCACGAGATCGCCAACGCGAGGAATCCGGCGAAGGGACCGAGACCGAGGGCTGCGACGAACACGAGGGCGTAGATGATGTCCGGCACGCCCCGCACCAGCACCACCACCCCGCGGAGCAGCAGCGAGAGGGGTTCGAAGCGGATGAGGAGGTTGGTCGAGAGCACCGCGATGACCAGCCCCAGCACGCCCCCGAACGTCGTGGCGGTGAGCGCCATGATGACGCTTTCGAAGATGCCGGCGAGCACGTCGGTCGTGATGATCGGCGGGACGAAGCCACTGAGGAGCGCCAGCGTGTTCTCCCACGCACGGCCGAGCCGGGCCGGGTTGAACGCGAGCTGGGTGAGGGAGAAGACGAACAGCGCGAGCGCGACGAGCGCGCCGGTCGACCGCAGGATGCGGGCGCGGTTCCATCCCGCGGTGGCCGCGTCGCGGCCCCGGCCGTACAGTTCCGCAGTGGTGCCCGTGTCGGCATGCTCGGCGACCGTCCGCTGGACGAGATAGGACACGATCTCGAGAACCAGCAGCATCCCCACGATCACGAGGATGATGCCCGCCGCACGCCGGTAGTTGAGCGAGCCGATCGCCGTCTGCAACGCCACGCCGATGCCGCCCGCGCCGACGAGCCCGAGCACCGCGGAAGCGCGGATGTTGATGTCGAGGCGGTAGAGCACGAGGGAGGTGACCGACGGGAGGGCCCGGCTGAAGGTGGTCGCCACGAAGTTCTGAAGGCGCCCGGCCCCCACCGCTGCGATCGCCTCACGGGGCGCGGGTTCCTGCTCCTCGAAGACGTCGGCCATCATCTTGCCGATCATGCCGACCGAGTGCACCGCGATCGCGAGGCCGCCGGCAAGGGGCCCGAGCCCGAAGATGCGCACGAAGATCAGCGCGAACACGAGGGAGGGAATCGCGCGGGTCACGACGATGATGAACTGCGCCGCCCACTGCACGGGCTTCGGGCCCGTGAACGTGCGCGCCGCGGCCGCGGCGAGGAACACGGAGGCGATCGTGGCGAGCCCGGTGCCCGCGATCGCGATCCACAGCGTTTCCAGCGCTCCGCTGAGCAGGCCCGGCACGTTGCCGCTCTCGGGCGGCAGCATCCGTTCGAGCAGACGCGCGATGTCGCCGAATCCGGCCGCGACGGCCTCCGGACGGATGTCGATCCACCAGATCCCGAACGCGGTGACGGCGAGATATGCGAGCGGGATGGCCCAGGTAGTGAGGCGTCGCGCGGGTCTGGTGAGCCCTCGCTCCGGACGCCCGGCGCGAGGCGGACGGTCGAGCGTCTGCGTCATGTGCCGGAGGCCTCTACGGCGCGGTACACGGCGCGCAACTGGTCCTCCGTCGTCTCGCTCGTGGGTGCGTCGAGGATGACGGCTCCGTCGCGGACGGCCACGATGCGATCGCTCACCTGCAGTGCGAGGTCGACCTGGTGGAGGGAGCAGATGACGGTGAAGCCGTCTTCTGCGCTGAGCTCGCGCAACATCGCCAGCACCGACACGCTCGCCGTGGGATCGAGTGAGGCGACCGGCTCGTCGGCGAGGACGATCTCGGCCTCCTGCAGGAGAGTGCGGGCGATGGCCACGCGTTGCTGCTGACCGCCGGAGAGCGTGTCGCAGCGCTGGAACCGCTCGTCCGCCAGGCCGACGCGCTCCAGCTGCTCCGCGGCGCGTTCGCGCAGGGCTCGGGGATAGCTCCCGACGCCGTACCGCGGCATCCGGAGGGCTCCGAGCGCCCCCATCAGGACGTTCTCGAGCGCGCTCAGGCGGCCCACGAGACCGAACTGCTGGAAGATGAACCCCACGCGCGAACGGAGGCGCTGGAGTTCACGGCGCCGGCATGCGGCCGGGTCCGTCCCGAGGACGGTGACCGAGCCGCTCGTTGGCCGATGGCTGCCGTTGATCAGGCGCAGGAGGGTGGATTTACCCGCCCCCGAGCGTCCCACCAGGGCGACGAACTGCCCCGGTGAGACCTCGAGGTCGATGTCGTGCAGCACCGTCTTGGCACCGAAGCTCTTGCTCAGGCCCCGGATGCTGAGGCTCGGAGCGGAAAGCTGTGATGCCGTCGCCGGAGCGCCGGAGTGCGTCGTGGACACGATGCTGCTTCTCTCGGGTCAGTCGTTGCGGCAGACCTCGGCCTGCGTGGTGTCGCAGATCGTGCGGATGGAGTCGTAGTCACCGTCGGTCGCGGGTTCGAACGCGAACGCTCCGGTGCCACCCCACTCGCACGCCATCGTCCCGGTGTACTCGTCCCCCCACGTGCTGGGAGATTCGCGCTGCGCGTCGTCGCACAGACCGGCCTCGGCGGCGGTCACGGCGTCGTAGCCGAGCACCGCTTCGATGATCTTCTCCTTGAGGTCGTCGCTCAGCCAGTTGCCGATGACCAGCGGCGTGCCCGGGATGTCGGGCGAGGTCCACACGGTAGCGGTGTCCCCTTCGGCGATCACGCCCCGCGCGGGCAGGAGGTCGGTGATGAAGGTGCCCGCGACGAAGGCGACCTCGCAGTCGCCGGCGAGCATCTGAGTGACCGCGACGTCGTGCTTACCCGCGAATATCGGGGTGATGTCGTTCTCGGGGTCGATCCCCGCCTCGAGAAGGCCGGCCGCGGCGGCGAGGTATCCGGTCGTGGAGGCCGGGTCGGTGAAGCACACCGTCCGGCCGGCGACGTCGTCGATCGAGGCGATGTCGGAGCCCCCGGCGACGACACCGTACGACTGCACGGCGCCGGAGCCCGGCTTGGGCGTGAGCTGGTCCATCGCGACCGGGGTGATGTCGGCCACGTCGGTGGCGAGGTAGTAGGAGAAGGCCCCGTACACCGCGATGTCGACGCGTTCGGCGGCTTGGGCTTCGATGACACCGGCGTTGCTGCTGACGGCTTCGATGCGGGTGGGGATCCCGGTCCCCTCTTCGATCGCCGCCACGAGAGGCATGAACGACGCCTCGAGCGCCTTGCTGTTATCGGTCGGGACGACGGCGAAGACGAGCTCTTCGGGAGCGTCTGCCGTCGGGGCCGCCTCCGGCCGCGCGTTGGGACTGCTTCCGCATCCGGCCAAGACGAGGCCGAGGACGGCGAGGGACACGACGATCGGAGTTTTGCGCATCGTTGAGCACTTTCTGGGTTGGACCGCTGGGGCGAGACGTCGATCAGGCGGCAACTCCGTGTTCGACCGAACGGGAATGTGTGGCCTATTGCTCACCATTGAGGCGAGACCACCCTGCCGCTTGCCGAGAGTTCACCACTGCTGCGTGAGAATGTCAATCAATATGACGTTCGCGTCACGAGTTCCCGCGTGTCCGCCGATCGCTCACCGCGGCGCCGGTGAACGATTCGGGTGCACTCATAGGGTGGGGATCGTGACTGATCTGATCGCATCGGCGTGGGAGGGTGAGACATCGCTGCTCACCGCGCAGACACGGACCGATGCCGTGCACCTCGACCGGTTGCTCGCCGCCGACTTCCGGGAGATCGGGCAATCCGGCCGCCCCTGGACCAGGGCGGACATCATCGCGGCGCTCCTGGAGAGTGACGACGAGGTTCTCGGGGCCACCCTCAGCGACTGTGACGGACGCGTCATCGGACCAGACACCGTCCTTCTCACGTACCGCCTCGAGTCCAGGGGGCGGACGAGCCGCCGGTCCTCGCTCTGGCGCCGGGAACGCGGGACGATGCGCTGCTTCTTCCACCAGGGCACGCCGGTGCCTGCGCGGACTCCTCCCGCAGCGCCCGCCTAGGGGTACAGCAGGCGGAACCGCTCGCACACGACCGGCATGTCGGGCGCGAAACCACGGGGGTTCTCGGAATGCAGTCGCCAGTACCGTTCGTGCACCTCGCGCCAGGAGGCGAGGCTGCGGTCGCCCTCCCCCTCGGCGTGCGCATGCTCCTCGTCCACCTCGCCTAAGGGCACGATGCGGATGCGCGTCGTTTCGATCACGGCGCGCGGAGCGCCCGTGCCGTCCAGGATGATGCTGAGCTCACCCTCCTCGGGCAGCGGTTCTCCGCTGTGCTCGTAGTCCCAGAGGGAGGAGGCCGTACCGGTCTTCACGCCCGCGAGAACCAATGCGAGCAGCTCGTCCGCGTGCGCCGGGGTGGCCCCGAAGGCCCACGAGGCCGGCATCGCATCCGGCAGGTCGGGCGACTCCGATCGACGGAGGCGCCAGAACTCGACGAGGGGCTGCTGATCAGGCGCCATGGCTCAGCCCAGGAACGCCAGCGGGTCGAACTCCTCGATCGGGATGACCCGGATGCGGGGCAGCGGCGCGTCGAACGCCCGCGCGTCGTATTCGAGGTCGAAGAACGTGATCCCCGGCAGGGTGGCGTAGGTGGTGTTGCGGAACTCTCCGAACGCGAGCACACCCACCTGGCGGCGGCCGTCGAGGAGCGGTTCGATGTCCTCGACGAAGTCCCCGTCGTGGCTGACGAGCACCACGTCGTCCTCGCGCTCGCGCAGCGCCTGGAGGGTGCGCTGGATGGCGATGTCGACCACCTTGGCGTCGGCGGGTCCGGACAGCAGCACGGGTTCGTACCCCAGGGCTTTCAGCGCCTGGACGAACGTCATGGGCAGGTTGGTGGTCGCGTTCAGGAAGAACAGGCCCCTCGCGGTCTGATCCCAGGTGCGCTCCACGAAGCTGAGGATCCGGTCCCACCGCGGCCGCTCGTCGGGCTGGGGGCGGCGACCGAGGATGGAGCCACCCAGCGTCGCGTCGATGTTCTCCCCGTCGACGAGGACCCAGGTGTTCCGGCTGTTGGCGTGCATGCGACGACCTTCCTGCGCGATGCGCGCTCGCGACCGATCCTACGGGGCGTGCCGACCCACGCCGGTGCCGCCCGGCCCTGGCGGACGCCGCCCGACCCGCCTACGCTGCGGAGCAATCCGCCGGAGAGGAGACCCCGTGCGCAGGACGCCGCATCCGATCCAGGTCCGCCGGGTCTACGACGAGCCGCGGCGATCGGACGGCTCCCGGGTCCTCGTGGACCGGCTCTGGCCCCGTGGCGTGAGCCGCGAGCGAGCGCACCTCGATGAATGGCTGAAGCAGGTCGCCCCGTCCCCCGAACTGCGCACCTGGTACGGCCACGTTCCCGAGCGCTTCGAGGAGTTCACCGCGCGCTATCGCCGGGAACTCGACGACCCGCAGTCGGCCGAGGCGCTCCAGCACCTCCGCGAGCTGGCGTCCGCAGGTCCGCTCACCCTGTTGACGGCCACGAAGGACCCCGCGATCAGCGAAGCGGCGGTCCTGGCGCGGATCCTGCGCGGGCACGGATAGCGCGGCCGGAGACATCGGCACTGTCAAGCCCCCTTCCTGCACCCCCGCGGGCGGCCTACCGTCGACCGCATCACCCGATGCGGAGGGAGATGAGCCGGAATGACCGTCGCGCGAGACGTCATGACACCTGCACCGCGCTGCGTGGGAGAGCACCAGACGCTGATCGAGGCTGCGCGTCTCCTGGCCACGCTGGATGTCGGTGCACTGCCGATCTGCGGTGACGACAAGCGCCTGAAAGGCATCCTGACCGACCGCGACATCGTCGTGAAGTGCCTCGCCGAGGGAGGCGACCCCGCCCTCACCACCGCGGGCCAGCTCGCTCAGCGCACGCTCATCACGATCAAGGCGGACGACGACGTCCGGAAGGCACTGAAGACGATGAAGGCGTATCACGTGCGGCGCCTACCCGTCATCGAGGGGCACGACCTCGTGGGCATCGTGACGCAGGCCGATCTCGCCCGCTCCCTCGCCCCCGAGGACACCGGCGAGGCGGTCGGCGAGATCTCCGCCTGAGCGCCGGGCTCGTCACCCGTCGAGCATCCTCACCATGACGTCCCGGATGCGGGCGGCATCCGCTGCACTGCGCAGCCGCCGGAAGGGGCGCCGTTCGGTGGGCGGCCCGCTGATCCCGAGCAGGCCGGACGGGCCGAAGAACGCGCCCGTCGGAGCATCCGTGGTCAGCGCCAGGAGCGCCGGGCCGGCCGCATCGGCGGGACTGTTGCCGAGCCGTGCGATGGCGGGGTCCCGGATACCGGCCGGCACCCGGTCGCGGATGCGCGGGGCGATCTCGGTCCCCGGCGAGACACCGGGGTGGCAGACGGCGACACGCACCCCCGACGATGCGGTGCGCCGCGCGAGTTCGAAGCCCCAGAGACCCAGAGCCAGCTTCGATGCGCTGTAGGCGCGGAAGGCGGTGTACCCGCGGGTGCTCTGCAGGTCGTCCCAGCGGAGCCGTCCCACCGCGGCGGCGATGCTGCACTGCACCGCGACCCGACTGCCCTCGCGCAGGAGGGGCGCGGCTGCGCGCAGGAGCGCCACATGCCCGAGGACGTTCGTCTGGAAATGCAGCTCGAACCCGTCCTCGCTCACGTGTCGGCGCGGGTCGCCCAGGAGCACCATCCCCGCATTCAGGACGACGAGGTCGAGCGGTCGCGCCTCGGCGACCAGACCGGCCGCGAGGCTCCTGACGGATGACAGGCGGGCGAGGTCGAGGTCCCGCAGGACGAGACGGGCGCGCGGGACGGTGCGGCGGATGCGCTCCATCGCCCGCTCGCCCTTCACCCGGTTGCGCACCGGCATGAGCACCTCGGCACCCGCTCCGGCCAGCGCCCGGGCGATCTCGAGCCCCACCCCGTCGCTCGCACCCGTGACGAGTGCGGTGCGCCCGCTCAGATCGGGCAGCGGCGTGGGTTCGCGACGTCGTGGCATGTGTCCCCCTCCGGGGCATCCTCCCATCAGTTCCGCCCGACCCCGTGCGTAATCGGGCGGACAGGCGTACCCTCGTGCCTGCGTGACCCAGAAGCGCCCGTCGGCGTGAGGGGGTCGTGGGTGCATTCTGCACCGACGTGAGGTCGAAGCCTTCTGTTCCCTCTATCGCCCCCGTCTTGACCCGACCCCGACGGGCGTTTCTGTCACCGCCGGCGCCCACCCGTTCAGAAGGGCGGCGTCTCGCCCAGGCACGGACCGCTCATCGACGCCGATGCTCGGCCGGCGTCAGGCACGAAAGAAGGCATCCGTCGTTCGGGTTCCACCAGGTACCGTCTGCCGGTCGGCGACCGCCATTCGAGCACACCGCCGGGCAGCTGCTGCACGGCCCAGTTCCCGTGATGCTTGATCGTGTGATGCCCTGTGCAGAGCGGGGCGAGGTTCCATGCCGCCGTCTCTCCCCCGTCCTCCCAGGCGATCGTGTGATCGATCTCGCATCGGTCCGAGGGTCTGCCGCACCCGGGGGCCATACATCGGCCGGATCGCCAGCGGACGAGTCTCCGCAGCGCCGGCGGCGGCTGGTACTGCTCACGCCCGACCGACAGGACGACGCCGGTCTCGGGGTGCGTCAGCACCCGCATCCAGCCCGCGGCCGCCCCGCAGAGCTCGCGCGCCCGCTCGATGGCGATCGGCCCGAGGCCTTCGACCGTCGCGGGAGCATCCGCCGCCGCACGGTCGTCCAGCAAGGACAGGGCCGGGACGGTGACGGCGACGCGCGGCCGGATGCCCCGCGCGGCCTCGGGGTGGGCCGGTACCTCGCCATCGATGAGCAGGTCGCTCACCACGTCGGCGCGGAGCTGGTCGAGCGTGCGGGTCTCACCGTCCGCCGCCGCGAGGACTTCAGCCATGGCGGTCGCGCGATCGAGGACCGCCTGCGCCTCGACCGCGGGGATGTACAGCGACAGCCACGCCATCCCGTCCTGTGCCGGTTCCCGTACGACGCGGCGCTGACGCAGCGCCTCCTCGTTCCGGTCCGCGAGGCTGACCGACCGGGCGGTGTCGATCAGCCGGCGCAGAGAACGCCGGAACGTCCCGAGCGGCTCGGCCTCTGCGAACTCCAGTGCGCGCTCCACGATCCGTGCACGCACCTCCGGATCGACCTCGTCCATCGCATCGACCTCGTCCATCGCATCGACGAAGACGTCCGCATGGCGCTCGGTGACGCGGCCGGCGGCGAGGGCATCGAGAAGCCCGGGGTAGGACTCGACCAGTGCCCGAGACCGCGCCAGCAGCATCCCCGCCGCGTTCTCGGTGATCCTCAGCGCGGTCGCCAGCTCGAGCCGCACGGAGCGGTCGACGATCTCGCGCGTCGCGCGGGGTCCGCGGGGGCGTCCGATGGCTTCGCGCCAGAACCGGTGAACCGAGACGGCGCGCTGCGCGGCGAAGCCCGCCATCACCGCATCGATCTCGAGGATGTGCTCGAGCGTGTCGGGCGTAGGCAGGCCGACGGCGTCGAGATCCTCATCGGTCCACCCGCAGAGGTCCTCATCGGTCCACCAGCAGGGGTCGTCCTCCGCCGCACGCGGGGCGGATTCTGGCCGGAACCGATCGGTGATCACCGTCATATCCAGAGACTACGGCGGACCTCCGACATCGACCGGTCGTCGCGCGCGGCGCTGGTCAGCGGGTCGCCGCGGAGTCCGGATCCGGCACGACGAGAGGCAGGCGCCGCTGATCGTCCCACGGTTCGGTCCACCCGAGCCGGGTGAACAGACCGTCCAGCACCATCGCGGTGAAGCCCCAGACGATGTACTCGCCGCCGGCGTGCGGCACGAGGAAACCCGGGCCGCGGAACTCCTCGCCGTCGCGATACAGCACCGTGACGCCCCGGTTGGCGGGGTTCAGCAGGTCGGCCACCGGCGCGCGGAACACGTCGGCGGACTCCCCCTCGTCGACGACGCGGACGGGTGAGGGACTGCGCCACCACCCGAGCACGGGCGTCACCAGGTGGCGGGAGAACACGAGCGGCAGGGTCTCCAGGGTGCCGAGCACCTCCACCCCCGTCGGGTCGAGGCCGGTCTCCTCGCGGGCCTCGCGAAGGGCTGCGGCGATCGGTCCCTCGTCGTCCGGGTCGACTCGTCCGCCGGGGAAGGCCACCTGCCCCGGATGAGCGCGCAGCGTGGAGGCACGGGCGAGCAGCAGCACGTCCAGGTCACGGGAGACGGGCAGGTCGTGCGCATCGTGGCCGGCGGGCAGTCCGTCGAGCACCCCGAACAGCAGGAGCACGGATGCCCGGCGGGAGTCCGTGGGGGCCGGCACGGAGAAGAGCGGAGCGAACTCGTCACCGCCCTGCCCGCGAGACGACCGTTCCGCCACCGCCCGCAGCTGCGCCCGGGCACTCAGGGCAGTGGGTTCGGCCGGCATCCGTTCAGGGTAGCGCCGATCGTCGTCGGGACGCCCGGCGACGCCGTTCCGCTCCGAGCCCGGTGGATGCGAAGCCGGCGTTACCAACCCGCCGAGCCCGGGACGCCCTTGAACGGCCCCACGACGTCCGGCGTGATCCATCCGCCGTAGTACTCCCCCGGCTGGGGCTGGACCTCGGTGTCATCGATCATGCAGGCGTCCATGCCCTGCGCGTACACCGCGACCCGCCCGGTGAGCAGTTCGTACCCGGGCGAGGGGCTGGGGTAGGTCCACGCCGCGCGCGGGCGTATCGCCCCGCCGCCGTGGACGTCGAAATACGTCGCGGAACCCTTGTACTCGCAGAACGAGCCACCGTGCGTGGGCACCAGGCTGCCGTCGGCGAAGGCGGCGATCGGAAGGTAGTAGACCGGCGGATGGCTCGTCTCCAGCACCCGGACGACATCATCCGTCGCGACGATCTCCTCCCCGCCGAGGACGATCCGCGCCCGCCGCGGAACTCGCTCGATGCGGGGTGGCCGCGGATAGGCCCAGACGGATTCCTGGCCAGGACGGGTGGGCAGCGGGACCGGGAGGCGCGCCTTCATCGCCCCACCCGCCGAGCCGACCGGTGCATGGCACCTGCTGCGCATTGCTCTCGCTCTGTCGCTGACATGCGCACACCCTACGCGTCCGGCCGTGGCGGAGACTCAGCCCGCGCCCTGAGGCGCGGGCTGAGTGCGGGATCAGTACCAGTTCGTGGCCTGCGAGTGCCCCCACGCGGAACACGGCGTGCCGTAGACCGAGGAGATGTAGCCGAGCCCCCAGGCGATCTGCGTGGCGGCGTTGGTCTGCCAGTCGGCTCCGGAGGACGCCATCTTGCTGCCCGGGAGCGCCTGCGGGATGCCGGTCGCGCCGCTCGGGTTGTAGGCCTGGTAGTTCCAGCCCGATTCCTTCTGCCAGAGCGAGACGAGGCAGGAGAACTGGTCCCCGCCCCAGCCGTACTGCTGGGAAGCCAGCTGCTGCGCATAGGACTTGGCGCCGGCGGGGGTGTTCACCGCAGCGAGAGCCGCGGCGGCCGCCTCGGCCTGGCGCTGCGCCTCCGCGGCGGCCTCGGCCTGACGCTGCGCCTCCGCGGCGGCAGCGGCAGCCGCATCCGCAGCCGCCTTCTCGGCGACGGCCTCGGTGAGCGTTTCGCGCAGGTCCACGACGTGATCGGCGACGATCTCCGTCTGCGCCTTGACCGTCTGCGCGAGCTCGACGAAGAGGAACGCCGGCAGAAGCCCCGTGTCGGACATCTCCTCGACGGCCTCCGCGAGCGGCTCCGTGTCGATCGTGGTCTTCGCGCTCCCGAAGTCGAGTCCGGAGGACGACATCTCGGAGACGATCGCCTCGGCGTCGGCGAGCGCCGCCTCACCGGCGGCGAGGGTGGCCTTGGCGGTCGCGCTCGTGCCCTGCGTGTCGAGCGATGCCAGTGCCGTCGCCAGAGCGTCGGTCTTCGCTGCCGGCGTCGACGCGTACCCCGCCGGCCTGCCCTCATCCGTGAGCGTCGAATCGGCCGCAGCGGCGGCATTCGTGGTCAGGATGCCGAGGGCCGCGACGGCGCCGACCGTGACGGTCGCGATCGTGCGGCGGCGGGTACGGCGACGGGCTCGGGCGAGCTTCTGTTCGGAACGCATGACGAACGTGAGGTCCTCCATAGGATCGGTGCGCCTCTGCGGCGCCACGCGTCTCCGGGTAAGACGCGAAGCAACGAGTCTGCGCCCCCGTCCCTGGGCGATCCATCCGTGATCCCTGGGCGCCAGGTGGGAGCCGTTCCCGGAAAAGGCCAGATCAACGGCCCTCGCGGGCGCGTCTCAGAGCCCGACCATCTCCGCGCTCCGGTCCCACAGCCGCTTCGCCAGTCCGGGGTCGTCGGCGAGCGGGTTCGTCCGGGCGACGCGGTTCCGGGCGTAGTACTCTCCCGGAGTCCAGTCGACCCCGGGCTTGCCGAGGGCGAGCCACGCGAGCCGGGATCCGCCCTCCTCCGTGGAGGACAGCAACCGGGTCGTGAGGGGGTTCGTGTACATGAAGCGCCACGGCCCGGATGCGGCGGCCGCGAAGCTACTGGCGATCGCGCCGGGGTGGAAGGCGACCGGGTGGACGCCGTCGTCACCGTGGCGGCGCAGCAGTTCCTTCGTGAAGAGGATGTCGGCCAGCTTCGCGTTCCCATAGGCGGATCCGGAGGAATAGGAGCGCTCGTTCTGCAGGTCGTCGATGTCGAATCTCGCGAATCGACGCGCCGCGAGGCTGGATGTCTGGACGACGGACGCCCGGTCCGCGATCAAGCGGTCCAGGAGCAGATTGGTGAGCAGGAACCCGCCCAGGTGGTTCACCTGGAACGTGCGCTCGAATCCGTCCGCGGTGACGGCGCGTTCCGCGAAGATCCCCCCGGCGTTGTTCGCCAGCACGTCGATGCGAGGGTAGGACTCCCGGAGTTCGGCGGCGAGGTCCCGCACCTGCGACAGCTCGGTGTAATCCGCGACGTGCCACGGGGCATCCAGCCGGGCGGCCACCGCCTTCGTCTTGCCGGGGTCTCGCCCGACGACGACGACCTGCTCGCCCGCCGCGTGCACCTGCGCCGCCGCGGCGGCACCGATTCCGTCGCTGGCTCCGGTGATGACGATGGTGCGAGGCACGGATGCTCCTTCGGGTGGGGGTGTCCCATCACACCGCGGCTTTCCCGGATGTTCCCCGAACTCCTAGCCCGTTCCCAGCTTCGCGGGACCAAAACAGGACCCGGCACGGTTCCACCTGGTGACGCCGCAGCCAGCGTCGTCGCTCCAGGAGGAAACCGTGACACACGATTACCGCAGGACTCCCGAGGCGCT
The DNA here is from genome assembly GCF_008727755.1 of Microbacterium caowuchunii. Classification (NCBI taxonomy): domain Bacteria; kingdom Bacillati; phylum Actinomycetota; class Actinomycetes; order Micrococcales; family Microbacteriaceae; genus Microbacterium; species Microbacterium caowuchunii. The sequence goes on from NZ_CP044231.1 coordinate 1,899,597, forward strand.
CGAGCACCTCACCCCCACCGAGTACCACGTCACGCAGGAGGAGGGCACCGAGCCTCCCTTCCGCAACCGGTACTGGGACCACCACGAGCAGGGCATCTACGTCGACGTCGTGTCCGGCCAGCCGCTGTTCTCATCGACCGACAAGTTCGACAGCGGCACGGGTTGGCCGAGCTTCACGAAGCCCATCGCCTCCGATGTCGTCACCGAGGTGACCGACGGCTCGTTCTGGATGACCCGCACGGAAGTGCGCTCGGCCGGGGCGGACAGCCACCTCGGTCACGTCTTCCCGGACGGACCGCAGGAGGCGGGCGGGCTGCGCTACTGCATGAACTCCGCGGCGCTGCGTTTCGTCCCCGTCGCCGAGCTCGACGAGCAGGGCTACGGTAGCTACCGTTCGCTCTTCCCCACCCCCACAGAGGAGAACGCCACATGACCACCGACACCGGCACCGTCACCCGAACCCCCGGCACCGAGACCGCCGTCCTCGCCGGCGGGTGTTTCTGGGGCGTGGAGGACCTGATCCGCCGCCAGCCCGGTGTCCTCGACACACGCGTCGGGTACACCGGCGGCTCCAACGACCACGCCACCTACCGGAACCACCCCGGTCATGCCGAGGCGGTCGAGATCGTCTTCGATCCCGCACGGACGACGTATCGGGACATCCTGGCGTTCTTCTTCCAGATCCACGACCCGTCGACGCTGAACCGTCAGGGCAACGACATCGGGACCAGTTACCGCTCGGCGATCTTCCCCCTCACCCCCGAGCAGGAGCGGATCGCCCGCGAGACGATCGCGGACGTCGACGCCTCGGGCATCTGGCCGGCCAAGGTCGTCACCACGATCGAGCCCGCCGGACCCTTCTGGGAGGCCGAGCCGGAGCACCAGGACTACCTGCAGCGCATCCCGAACGGCTACACGTGCCACTTCGTGCGCCCCGGCTGGGTGCTGCCGAAGCGGGACACCGCAGCGACGGCGTAACGAACACCCCCCCATCACGATGCCGCGGCCCACGGGTCGCGGCATCGTCGTGTCGGCAGATGCGCATCTGACCGACGATTCGGTACTTCCGGCGAGTGTCCGACTCCTGTTTCCTCCGCCCGCTAGGCTCCCCACAGTTGTCAAAAATGGGGGGAACAATGGAGTTCGAAGACCGCCTATCCGCGCTCGCGACCAAAGTGCACAATCAGGCTGCCGCGATCGGTACAGAAGAAGCGACAAAGAACGCGTTCGTCATGCCGTTCATCTCGACCATTCTCGGTTACGACGTCTTCGATCCTATGGAGGTCGTGCCGGAGTTCACGGCCGACGTCGGCATCAAAAAGGGCGAGAAGATCGACTATGCGATCATGCGTGATGGTGAGGTGCAGATCCTCATCGAGTGCAAAGCATCCACGGGCGCGCCGAAGATCGAGCACGCGTCACAGCTCTTCCGGTACTTCTCCACTACCAATGCGCGAATCGCCGCGCTCACCAACGGCGTGATCTGGCAGTTCTACACGGACCTCGACGCGCCGAATCGAATGGACGCCAAGCCCTTTCTGGTCCTGGACCTTCTCGACATCGACGAGACTCTCATCCCCGAGGTGAAGAAGCTCAGCAAAGAAACTTTCGACCTGGAATCAATCATTAGCGCCGCCGAGGAGCTCAAGTACGTCGGCGCTCTCAAACGCGCCATCGGTGGCCAGTTCCGTGATCCCAGTGACGACTGGATCAAGTTCTTCGCTACCAAGGTATACGAGGGCTCCTACACCCAGAGGGTCCGAGAACAGTTCACCTCTCTCGTGACCAAGGCGTCACGGCAGTTCTTGACGGAGAGTGTCAATGACCGTCTCAAGACCGCACTCGGCGCGGGTGCCGGCATCCGTCCCATCGACGAGGGCACCGCTTCTGTGACCAGCGAGCAGGTGGCTCAGGACGACCTGGATCGTGACACCGAAATCGCGACCACCCTCGAAGAGATCGAGGGCTATCAGATCGTCAAGGCCATCGCTTGCGGCGAAATCAAGCCTGTTCGCGTCACTCATCGCGACGCCAAGAGTTACTTCGCAGTCCTCCTCGACGACAACAACCGCAAGCCGATCGCGAGACTGCATTTCAACTCGAAGCAGAAGTACCTCGGTCTCCTCGACGAGGCAAAAGTAGAGACTCGTCATCCGATCAGTTCGCTTGACGAAATTTACTTGCACGCGGATTCGATCCGCGACGCGGTGATCCGGTATCGGTAGGTGTGGCGGTGAGAGCCTTCCCACGCCGAGTGCGAGTACTCCGCCGGGCGTCTGCGCCTGGCACCGGACCCGTCAGGGGTGCTCGTTGAGAGCGCGCAGCGCCAGGAACGTCACCCACTTGGAGGGCGCGCCGGTGGGCACATCCACCGGGAACCACACGCGGCCCGGGAGCTGCCCCTCCTGCCGCCACCGCCCGTCGCGGCGGCGGCGGGAGCGGACGAGGCCGAGCGAGTCTCCGACCCGGGGATCCAGCGGGACCCCGTCGTGGTGTGCGGCACGGGTGAAGTAGTCCACCGCCTTCAGGGCGCTGAACGGCCACCGCATGGGATAGAGCAGTTGCGTGGCCCAGGGCCCCACCTGGGTGCCGTCCGACAAGCGGTAGCGCAGGTGTCGCTGGAGCAGGTACTCCTCGCCTCGGGCCCGTGCGACCCGGAGGTCGCGGCTGCCGCCGGTGCGCTGCTCGTAGTCCAGGATGCCGATCAGCGCATTGATCGTGGAGTGGAACGAGGATCGCCGGGACCCCTCCACCCAGTCGCAGTTCCAGCCGCCGTCGGGGAGCTGATGCTCGGGGAACCAGTCGGCGAGCGCACGCACGTCGGCGCCGAGCCAGGCTCCGTTCGCGAGGGTCATCGCGTTGATGCAGACGTCGACCTCACCGCCCCAGTAGGGCAGGTCCTCGTACTCCCACCGGGCGTTCGCCTCGAGCTTCTCCGCCGTCCCGGCGAGCGCTTCCGCCGCCAGCCCCCACTCCCGGAGCGTCGTGAGGGTCCACGTCGTGGCGGTCCAGGGCTGACCGTCTTCCTCCTCGTCGGCATCCGACGGGAAGTACGCCCCCTGCGCCCACTGCCCGTCCGGGTCCTGATGGGCCAGCAGCGCCGCTCCGTCGCCCTCCGTCGCGATCCGCGACCGGGTCTCCTGCCAGATCTCCGCAGGGGCCCGGACGATGTCGCGCTCCACCTGCCAGCGGAGGGTGGGATCGGAATCGAGCAGCCACGGCGTGACCTTCATTCGACCACGGTAGATCGCCGCCTGAGGATGCGGGAGTGCCCGAAGGTCCCTTCCCCGCGCCTCCCCCAACAGGCGGGCGGAGGCAGCCTCAGAGCTCCTCGGGATCGAGGTCGCCCGCCCCGTCCTCCCCGGTGCCTTGCCATCGCACGGGGACCGGGCCGGAGCCGGGTCAGTTCAGCGCGCGCGTTCCTTCCGGGATCACGCCGTCCGCGTAGAGGCTCGCCGCGACATCCTGCAGCGCCGTCAGGGCCACGCGCTGGGTGGTCGGCCCGTAGGAGATGCGGGCGACCCCGAGCGCCTCGTACTCCGCAGCGGTGAGCGCCCCGGGGAGCCCGATGACGCTGACCTTCCGGTCGCCGATGCCCTCGACGAGCCGGCGCGTCACCTCCGCATCCAGCACACCGGGCACGAAGACGATGTCGGCCCCCGCCGCGAGGTAGGCGCGACCGCGCGTGACCGCATCGGCGATGGAGTCCTCGACGGGCCGTCCTGGCGCACGCACGAACGCGTCCGTCCGGGCGTTCAGGACGAAGGGCACGCCCTCCGCCTGTCCTGCGGCGACGACCGCCTCGACCCGCGCCGCGGCCTCCGCGACCGGACGCAGGCGATCCTCCATGTTCGCCCCGACGATCCCGACGCCGATCGCGCGACGCGTCGTCTCCCCCGCATCCGCGTACCCGTCGTCGAGGTCGGCGGAGACCGGCACGTCGCCGGCGGCCGTCACGATACGACCGACCATCTCGAGCGTGATTTCGAGCGGGATGGCGCCGTCGGCGTAGCCGAAGGACGCCGCGATCGAGTGGCCTGCCGTCGCGAGGGCCTTCGTCTCGGGGAGGGCGAGCACCGCCCGGGCGGATACGACGTCCCAGATGTTCACCACGCGCAGGATCTCGGGGGCGGCGTGGAGGGCGGACAGCCTGCGGGCACGATCAGCGGGCGCGATGGTCGAGGGGGTGTCGGTCGTCATGGGGCAACGGTACCGGCAGGGGCGCCGGATGGCGCCGGATGGCGCCGGATGCCGTCTACCTCCGCCTGGCGGCGACGCCCGCGAACAGGGCGTGCAGCAGGGGCAGCGCGGAGACCCCCATCAGCACCGTGCCGAGGACCGGGTCGTCCGGGCGGGCGACCACCCCGGCGACGAGCAGCCCGGCGAAGAGGACGGCGGACACGATCCGGCGCCCCAGCCGCTCCAGCCTGCCGATCCTCTGGTCCAGCTTCGGCGTCTCCACGGTCAGCCGTCCGCCCTCCAGCCGGGTCGTGAGCTCGTCCAGGCGGCGGGGCAGGCGCGCCGCGATGCCGGCGACCGACGCAGCCTCCCGCGCGACCGTCTGCACGAGGTCGCCGCGCTCCTCCTGCAGCAGCCGCGCGGCGTAGGGCTCGACGGCATCCCAGATGTTGAACGCCGGGTCGAGCGAACTGCACATTCCGGAGGTGAGCGACATGGCCCGGATGATCAGCAGGAAGTTCTCCGGGAGTTGGAACGGGAGCGAGCGGATGGTGTCACCGAACTCCGTCGCGAAGGACTGGAACTCCCTCGGGTCCACCTCCTGCAGCTCCGCGAAGCCCATCCCGCCGAATCGCGCGAAGAGCTGGACCATCGCCCGCTCCAGCTCGGTGGTGTCCGCGGACGGGAGGAGGACGCCCACGTCGCGGATGCCCTCGACGAGTCCCTTCCCGTCGCGCGAGGCGGCGGCGATGAGCAGGCGCCGCAGTCCACGGCGCAGGCCGTCCGGCACCGTGCCCATCATCCCGAAGTCGATGAAGGTCAGGCGCCAGGGCGGTCCGTCGTCCGCCGGATCGGCATCCGCAGGCCGTGGCGTGACGAAGATGTTCCCCGGATGCGGATCGGCGTGGAAGTACCCGTTCACGAAGAGCTGGTCGAACATCACCGCCGCGAACCGGTCGGCGACCGCGGAGGGGTCGATGCCTGCGGCGCGGAGCGCATCCACGTCGTTGATCTTGATCGCCGTGACGTCCTGCAGGGTCAGCACGCGCGTCGTGGTGCGCTCCCAGACGACGATGGGGACTGCGACCCGCGCGTCGTCGGCGAAGTCCCCGGCGAAACGCTCGGCGTTCACCGCCTCGTGGATGTAGTCGATCTCCTCGAGACTCGTGGTGGCGAACTCCTCCACGAGGGCCGGCACGTCCACCCGGTCCGCGACGATCCGGACCCGGCTCAGCCACTGCGCCACCCGGCGCAACGCACGCAGGTCCACCTCGATCACCTGCTCGATGCCGGGACGCTGGATCTTCACGACCGCATCCGCGAGCCCGAGCTCATCCGCATCAACAGAGGCGAGGGTGGCGCGATGGGCCTGTCCGAACGATGCGGCCGCCAGCGGGACCTCGTCGACGGAGGCGAACGCGCGCTCGAGCGACATGTCCAGCTCCGACTCGGCGAGCTGCCGGATCGCCGGGAACGCGACCGGTGGCACCTCGTCCTGCAGCCCCTCGAGTTCGGAGGTGATCTCGGGCGGCAGCACGTCCAGCCGCGACGACATGAACTGCCCCACCTTGATCATGAGCCCGCCGAGATCCACCGCCAGCGCGTGGAAGCGCCGGGCGATCCTGCGCATCCGCTGCGCGCGGGTCCGTTCGGCGATGACCCCCAGGCCGAGTCGCGGCAGGAACAGCTCGTACCACCAGGACTGGATGAGATATCGCGCGGCGAACCGCATGATGCGGCGGTAGCGCGGACGCATCCCGGAACCGTCGGCCACCGAGCCTCCTTGACGCCGGCGTGCCGACGGTACGCAGTCAGTCCTGAGCGAGGATGGAGTAGAGCTTACGTCGCGCGTCGTCGAGGACGGCGACCGCTTCCCTCACCTGATCTGGGTTGCCGGTGCGCGCCACCTGTGCGACCGCTTGCGCCAGGTCGACGCCCGCCTTCGGCAGGGCACCGTGCTTGCCGCTGTCCCGCCCGCTCGAGGACGTCTCCCACGGAGCCGAGCGGCCCGTCTCCTCCGCCGCGACCAGACGACCCTCGTCGGTGAGGGAGTACGTCTTGCGTCCGCCGGACTCCTCGGCGCGGATCAGACCCTCGTCGGAGAGGAGCTGGAGCGTCGGGTACACCGACCCGGGGCTCGGCTTCCACGAACCACCGCTGCGCTCGCCGATCTCGTTGATGATCTGGTAGCCGTGCATCGGCCGCTCGGAAAGCAGTGCCAGCACCGCGGCACGGACGTCGCCGCGTTGCATGCGGGTCGCCCCGCCGACCTTCTGCTCGAACGTGGAACGCAGCTGGTCCATCGCGTCCCAGATACTCGACATCGACCAGTTGTCCCCGGCGCCCCGACCGCGTGCGCCGAATGCGTCGCCCATGAATGAACCGCTCATGATGACCTCCTCTGCGCCGGGCATCGGAAGCTCGGCGATATATAACGATATATCGCTCAGTGCTGCCGGGCGCGGGTCCGGAGGGAACTCCCAGGGTCGGGAAACCCGGTCATCCGACCTCACGGAGCGCGAACGGCAGCTCGGCGGCGAGTTCCCGGGCGAGGAAGCCGAGACCGAGGCGTTCGGTGAGTCGCTCCCCGGCCCGAGCATGGGCCCACGATCCCCAGACCGCCGCGCGCGACAAGGCGGTGCCGCGGGCGACGAAGCCCGCGATCGCGCCGGCGAGGACGTCGCCGCTGCCGGATGTGGCCAGCCCCGGACCACCACCGCCGACCAGCCAGCTCTCTCCGTCCGGCCCCGACACGACGTCGTAGCAGGTCACGACCGCACGGTATCTGCGGGCGGCCTCGCCGACGGCTGCCGCGAGGTCCGTCAGGGCATCGGGATCCGACCCCTCGTCGAGCAGGATCGCCAGCTCCTCCCGGTTGGGGGTGAGCAGCAGCCGGTCCGGCAGCAGGGTGCGGTCGAGGCCGGGCAGCACGCCGAGCGCATACGCGTCGAGGACGAGAGCGCGGGGACCCGCGTCGGCCACCGCCTCGAGGGTGTCGCGGGTCTCCTCGGCGTCGTCGAACCCGGGGCCGACCAGGACGGCGTCGGCACGCGCGATCGTCTCCCGCGCCGGATCCTCGAACGGGTCGCTCGCCTGCTCCGGCAACGCGTTGATCGCCGCCTCCGGCAGCACCGCGCCCAGATGGGCGTCGATGGACCGGGGGACGAAGACCCCGAGACGCCCGGCTCCCACCCTCAGGGCCGCCTCACCGGCGAGGATCACGCCACCCGGGGTGCGCCGGGAACCGCCGATCACGACGACGTCGCCGCGCGACTTCTTGTCCTCTCCCGGGTCGGGCAGGCCCCAGCCGCGGAGCAGGTCGGGGGTGACGGCCGTCGCGCGACCGGCCTCCTCGGTCCGAGCGGGGTCGGGTTCAGTCGGTTCCGGCATCGTGGTCTCCTTCTCCCTGCACATCCGGCGTGCCCTGGTGCACGGTGACGTCGGCACCCTGCTCGCGGAGGTGGCCCACATCGGCGAAGGCGGACACCTCCCAGCCGGCACCGGCACGGTCGAGCTTGGTCACCGAGGCGTTCAACACGGGATTGGCCGCCGCGAACTCCAGGAGCTGTTCTTCGGGCATGTTCAGCAGCAGAGTCGCGATGAGCGTGACGACCGCGTCGTGCGCGACGATGAGCGCCGACGGGCCCTCCTGCCCGAGGACCGCCGGAAGGACCGAGCGCAGCCTCAGCGCCACGTCCGCCCAGGACTCGCCTCCGGGGGGCCGGTGGTAGAACTTGCCGAGGTGCCGGCGGCGTTCCGCCTCCTCCGGATGCAGCCGCGCGACGCCCCGCGCGGTCAGCAGGTCGAGGATCCCGAGTTCGCGGTCACGGAGCCGCTCGTCGATCCCGACGGGACCGGGGCGCGCGCCCATCGCGATCTCCAGCGTCTGCCGGGCACGGAGATAGGGCGAGACCCAGAACGCCCCGATGTCCTCCCGCTCCTCCTCCAGCCAGCGCCCGAGCGCCCGAGCCTGCTGCTCCCCCGTCGCCGACAGCGGCACGTCCGCATCGCGTATCTCCACGGGCACGCGATCGAGTCCCTCACGCTCCGCGCGGGTCGCCGCGACGTTCCCCACGCTTTCGCCGTGGCGGACCAGCCAGAGTGTCGTCACCACCATGCCCTCACGATAAGGACGCACTGCGGTCCGGAACCGGGGGTTGCGCGAACCCCGATGGCGAGGGAGAGGCGGCGCCCGGCCCCTCGCGCGCACCGATCCGACGGGGCACACTGGTGCGCATGACCGAGAGCGCAGCGTCCTGGGTGCTGCACGTCGACCTCGATCAGTTCATCGCCGCCGTCGAGGTCCTGCGACGCCCCGAGCTCGCGGGGAAGCCGCTCATCGTCGGCGGGCACGGCGACCCCGGTGAGCGCGCCGTCGTCGCCACCGCGTCGTACGAGGCGCGTGCCTTCGGCGTCGGGTCCGGGATGCCGCTGCGGATCGCCACGCGCAAGGCGCCGGACGCCGTCATCCTCCCCGTCGACGCCCCGGTCTACACCGCCGCGTCCGAAGAGGTGATGGCGACCCTCCGCGAACAGCCCGGGGCCGTGGTGCAGGTGCTCGGCTGGGACGAGGCCTTCCTGGGCGTGCGCACCGAAGACCCGGAGGCTTACGCCCAGCGGGTACGCAGCGCCGTCCTCGAACGGACCGCGCTGCACTGCAGCATCGGCATCGGCGACACCCTCGTCCGCGCGAAGAACGCCACCGATCTGGGTAAGCCGCGCGGCGTCTTCCGGCTCACCGCGGAGAACTGGCTCGAGGTCATGGGCGAGCGCCCGACCCGCGACCTCTGGGGAATCGGCAGCAGGATCTCCCAACGGCTCGCCGCCCTCGGCATCCGGAGCGTCGCCGACCTGGCGGACGCGGATGCACCGGAGCTCGCGGCGGCGTTCGGTCCGAAGATGGGGCCGTGGTACCGGCAGCTGGGCCGCGGGGAGGGGTCGGCGGTCGTCGACGACACACCGTGGGTCGCCCGTGGGCACGGACGCGAGACGACCTTCCCGCAGGATCTGACCGATCCCGCCCTGCTCCGGCAGGCTGCCGGGGAGCTGATCGAACGCGTGCTGGCCGATGTGGCGGAGGAGCAGCGGCCGGTCGTCGGGGTGGGACTCAAGGTGCGGTACGCCCCGTTCATGACACGGACGTTCACCCACCGGGTCCCGGCGACCACCGATCCCGCCATCGTCGCCGCCGAGCTGATGACGCTCCTGGAGCGGATCGAGCCCGGTCGTCCGGTCCGCCTGCTCGGCGTGCGCGCCGAGCTCCGGATGCCGGAGGATGCGCGCGAGGGACACACCCCCACCCGGGGCGGATGGTGACCGCACGCTAGGCGAGCCCGGCCACCGGCACGCCGAGCCACTCTCCGAGGTCCAGGATCTCGGCGCGCAGCATGGCGCTCTCCTCGGGTTCGAACGGCAGGAACTCGTGCACCGCGGTGACCTGCAGCACCTCCTGCTTGCGGTCGAGTTCCGCGTCGAGCATCCCGACGAACCGGTCCCCCATCAGGATCGGGTGCGCGAAGAAGCCGTACCGGCGCTGCGGTTGGGGCTTGAACTGTTCAAGCACGTAGTCGAACCCGAACAGCTCGCTCAGGCGCGGACGGTCGTAGAGCGCGCTGTCGTACGGGTTGAGCAGGGCGACCCGGCCCGCGCTCTCCTCCTCGAGGGCGGCGAGCGCCTCGGGGTCGACCCGGAATCTCCAGCGGCTGCCCTCCACGGTCGCGGCCTCCCCCGCGTCTCCCACCGGGGACCACGGCGAGCGCTGCTTCGCGATCCCGGCTGCCTGCAGGCGTCGCTCCGCCAGGAGCCGAGCCGCTTCCTCCGCGGGGTATTCCGGGAGGTCCTGCGGATAGACGCGTTCCGCGAGGTCCCACCTCCGATGCCGGCCGTCCCGTCCGACCACCGCCACCTCGCCCCGCCGCGCCAGGCACTCCAGCATGTGCGGGACCTGGTTCGGCCCGTACCAGCCGTCGGAGGCCCGCGACGCCTGCGCCGTGTCCGGGATCTCGGCCGCGAGCAACGGGCCCTCGGCCCGCAGCCGGTCCAGCACGTCCCGGCGGAACCGGGCATTGGCCTCGAGCCACTGCTTCGGCCTCTCGTGCCGGGGATACTGCCGCATCTCCGGGAGGAGGAGCGGGAGGAGACTCATCGGGCGGAACGCCCCTTCGTGCTCGAACAGCATGCGGTCGTCCTCGACCGCCTTGGCGAGCTGCCCCCGCTCGTAGGGCCATCCGATACGGGTCCACAGCATGGTGTGCTCGCAGGACGCGATCGTCGCGGTGGGGTCGATCTTGATGTAGCCGATCTGCTCCGCGACCTCCACCACGTCCCCGGGTCGCTCGGCGTCCAGCAGCTGTGCCCGCACGACGATCCGACGGGCCTGGTCCTGGGTGAGCCGGTGCGGCATCGGCTCAGTCCGCTCCGCCGGCAGAGGCACCCGTCACGGGCTGACGCAGGATGGTCTTGAGCTTCGCGGGCTCGGTGCGGCGCGGATCGTTCAGGTAGATCTCGTGGTGGCGACCCGTCATCGTCATGCCCCGCCCGGGGATGACCTCCTCGTGCATCCGCCGCAGCACGGGACCCTCGTCGTCGTACGAGCCCACGTGCAGGGTCTGGACGCAGGTCCCCTCGTCCAGGGTCTGCAGTCGCAGGATGCCGCGGGCGGGCGCGTCGTCGTCGTCCAGGTCGTCGCGCACGCGGGTCACGTGCTCCGGCATGATCCACTCCGGCACGAGCATGAGCGCCGTCCAGTCCCATCGCGTCTTGTCCCGGGCGCTGGTGAACGACGCCATGTCGGCGGACGACCAGAGCGCCTCGAGCGGCATCACCACGTAATCGCGCTCCAGCTCGCGCTTGCTGAGGAACTTCAGCCGGTACGCCATCGCGAACAGGGTGGCCACGGCATCCCGGTACGCCGGGGACGTGTTGGGATCGCCGGAGCCGTCGATCATGAGGTAGTGCAGCGGGGGGATGTCGAGGAAGCGGAAGACCCCCGCTGCGGCGCGGTAGGAGTCGAGCTCCTTCTTCAGGTCGGTCTTCATCGCGCCTCCTGGGTCACCCGGCGCCGGCGCCGCGGGCGAGGCCAGAGTACGCCGTTCCGTCATCGCCCGTCACGTCCGGACGAGTCCGGCCCGATCGGCCGGCAACCTCTCGCGCACCGCCCGGTGTCGCTGGTACCGTCGGGCCACCCGCACCGCCCCACGAGCGCAGGAGGAAACGCGAATGAGCCACGCCGCGGCGACCCCCGCCACATCCCCGAACCCCCCTCCACGCGAGCAGTGGACCGGTCAGGTCGGGTTCATCCTGTCGGCCATCGGATCTGCGGTGGGGCTCGGCAACATCTGGCGCTTCCCCGGTGTGGCCTATGAGAACGGCGGCGGTGCCTTCCTGATCCCCTATCTGGTCGCCCTCCTCACCGCCGGCATCCCGATCCTCTTCCTGGACTACGCCATCGGCCACCGGTTCCGCGGCGCGGCTCCCACCGCGCTGCGCCGTCTCGGCGGCCCGCGGGCACGCTGGCTGGAGTCGCTGGGCTGGTTCCAGGTCACGATCGCCTTCGTCATCGGGCTCTACTACACGGCCGTGATCGCCTGGGCGCTGAGCTACTTCGTCTTCTCCTTCGACCTGCGCTGGGGCGATGACCCGGCCGCCTTCTTCACCGGCGACTACCTCCATGTCGGGGACCCCGGCTTCAGCCTCGAATTCGTGCCTGCCGTCCTCTTCCCCCTCGCCCTCGTGTGGATCGTGACGATCGTCGTGCTGGGGGCGGGTGTCGCGAAGGGCCTGCAGCGCGTCAACGTCGTCTTCCTGCCCCTGCTGGTCGTGGCCTTCCTCGTCCTCGTCGTGCGCGCGCTGTTCCTCGAGGGCGCTCCGGTGGGTCTGGACGCGCTGTTCACCCCGAACTGGGCGGCTCTGGGCGATCCGAACGTGTGGATCGCCGCGTACAGCCAGATCTTCTTCTCGCTGTCCATCGCCTTCGGCATCATGATCACCTACGCCTCCTACCGGCGTCGCAGGGCGAACCTCACCGGTCCGGGACTCGTCGTGGCCTTCGCGAACTCGTCCTTCGAGATCCTCGCCGGCATCGGCGTCTTCGCCACGCTCGGCTTCTTCGCCGTCCAGCAGGGCGTCGGGATCGATGACCTGGAGGGTCTCACCGGGGTGGGCCTGAGCTTCATCACCTTCCCGGCGATCGTGTCCCAGATGCCGGGTGGCCCGCTCTTCGGGTGCCTGTTCTTCGGCTCGCTCACGATGGCCGGGTTCACGTCGCTCGTGTCGGTCCTGCAGGTGGTCTCCGCGGCGGTGCAGGAGAAGTTCGGCCTGTCCCGGCGCGCGGCCGCCCTCGGCGTCGGCGGGGTGTCGGCGATCCTGTCGATCCTGCTGTTCTCCACCACGACGGGGCTCCTCGCCCTCGACGTCACCGATCAGTGGGCCAACAACATCGGCATCGTCGCCTCGGCCGTGCTGATGACGATCCTCATCATCTGGGTGCTCCGGCGCGGCCCCGAGCTGCGCTATCACCTGAACGCCGTCTCGACCTTCCAGGTCGGGCGGATCTGGATCTTCCTGGTGGGCGTGCTCGGCCCGATCGTCCTGGCCTACATGCTGATCCAGCGCATCATCACGCTGATCCTGGAGGGCTACGGCGGGATGCCGGAGTGGTACCTGCTCCTCTTCGGATGGGGGACGATCGCGTTCGCGGTCGTCGCGGCGATCGTGCTCTCCGTCATGGCCTGGCGCCGGTCCCCCGACGACTTCGCAGCCTGGCCACCGTTCCCGCCCGCACGCGATACCGCCGAAGCGGCGAAGGAGGGGTCCCGATGAGCGCGCTCGCCGTCGTCTTCCTGGTCCTGGCTGTGGTCATCCTCTGGGGCGGCCTGATCGCGAGCGTCCTGTACCTGCGTGCACGGCCGGAGCGCAGCTCGTTCCCTCCCGGCGGCGAGGACGACGAGCGCGAGGACACGCCGATCATCGCCCGGGACACCTGAGACCTCGCACAGACGTCGACCGCGGTCGCACCGGAGTGCGGCCGCGGCCGACGTGGAGCGGACCGGGTCAGTTGAGCTCGGAGGGGTGTGCGCCCACGCGCCCGGATCCGTCGCCCGGATCCAGCGCCGTGATCGCGTCGATCTCGGCGTCGGAGAGCTCGAAGTCGAAGAGGCGGATGTTCTCCACCATCCGGTCGCGGCTGGTCGTCTTGGGGAAGACGATGTTGCCGGTCTGGAGGTGCCAGCGCAGCACCACCTGCGCGGGGGTGCGGCCGTGCGCCGAAGCCGCGTCCCGGATGGCGGGCGTGCCGAACAGATCGTATTTGCCCTGACCGAGCGGGCCCCATGCCTCGATGTGCACGCCACGGGAACGGCACCACTCGGCGACCTCGCGCTGCTGATGGGCGGGGTGGAGCTCGATCTGGTTGACCGCGGGCAGCGTGTCCGTTTCGGCCACGATCTTCTCGAGATGCTCGACCAGGTGGTTCGAGACCCCGATGGACCGGCTCAACCCGGCCTCGTTCAGGGTGATCAGTTGCGTCCAGGCATTGATGTAGTTGCCGTTTGCCGGTGCCGGCCAGTGGACGAGGTACAGGTCGACGTGCTCCAGGCCGAGCTTCGTCAGGCTCTCCTCGAGTGCTCGGCGGGGGTCGTCGCCTGCCTGACGGTCGTTCCACAGCTTGGTGGTGATGAAGAGTTCCTTGCGGGGGATCCCGCTGGCGGCGATCGCGCGGCCGACCCCCTCTTCGTTCCCGTAGATGGCCGCGGTGTCGATGTGCCGATAGCCCACTTCCAGGGCCTCGCTCACGAGCTTCTCGGTCTGAGCGGGGTCGACCTTGAAGACTCCGTATCCCAGCTGGGGGATGTCGTATCCGGAGTTCAGGGGGATCCGGGGGATGGCGTTCTGGGGGGCGTGCTCTGTCATGCGTCCCAGCCTAGGGACCGCGGCGGGCGCGCGGACCTCCGCCGGCGCACGTCTGCGCGATCGGCTCACCCGGGAGTGCTCACGTTGACTCTCACCGCCGATCGCGTGAGTATGGGTACCGCCCCGTACGACCTGACACCGAGTTTCGAGCGCCGTGACGCTCGGTGCAGCGAGAGGAGACCCGTGCGCCCGCACCGGATCGTGGTGACCGCCACCGCAGCGACAGCATGCGCCCTCGCGGTGACCGCCGTGACGGTGATCGCGCTCAATTCGCCCCCGGATTCGTCGTACGCCCGGTCGTCCGTTCCCGCGCAGGTCCTCGTCGTCGACGCCGTGGACGCACCCGAGCGGATCGACACCTCCCTGGGCATGGAGCCCCCGCACGAGATCGTGGACGCCGACGGCGCTCCCAAACTCATCGCCCCTCGTCCCGCACCGGAACGGCCACCCTGGGCGCCGGACGTCTCGCAGTCCGCTCCGGTCCTGCCCGAGCCCGAGCCCGAGCCGGAGCTGGCCCCGACGCCATCGCCGACTCCCCCTGTACACACGCCGGGCCCGCCGACGCCGACGCCGACGCCGACTCCCGTCCCCACGCCCGACGACACCCCGCCGCCGGAGGACATCCCGGATGAGGGCGACCCCGACTCGGGGACCACCGACCCGGCTCCCCCGCTGATGGTCCCCGGCGCCCCCGAGGACACCTCGTCCCCGTCGCCGCTGTTCGAGCTGCTCCCGCCGTCGGACACGCCCACCGCGGATTAGTCGTCCCGGAGCTGCGGCTCAGTCACCGACCGTGACGTCGACCTGGATCTCGGCGGCCAGGCGTTCGAGTTCCGCCGTCAACTGGTCGACGTCGACGTCGGCGGGCACCGACGCGGCGATCGACGCGTCGAAGAGCTGCCCGCCGGCCATCGCGGCGTCCCGTGTGGTGGTCGTCATCCGCTCGATGCTGACCCCCCGGCCACGCAGCACGGAGGTGATCTCCTTGACGATCCCGGGGTGGTCGTTGCCGAGAACCTGGAAGGAGATGAGTCGAGCGGGACCCGCCGCCGGATGCGGGCCCGCCGCAGGGACGGCGATCGCGATGAGCCCCTCCATCGCCCCGAGTGCGGCACGCAGCGATTCCGTCCGGGCTGCCGGGACGGAGACCTCCACGATCCCGGCGAAGGCACCGGACAGTTCCGCCAGCTGGCTGCGTTCCCAGTTCCCCCCGTGATCGGCGACCACATCCGCCACGGCGGCGACCAGACCCGCGCGATCGTTGCCCACCACGGTCAGCACAAGCGTTGTCATGCCGCTCAGCGTAGGCCAGGGGGGACGCCGTCGTCAGGGGCGCAGCATCACCTTCGTCGCGCGGCGCTCGTCCATCGCGGCGTAGGCCTCGGCCACCGCCGTCAGGGGCAGCTCCAGGTCGAAGACCAGCCCCGGCCGGATGGCGCCGGAGCGCACGTCCGGAATCAGCTCCGCGACGTACCCGCGCACCGGTGCGACTCCGCCGTTCACTCCCACGTTGCGGTTGAACATGGAACGCACCGGCAGCTCCGGGCCGCCGTTCGGGACGCCGACGTACCCGACCATCCCGCCCGGACGCGTCGAGCGCAGCGCCTGGTCCATGGACTCCCGCGTGCCGACGCATTCGAGCACCCGGTCCGCACCGATCCCGCCCGTGAGGGCCTGCACGGCGGCGACCCCCTCGTCCCCGCGCGCCTCCACGATGTGCGTCGCCCCGAACTCGCGCGCGAGCGCCTGCCGCTGCGGATGCCTCGACATCGCGATGATCATCGCCGCCCCGAGCCGCTTCGCGGCGATGATCGCGCACAGGCCCACGGCACCGTCGCCCACGACGGCGACCGTGTCCCCGGCCTCCACGCCGGCCGAGACAGCCGCGTGGTGGCCGGTCCCCATCACATCGCTGAGCGTGAGAAGCCCCGGGATCTCCTCATCCGCGACGGGTCCGGGCACGACCGCGAGGGTCCCGTCCGCGAGCGGCACGCGCACGTACTCGCCCTGTCCGCCGTCCGCGAAGCCCTCCTCCCGCACCTCGCCGCCCCACCATCCGCCGTTCAGACACGACGTGCTGACGCCGTTGCGGCAGTTGACGCAGGTGCCGTCGCACACGTAGAACGGCGCGATCACGAAATCGCCCGGCTTCACGGCCGAGACCTGCTCGCCCACACTGTCCACGACGCCGACGAACTCGTGCCCGATGCGATGCGGCGCCTTGGTGGGCGTCACGCCCCGGTACGGCCAGAGGTCCGATCCGCACACGCAGGACGCGACGACCCGGACGATCGCATCGCGACCGGTGGACAGCTGCGGCCGGGGGACGTCTTCGAGGCGGATGTCACGGGCGGCGTGGATGACGGTGGCGAGCATGCTCCGAGCCTAGGGCCGAGGGGGCTAACGCCGCCCGACCCTGTCCCCCGCGCTGCGGGGCGGATCCACCGTGACGTCGAGAGGCTCGAGACCCCGGTGCGAGGTCCAGATGAGTTCCTCGCCCTTGGCGGCGTGCTGGGCCGCGCGCACCGCCCGCTCGTCCGCCCAGCTGTTCAGCCGGTGCCCGCTGTGCCCGCGGACGTGCTCGAGCACGACCGGCGGCAGTCCGGCGGCACGGCGCGCCTCACGCGCTGCCATCAACTGCTCGAGGATCTCGCGGTTCGCCACCGGCTTCTTCGCGCTGGTGACCCAGCCCCGCCGCGCGTGCCCGTCCATCCAGGACGAGTACGTGTCGATGGCGTACTTAGAGTCGGCCTGGACGGTCAGCTGCGTGACGTGCTGGTGGTCCCGGATGGCATGCAGGAGACCCAGCAGCTCGCCGATGTTGTTGGTGCCCGAGGGGAGGGAGCCGGCCGCCCATTGGCCGTCCTCACCGACCCACGCCCAGCCGGCCGGCCCGGGATTGCCCTTGCAGGCCCCGTCGGTCGCCACGGTGTATCGGTCGAGCGGGGAGTCGGGCGCGGGAGGCATCCGCCCATTCTCCCAGCTCCCGCGCGTGCGTTCTCCCCCACGCTCAGGCGGTGACCGCTCCCCGCGCGCCGGCCGCGTGCTCCGCGCAGCGCAGCGGCCGCCCGGCGCACGCGTCGCATCGGACGAGCCGCCGGGTGCAGTCATCGGCGCAGTTCACCATCCGCGACGTCGCCGCACCGCAGCCGGCGCAGGAACCGATGACCTCGGCATCCGCCCCGAAGGTCACGGATTCGCGGCCGTCGAACACGTAAAGCGAGCCGTCCCACAGCCCGGCGTTGCCGAAGCGCTCGCCGTACCGCACGATCCCGCCGTCCAGCTGGTACACCTCCTGGAAGCCGCGGGCGACCATGAGGCTCGAGAGCACCTCACAGCGGATCCCGCCGGTGCAGTAGGTGACCACCGGCTTGCCCTTGAGGTGATCGTATCGGCCGGAGTCCAGCTCGGCGACGAAGTCGCGCGTCGTCTCGACGGACGGCACGACCGCGTTCCGGAACCGTCCGATCGCCGCCTCGAACGCGTTCCGCCCGTCGAAGAAGACGACGTCGTCCCCGCGCTCGGACACGAGGTCGTGGACGGCATCCGGGGCGAGCGGCGTCCCGCCGCCGACGACGCCGGCGGCCGTGACCGCGAGTTCGTCCGGGGCGCCGAAGCTCACGATCTCGTCCCGCACCTTCACCGACAGCCGCGGGAAATCGACACTGCGGCCCTCGTCGTCGAGGCCGGATCCCGCCGACCATTTCACATCCATGTCCGCGAAGGGCGCATAGCCGAGCGTCTTGCGCCGGTACTTCTTGACGGCGTTCAGCTCTCCGCCGACCGTGCCGTTGATCCCGTGCCGGGAGATGAGGATGCGACCGCGCAGGCCCAGGGACTCGCAGAGGTCCCGCTGCCACAGGCGAACCGCCTCCGGGTCGGCGAGAGGGGTGAAGCGATAGAACAGCAGGATCTTCGAGACGGGCACCGGCCAATCGTAGGCGGTCACGCCGTGGGCGGGGTGTCCATGGGGGCGGTGACCGGAGCGGGCACCGCCGTATCGTTCATCGTCGTGACCGCGCTCACCCTGTTCCGGGGCGCGCCCGGATCGGACCGGTGGCACGGGTGCCGGCTTCTCCACAGTTCCCTCGTGCCGGACGCCGCACACCCTAGGCTCGGAGCACTCGGCATCCGGCCGCAGAGGAGACGTGCGATGAGCGACGAGCAGCCCCCGTCCGGTCCTGACCGCTACCCCGGAGCCCGGGCGCCGCAGCCGTCCGGGTCCCGACCGCCGAGACTGGTGCAGCCCTCTCCCGGGGCACCGCCGGTACAGATCGCCGACGGATACGACACCCCGCGCTACGCACCACCGCCCCCTCCCCGGGGCTGGGGGTCCCCCCGGCGGCTCCCTCCCGGACCGGCCGGCTCCGGTCCGGACCCGCGCCCCCGGGCGCTCGCCGTCACCGCGCTCGTCCTCGCCGCCGTGGGAGTGCTGCTGGCCTTCCTTCCCGTCCTCGGCTTCCTCACCGGGCTGCTCCTGCTCGCCGGACTGGTCTGCGCACTCGTCGCCCTCGTCAGCCCCCGGCAGGGAGGGAAGGGCCTCAGCATCGCGGCGCTGATCACCTCCGTGCTCGGCGGGGTGGTCGCCGTCGCCGGCGTCCTGATCAGCGTGTTCTTCGTCGGCTTCGGCGGCCTCTGGGGCATGGGCGGCGAGAGCCGGCCCGCGGAGAGCATCCCGAGCCCGCCCGTCCAGGACGAGCGGGTCTACGGCGCCGCCGAGGCACCCCTCGTGCTCGAGGCGGCCGCCGCTCCGTTTCCGAACGACGACGACGTGTGGTGGTACACCGTGATCGTCGACAACCCGAACGCGGACGCCGTCTTCGAGGACTCGCTCGTGGACCTCGAGCTGACCGACGCGGACGGTGGGGTCGTCGCCATCACCTCCGACTACGTATCGCTCTATCCCGGCACCTCGGCGATCAGCGGATACTTCATCGGCGTCCCTTCGGACGCGCCCGGGACGGACGTCACCGTCGGCCTCCCTCCGGCCGAGGACGGCAGGCTGCTCGACGCGGAGGAGCTCGGCGCGCTCGTCGTCTCCGACGTGCAGACCACGACCGATGAGATCGGCACGACCGTCACGGGCACGGCGACCGTCACCTCCGCCGTGGCACCGGCGTATCCCGCCGTGACCGTCGTGGCCCGCGACGCCACCGGGACGATCATCGCGGCACAGTGGCACCCCCTCGAACCCGGCGGGGATCCCTCCTCACCGTTCGAGGTCGTCTTCTACGAGCCGTTGCCCGCAGACGCGACGGTCGAGGTGTACCCCAGCCTGTGAGCCCCGCGGGCCACCGCGAGGTTGAGCACGCCGAACACGAGCACCAGCAGGGCGGAGAACGCGGGGAACGACAGCGCGAGGGTGACGCTCACGTTCTCCCCC
Organism: Microbacterium caowuchunii; assembly: GCF_008727755.1. Lineage (NCBI taxonomy): Bacteria > Bacillati > Actinomycetota > Actinomycetes > Micrococcales > Microbacteriaceae > Microbacterium > Microbacterium caowuchunii. Next base: position 1,919,068 of record NZ_CP044231.1, read on the forward strand.
ACCGCCCCCGTGACGGCCGACGCGAGGGCCTGCGCGAGGGTCAACGCCGATGCCAGCAGCGTCATGGTCGTGGCGGAGCGACCCTCGGGGCTGCGCGCGCCGGCCAGGCTGAAGATCGTCACGAGCGCCGGCCCGACGCCGAGGCCCATGAGCAGCAGCGCGACGACGACCCCGCCGACGGTGTCCGTCATCGCATACGCGACCGCGGAGGCGAGCATCACTCCGCCGAACACGATCCAGCGCCAGCGCAGGGCGAACCGCGACGGCAGGAAGGCGACCGCCAGGGCCAGGACGGCGGATCCGATGCCCATGAGGCCGTAGAGGAGCCCAGCCTCGGACCCCTCGCCCCGTTCGCCCATGAACGCCGTCAGCGAGGTGAGGGTCGTCCCGAAGAACAGGCCCACGGCGAAGGTCGCGCCCACGAGCACGAGGACGCGGGGCGCGAGCACCGCCGAGAACGGGGCACGTACCGGCGTTTCGGACTCGTCGGACGTCGCGACGACACCGGTGGGGTGCAGGGCGAAGGCGGTCACGAAGGTGAAGCTGAGCGCGGCGGCGATGGCGATCGGCGCCCACGGGGCGACGAACGACGCGAGGATCCCGACGAGGAACGGCCCGATGACGAAGGCCGTCTCGTCGGCTGCCGACTCGTAGGACATGGCGCGGGAGAAGGTGCGCTGCCGCCGGTCCGGATGGAGGTGGTCGCGGATGATCGCGATCACACGGCTGCGGCTCATGGCGGCGGCCTGCGGCGCCGTTATCCCGATGAGGGCGGCGACGGCGAGGATCATGGCGGGCGGCATCCCGGAGAAGACCACCAGCGGGAAGACGCCCAGCAGCACGCCGTTCAGCAGGCCGATCGGCACCAGCACGGTGCGCTGACCGTGCCGGTCGACGGCGTCCCCGATGAGCGGGCCGGCAACCACGACGCCGATGCCGACGGCCGCGGATGCGAGTCCGCCGAGGGCGACCGAGTCCGTGGCGCTGGTCACGAGCGTGAGGACACCCACGACCATCATGGCGAACGGCAGGCGTGCGATGAACGCGATGGGGAAGTATCCCCATCCGGTGTGCTGGATCAGGGTGCGATCGTCGGGATCGGATGCCAAGGCAACCTCCGAAGGAGTGGCGGCGTGCCGCCTTGCTCCGCCAGCAGGTAGTTGCACACGCAACGGGTCAGTCTAGGGCGCTCCCCTGAACGATCGCCCTCAGTGCCGCGTCACCCGCGTTCCGCATCCGTCAGTCGATGCGCGAGTCCTCGCTGAGCCGGTGCCAGGTGCGGTTGTGGTAGACCAGCGCGTTGCCGTGCTCTCCGTGCTGCACGTCGCGGTTCAGCCCGGACTGCAGCGCGTGCGCGGCGACGACCGTGGAGCCGCCCGCGCTCATGCGCTCGATGATGCTGCAGCGCACCCACGCCCGTACCCCGTTGTACACCGGCTCGCCGGTGACCAGCCGGGACCAGGAGTCGCGGTCGGCGAAGCGGTCGATGCCGCTGGTGGAGCCGAGCTTCGCCACGTCGAGGTCGTCGCTGTCCAGCAGATGGACCACGACCGTCTCCGCGGCCAGGAGGGCGGGAGCGGCGGACGAGAGCGCGGAGATGGAGAAGATGAGCAGCGGCGGGTCGACGCTGACCGACGACACGGAGGTAGCGGTCAGGGAGACGGGACCGTCCGGACCCTCCGCGGTGATCACGGCCACTCCGCCCGGGTGCCCGCGGAAGAGCGCTTTGAACTCGTCGGCGGACAGGGAGGCGCTGATCGCGCGCTCGTGCGCGGCCAGCTGGTCAATGGAGTGCGAAGGGACGGTGGTCATAAGTAGAACGTAAATCCTTCCTGTTACGAGGAGATCACGATGACGCAATACGAGGAAACGAGGCGGTAACCGCTGGGGCGTCGGCGAGGATCTGTCGCACGGCGGATCGGCCGGCGCGATTCGCCCCGACCGTCGATTGGGACGGGCCGTACCCGATCAGGAACAGCCGGGGTTCGTCGACCGCCCGCGAGTCCGCCACGCGCACTCCCCCGGCGCGCGTCCTCAGCCGCAACGGGGCGAGATGGTCGAGGGCGGCGCGGAAGCCCGTGGCCCAGAGGATGACGTCCGCGGGCACGAGAGTGCCGTCCGGCATCCGCACGCCGTCCTCCTCGATCGCGCGGAACATCTCGTGGGGCACGAGTACACCGCGCGCTTGCGCGGCACGTGCCCACGGCGTCCAGTGCATGCCGGTGATGGAGATGACGCTGCCCGGCGGGTCGCCACGGCGTACGCGCTCCTCGACGCCGGCGATCGCCGCGATCCGGGCGGGGGTGTCGAACTCCTCATCGAGCCACACCGGCGGGCGCCGCGACACCCAGAAGGTACGGGCGACCCGCGAGATCTCGTCCAGCAACTGCACGGCGGAGATCCCCGCGCCCACGATCACGACCGTCTTTCCGGCGAACTCCTCGGCGGACACGTAGTCGTGCACGTGCAGCTGGCGACCGCGGAACCGTTCCCGGCCGGGATACGCCGGCCAGTGCGGACGGCTCCACGTGCCGGTGGCGTTGATGACGTACTGCGCGAGATAGGTCTCATCCCGCGTCTGCACGAGCAGCCCCGCGGCCGGATCGCTCGCCCGGCGGACGGCGCGCACCCGCGCGGGTCGGCGCACGGCGAGACCGAACCGCTCCTCGTACTCGCGGAAGTACTCCGGCAGGACCTCACGGCCGGGCGCCTGCGGGTCCGCGGCGGGGACGGGATGGCCGGGAAGCTCATGGATGCCGTTCACGGTCCCCATCCGGAGGGTCGCCCATCGGTGCTGCCACGCGCCGCCGGCACGCTCCTCCGCATCCAGCACGATGTACGTCCGCTCGCCGCCCGTCGACGACCCGAGCGGCACATAGCCGCGGCGTTGCAAGTGGTACGCCGCGGACAGCCCGGCCTGGCCCGCCCCGATGACGACGACATCGACATCGACGTCGGCGGTCTCCTCGGGCATACCCGGCACAACGCGGCCGCCGGGCCGGGCATTCCTCCGGGATGCGGCTCAGGCGTGGGGCTGCGGATGACGAGGGCGCTCGTCGGCGAGTGCCCGCGCGATCGGGGTGTCCCCGCCGCCGAACCGGATGGTGCGTCCGATCGTCGTCTCCTCGAGCAGCGACTGAGCGATCACGGCCGCGACATCGGCGCGCGGCACCGCGGCGTCGCCCTTCGGGCTCGTGGTGATGCGTCCGGTCGGCGGATCGAGGGTCAGTGCGCCGGGCGCGAGCACCGTCCAGCGCAGCGGGGTGTCGCGCAGGTGGTTGTCCGCGGCGAGCTTCGCGTCCGCATACGGGAAGAAGGCGTCGTCCGGGTCGATCCCGTGATCCGAGGACGATCCGATCCAGGACACCATCACGTAGCGGGGAACGCCGGCACGGACGGCGGCGTCCATCGACCTGATCGCGGCATCGCGGTCCACGGCGTACGTGCGCTCGGGGCTTCCGCCGCCGGCACCCGCCGACCAGACCACCGCGTCGTGGCCACGCACCAGCTCGGCGAGCGCGACCACGTCGAGCTGCTCCACGTCCGCGACGCGCGCGGTCGCCCCGGTGCCCTCGACATCGGGGACGTGATCGGGGTTGCGGACGACCGCGGTCACGTCGTCGCCGCGGTCGACGAGGAGCGGCTCGAGCAGGAGGGCGACCTTGCCGTGCCCACCGAGGATGAGGATGCGGGCCATGGAAGTACTCCTTCGGGTCGTGGTGCCCTCCACCCTAGGGAGCGGGGTCGCCGCACCCCCACGGGTTGACAGGCCCCGGGAGTGCCCGGCTGCCGTCACGTCAGCGCACGGCGCCGTCCAGGTACCACCACCGGCCGCTCTGCCAGACGAACCGGCTCCGTTCGTGCAGCACGCCGTCGACCGTGCCGTCGCGGTGACGCGCATGGAACTCCACCCACCCGCGACGATCGCCGGGCAGGCCGTCGACGGTGTCCACGACCTCCAGGCCGCGCCATTCGGTCGCCGGGTCCAGGACGAGGTCCTCCGGTCGGGTGCCAGGGTGCCAGGTCTCCCGCAGATGACGGGCGTCCCCCACGACGAAGGCTGTGTACCGGGAGCGCATCAGTCCCTCCGCGGTGGCCGGCGGCGTGCCGCGCAGGGCGCGCGCGCAGCAGTCCCCGAAAGAGGAGCCGCTGCCACAGGCGCACGGGTCCGCGTCATCCAATCTGGCGAAGCCGGGCATATCCGGAGCCTAACCGTTGTTGCGATCCGTCATGGCCGACGCACGCACCCTCCACCCGAACACCGTCATGGACGCCGTCACCCTCCGGGTCGGTGATCTGGAGGGGATGTCCGGCTACTACGCGGACGCGCTGGCACTCAGCCCCATCGAGGAGAGCACGCGGGGCCGCGAGGTGCATCGGGTGCTCGGTCGCGCGGGCACGCCGATGGTCCGCCTCGTACACACCCCGGGGCTCCCCGAAGCGGATCCCCGCCAGGCCGGCCTCTATCACACGGCTTTCCTCTTCGACTCACCCGCCGCCCTCGCCGCCACCGTCTACCGCACCGCGCAGCATCCACGGAGCCGGTTCGCGGGTTCCAGCGACCACCTCGTCAGCGAGGCCTTCTACTTCACCGATCCGGAGGGCAACGGGATCGAGCTCTACACCGACCGTGCCCGGGACCTCTGGCAGCACATCAACGGCGAGGTGCAGATGGCGACGGAGTACCTCGATCCGAACCTCTACCTGCAGACGCATCTGACACAGGAGGTGTTCGACGCCGCACCGCTGGATGCCGGCAGCGTCGGGCACGTCCACCTGCAGGTCGGGGACGTCCCGGCGGCGCGCGCCTTCTACGTGGACGCGCTCGGATTCGAGGCGACCATCGCGTCCTACCCGGGCGCCCTGTTCGCTTCCGCGGGCGGCTACCACCACCACGTCGCGATGAACACCTGGCGCAGCGCAGGCGCGGGCCCCCGGGCCGCGAGCCTGGGACTCGGCGAGGTGGCCCTGACGGTCCCCGAGCGCGCGGAGCTCGATGCCCTGGCGGACCGGCTGCGCACCGCGGGCCTCGCCTTCGGCGACGACGGGCGCACGGTGACGACCACAGACCCCTGGGGCACCCGCGTCACCGTCACGCTGCCCGGCACCGGGGTCGACGAGCTCCTCGCGCGCTGACCCGGCGGCGACCGCCCTCGAGCCGCCCCGGAGTGGTTGACTGGGGCGATGGAACCGGTCGCGATGTTCCCGCTCGGCACCGTCCTGCTTCCGGCGATGCCGCTCACGCTGCGCATCTTCGAGGAGCGCTACCGGGTGATGCTCGGTCATCTGCTCGACCTCGAGGAGCCGGAGTTCGGGGTGACGCTCATCGAGCGCGGCCATGAGGCCGGCGGGGGCGAGGAACGCTTCACGGTCGGCACGATGGCCCGGATCACCCGGATCACCCCGGGCGCCGAGGACATCATCGTCGTCGCCTACGGCGGCACCCGCATCCGGGTCACCGAGTGGCTCGACGACGCGCCGTACCCCCGTGCGGTGGTGTCCGCGCTCCCCTCCCTGGAGTGGAAGGAGGAGCTGGCGCCACTGCGCGACGAGGTCGAGCACTCCGTCCGTCGGGTGCTGGCTCGTGCCGCCGAATTCTCCGACGGCACCTGGGACCCCGGGATCGACATCGCGGACGACCCGGTGACCTCCGCCTGGCAACTGGCGGGGATCGCGCCGCTCGGCCCGCTGGACCAGCAGGCGTTGCTGCAGTCCCGCACCACCGGCGAGCTGCTCGGCCGCACGCTGGACCTCGTCATCGAGGCTGAGCCCACCTTGACCGCTGCCGCGGCGGACGACGACTTCGATCAGGCGCTCGCCGATCTCCTCGGCGAGGGGGACGACGAACCGGACGGATCCGGTCCTCGCCCCTGACCCGTCACCGCCCGGGCCGTCAAGCCCTACGAGGACCCTCCGGACCCGACGGGCGGCGCAATAGGCTGGACGGGTGAGTGATGACAGCACCCCCCTTCGGTTCGTGACTCCGCGTGGTCGCCTCATCGCCCTCGCGGTCGTGTGCCTGCTCGTCACCGTGCTGGGCGTGCTCATCGTCGTGCTCAACCCCGACCAGATCATCCCGCTGCTGCTCGGCGTCGCGGTGATCGGCATCTTCGGTCTGGGCGGCGGGATCTCCATCGTGCGCCAGCTCATCGGGTCCACGGTGCTGCGGGCGGATGCGGACGGCGTCCGCCTGGCCGGACTCGGAGTCGTCCCCTGGACCGACATCGACCGCATCGGAACGACGCCCCAGGGCGAACTCGGTCTGCGGTTCCGTCGCCCCGACGCCCTGGTGACCAATCCGCGTTCGGGTATCGACCCCGCGGACATGCGCGCGACGCGCAGCGTGAGCGGCGGCTACGACCTCACGTTCTCCGAACGCGAGCTGGGCACGCCCCCCGGTGATGCCGCCAGGGCGCTCCGAGCGCGCCGACCCTGATCATGCGCCGACTCCACACCAGCATCCGCGCGGCACAGCGCGCCCCCCTGCTGCTGGTGGTGAAGTCGGCGCTCGCGACCGGGGGCGCCTGGCTGCTCTCGGAAGCCCTCCTCCCGGGTCCTCCCCCGGTGTTCGCTGCCATCGCCGCGCTGCTCGTCGTGCAGCCGAGCATCAATCAGTCCTTCAGCAAGGCCATCGAACGCTCCGTCGGCGTCATCACCGGAGTGCTGCTGGCCTCCACCCTCGGGGTGTTCTTCGGGAACCACACCTGGGTGATCCTCACCGCCGCGGCCTCCGGCCTCCTGCTCGCCTGGGCTCTGCGACTGTCGCCCGGGGCGAGCAGCCAGATCGCGATCAGCGCCATCCTCGTGCTCTCCCTCGGAGCCGCGACACCCGGGTACGCGTTCGGCCGGGTGGCCGAGACCCTGCTCGGGGCCGCCATCGGAGTCGTGGTCAACGCGCTGCTCGTGCCACCCGTCATGGTCGACCCGGCACGCGAGTCGACGGCTCGCCTCCGCGACGAGATCGCGGCATCCCTGGAACGCCTCGCGGATGCCCTGTCGACCGTGCGCACCCCGGGGCAGCTCGAAACACTCATGGTGGAGGCTCGGCTCCTGCGGCCGATGCGCGACGCCGCGGAGAAGGCCATCACCACGGGCACAGAGTCGCTCGCGCTGAACCCGCGCAGCGGTCGGCACCGCTCCGAACTCGCCGATCTCTCCCGGATGCTCGGCCTCTACACGCCGATCGTCACCCAACTGGTGGGCATGACCCGCGCGGTGTACGACCACTACTCCCCTGATCTGGTGGACGAGCCGCACGTCCGCGCCATCGCCGATCAGCTCCGCCGTGCGGCGCGCGACGTCGAGCGGGTGGGGAAGCCGGGCGCGGCCGCCCGGGAGCAACCGCCGGCGCTGACGACGCCGCTGCAGATCGCGACGGCACCGGCGAGCAACTGGGTCCTGATCGGATCGCTGCTGGAGGATCTGCACCGGATCCACACCAGCCTCACTGCCGAGACGGACTGATTCCCTCGCGCCGCGCTCAGCGCCGGGAGGCGCAGGGCACGCACATGGTTGCGGTAGGGCGCGCGCGGAGCCGCTCGACGGGGATCGGGGCGCCGCAGCGCACGCAGATCCCGAACGTGCCGTCGCGGAGCCGGCCCAGCGCCGCGTCGATCTCGCTCAACTCTCGGAGCGCTCCGATGCGGAGACCTTCCAGCCGCGACCACTCGTCGGCGAGGGTCGCGCCCTCGGGATCATGCTCGTCGTCTCCCCCGGCAGGGTCGTCGCGGGCCGCGATCACCCCGCCGAGGGCATCCTGCCGGATCGCCGCATCGCGCTCGGCCTCACGGCGCCGCTCGGTGAGCAGAGCCCTGAACTCCGCGCGCGTCGCGGCGTCCATGACGCGGCAGCTCCGGCTACTTCTCGGTCACCACGACGGTGAACCGGAGCGGCTGGATCCCGCCGTCGGAGTTCGTCATCGTGACATCGGTCGTACCGGCGCCGACGGCCTCGACGCCCGGGTTGAATTCGGCGCTGCCGTCCGTGCGCCCTTCGACGAAGGTGGCGACCTCCGTGTCCGCGACCTGGCCGGTGTAGCTGTCCACGGCGAGATCGCCGGTCGTGATGTTCAGGACCTGGCCCACCAGCAGGTCGACCGTCGCCCCCTGCAGGTCGCCGGCCGCCATCGTGACGGGGGCGATCACATCCCCTCCGATGGAGGACGCCGTGACCGTGGGCGCGGGCGCGGCGGATGTCGCGCAGGCGGCGAGGGACAGAGCTGCGGCGGCCATGACGGCGCACGCGGCGATTCGGGTGAGCTTCATGGCTTCAGTATTCCAGCGCTGTAATTCCCCCGCGATCACGAATCCGCAACGCCCCCGGTGCGGTCAGCTCGCCGCGCCGCGGGGCTTGTAGACGAGGGCGTCGCTCTCCCCGTAGGCGCGGAACACCTCGATCGCCTCTGCGCGACGGGTCCCGATGGACACCCGGATGCCGCGCTTCTCGAACTGCTCGGCCCAATCGGCGACGACGGGTCCCTCGTCGAACCCGCTGAGGCTCTCCAGCTCCGGCCCCTCGCCGGCCACGACCAGCGAGCGCACCCCGCTCCACATGGTGGACCCATAGCACATGACGCACGGCCGCCAGTTGACGACGAGCTCCAGTTCGGCGCCGTCGGCGCCGAGGTCCCAGCGGCCCAGTGCCGTCTGCGCGAGGCTGAGGGTGGTGACCTCGGCGTGCATCGAGCTCAACCCCGAGGCGAGCACGACGTTCACGCCCGCCGAGACGAGCCGGCCGGTGGTCGCGTCCACGACGATCGCGGCGAACGGTCCGCCGCTGCCCTCACGCCAGTTGCGATCGGCCAGGGCGTTCACGAGATCCATCCGGTCCTCGAGGGCGGGAAGGGTCTCCGGAAGGTCGGGAAGCTCGTCGATGAGCCAGGCGGGCAGGGAGGCGGAGAGCGAGGTGGCGAGAGACATGCGGACATCCTTGCGGACCCGTGTGTCCAGGCTGTTACGTGCGGCAGGTGAGTCTCCTCCCCTGCCCTCAGCACACCGCGGAGACATCCCGCACTGTGGATAACGCCCGCGCCGCCGCCCCCGCCCGGGCTACCGTGTGCGCATGATCCGCGCACGCCGCATCCGCGTCCTCGTCGCGGCGTTCGCGCTGGCGACGATCGCGGCCACCGCGGGGTGCACCCCGTCCGCACCGGCCCCCTCGCCCACCCCGTCCGGGTTCGCCGACCAGGCCGAGGCGTTCGCCGCTGCAGAGGAGACCTACCGTGCCTACGTCGACGCACTCAACCGGCGCAGGGCAAGCGATGACACTCCACCGACCCCTCGAGATTTCCTCATGGGCACGGCTCTGACATCAGACATCGCAGATCAGGAGGAGCTCACGGAAGCGGGCCTACGAGTCACTGGGGAATCTCGAGTGGACAGGGTCATACCCGGTGATCACGAACGCGATTCGTCAGAAGAAACCTGGATCATCGCCTGCGTCAACTCAGAGGGCACTCGCCTCATCGACGAAGCGGGTAATGATCGCACGCCGCCCGACAGAGCCCTAGTTAGCAACCTGGAAGTCCATTTCCAACAACAGAACGGGCAGTGGTTGATAGCCGATAGTCAACTGATTTCGGAGGGGCAGTGCTGACTCTCGTCCTGTCTTTGGCACTGGTGGCGATGTCGCCCTCCTCTGCAAGCTGCAGCCCTGACCTCGTCGCGGTGGGCGCTTGCTCCATTACGAACACGGGCTCGCAGATCGACATCGGCGGGGCGGGCACGCGGCCGGGCGGTCCGGGTGGCGGGGGCGGTGGCGAGCAGGGCGACGGCGGGCAAGGCGGCGGCGCAGAGGAGGACACCAGTCCCCGCTACGACGAGGACGGCAACCTGCTCGCGCCGGGCTGCCGCACCGTGCTGTGCCGGGACGGGTACTCGGTCGGCGTGATCCCCGAAGTGACGCTCGCGGATCTCGCGTCCTTCCGCCCGGCAGCGCCCACGCTGGCGAGCGAACCGGCGGGGATCGGCATCGTGGGGATGCCCACCAACCTCGTCTCCGCCGCATCCGCGCAGTCCATCCCCGGTGAGCTCTTCGGCTACGACGTCGTCGTCCGTTTCACCCCTTCCGCCTTCCGCTTCTCCTACGGCGACGGCGCTTCACGGTCGGCGCCGTCCGGTGGGGCGTCGTGGGCTGCCCTCGGCCAGCCGCAGTTCACCCCGACCGCGACCAGCCACCCCTACACCCGCCGCGGTGACTACCTCGCGTCGGTGACCGTCGCCTACAGCGCGTCGGTCAGCTTCGACGGCGGCCGCTGGCGAGACGTCGAGGGCGTCGTGGAGGTCACGACCGGCGGGCATGCGGTGCGTATCGTCGAGGCACGGACGGCCCTGGTGGACCGGACCTGCCTCGAGAACCCCGCCGGCCCCGGCTGCTGATCAGCGCTCGCGCCCGAGCCATTCGCGCAGCTTGGGCAGCTCCCAGGTGGTGACGATCCGCTCGGCCGGCACACCCGCCTGCTCCGCGCGGCGGGCGCCGTGGTCGAGCAGCGACAGCTGCCCCGGCGCGTGCGCGTCGCTGTCGATGGAGAACAGGCATCCGGCCGCCAGCGCGACGGCGATCAGGTCGTCCGGCGGGTCCTGCCGCTCCGGCCGGGAGTTGATCTCGACGGCGACGCCGTGCTCGGCGCAGGCGGCGAAGACCACGGACGCGTCGAAGGCGGATGCCGGACGCGTGCCGCGTGAGCCCTCCACGAGCCGTCCGGTGCAATGGCCGAGCACGTCGGTGTTCGGGTCGCGGACGGCGGCGAGCATCCGCCGGGTCATCGGCGCGCGGTCCATGCGCAGCTTCGAGTGCACGCTGGCCACGACCACGTCGAGACGCTCCAGCAGACCCGGTTCCTGATCCAGCATCCCGTCCTCGAGGATGTCCACCTCGATCCCGGTCAGCAGCGTGAACCCCTCCCCGGAGAGCCCGCCGACGACCGTCATCTGCTCGCGGAGACGGTCGGCGCTCAGCCCGTTGGCGACGCGGAGCCGCGGGGAATGATCGGTCAGGGCCAGGTACTCGTGCCCGAGGGTGCGCGCGGCGGAGACCATCGCGTCGATCGGCGTCAGTCCGTCCGACCAGTTCGAATGCGCGTGCAGGTCGCCCTTCAACCTCGCACGCAGCGTGCTGGGGACCTCGGCCACCCCTGCGCTGCCGCGGAGCTCAGTCAGGTAGTCCGGCACCCGGCCCTCGAGCGCCTCCGTGATCACGCGCAGGGTCTTCTCCCCGATCCCCTTCGTCCGCTGGAGACGCCCGAGGTCGGCCCGCTGATCCGGCGGCAGAGCGCTGAGCGCCGCCGCCGCCGACCGGAACGCCTGGGAGCGGTAGCGCGAGGCCCGTTCCCGTTCCAGGAGCGTCGCGATCTCGGTGAGCGCCTCGAGCGGATCCACGCGCCCAGTCTGCCCCGGGCAGCGCGCGCGTGCCAGGATGAGCGCGTGACCTCGCGCCTCATGCTCCTCGACTCCGCCTCCCTCTACTTCCGCGCCTTCTACGGTGTCCCGGCGAAGGTCACCGGCCCCGACGGGTCACCGAACAACGCGGTACGCGGGATGCTGGACATCGTGGCCAAGCTCGTCTCGACCTATCGCCCGACGCACGTCGTGGCCTGCTGGGACGACGACTGGCGTCCGCAGTGGCGCGTCGATCTGATCCCGAGCTACAAGACGCATCGCGTCGTCGAGGTGGTCGTCACCGGTCCGGACGTGGAGGAGATCCCCGACCCGCTGGAGGCCCAGGTCCCGGTCATCCGGGAAGCACTCGGCCTGCTCGGCATCCCCGTCGTCGGCGCGGCCGAGCACGAGGCGGACGATGTGATCGGCACCCTCGCGACGGATGCCGGGATGCCGGTCGACATCGTGACCGGCGACCGCGACCTGTTCCAGCTGGTGGACGACGACGCCGACGTGCGGGTCGTCTACACGGCTCGCGGCATGAGCAACCTGGAAGTGGTGACCGACGAGACCGTGTTCGCCAAGTACGGCGTGCACGCGCGCCAGTACGCGGACTTCGCGGTCCTGCGCGGCGACGCGTCCGACGGACTGCCGGGGGTCACCGGGATCGGCGACAAGACGGCTGCGACGTTGCTCGCCGCGCACGGCGACCTGGCCGGGATCATCGCCGCCGCCGAGCGCGGAGAGGGAATGAGTGCGGCGGTGGCAGCCAAGGTGCTCGCGGGTGCGGACTACCTCGCGGTGGCGCCCGCTGTCGTCCGCGTCGTCCGCGACCTGGCGTTGGCGGTCCCCGATCCGGCACTCGCGCCGCTCGGTCCGGATGCCGCTGCCGCCGCCCCCGCCTTCACCGCGCGGTGGGGGGTCGCCACGCCGTTCCAGCGCGCGGTGGACGCGATCGCGACGGTCACCGGCGGCGCCTGAGCGAAGCTCGGGTCAGGCGCCGAGCGCCGTCGTCGTCTCGACCCACTCGGCCAGCTTGGCCTGCGCCGCACCGCTGTCGATCGCCGCGGCTGCTTCGTCCTTGGCTTCGGCGAGACGGGCGAGGATCGGCCGCTGGGCCTCCGCGGGATCCTTCGACAGGCGGTACGCCACGATTCCGGCGGCCGTGTTGAGCAGGACGATGTCGCGGACGGGACCGCTGTCCCCGGCGAGGACGCGTCGGACGACCTCGGCGTTGTGCTCGGGGCTGCCCCCGATGAGGTCGTCCATGCTCGCGCGGGGGATGCCGAGATCCCGGGGGTCGAGATCGTGCTCGTGGATGTCTCCGAGCGAGATCTCCCAGATCCGGCTGTGACCGGTGGTGGTCAGCTCGTCCAAGCCGTCGTCGCCACGGAAGACGAGAGCGGTCGCCCCGCGGGTGCGGAACACGCCGGTGATCAACGGCACCCGGTCCAGTTGCGCCACGCCCACGGCGTTCGCTTCCGCCCGTGCCGGATTGCACAGCGGACCGAGGAAGTTGAAGACCGTGGGCACGCCGAGCTCGGCACGGGTCGGACCCGCGTGCCGGAAGCCGGGATGGAAGGCGGCGGCGAAGGCGAACGTGATGCCGCAACGCGCGAGCGTCTCCGCGACGGCGTCGGGTGCCAGGGCGAGGTCGACGCCCAGCGCGCGGAGCACGTCGGACGAGCCGGAGGCGGAGCTCGCCGCCTTGTTGCCGTGCTTGACGACCGGGACACCTGCGGATGCCGCGACGATCGCCGACATCGAGGAGATGTTGACGGTGCCGAAGCGGTCGCCGCCGGTACCGACGATGTCGAGGACCTGCGCCGAGACCGGGAGCGGCAGCGCCGCTTCCAGGATCGCGTCACGGAAGCCGACGATCTCGTCGACCGTCTCCCCCTTCGCGCGTAGGGCGATGAGGAACCCGGCCAGCTGCGAGGGGGTCGCCGCGCCGTCCATCACCTGTCCCATCGCCCATGTCGACTCGGACACGCTGAGGTCTTCTCCGGAGAGAAGTCGGGTGAGGATCGTCGGCCAGTTGTGGATGTCCACCATGAAGATCGATCCTATCGATCGGGGCTCGCGCGTCCGCGCACGCGTGAAACCCCCGATGGCGAGCGGACTCCCGGCATGTTCTGCACGTTCTCTTAGGATCCCCTAAGCTCCGACTCGGCTCCCGCTCGGACGGCGGGTGCAAGAATCGCCACCCGATATCGGTCATAATGGGATGCGTGACGACCCCAGCGACGTATTCCCAGGCCCTGCGCACGGTCAAGAGGCCAGACCCGGTCGCCGTCGGCACGATCGTCTGGCTCGGCAGCGAAGTCATGTTCTTCGCCGGCCTCTTCGCGATCTACTTCACGCTTCGCAGCACCTCCCCGGAGCTGTGGGCGCAGGAGTCGTCGCTGTTGAACGTCCCCTTTGCGACGGTGAACACGATCATCCTCGTGCTCTCGTCCGTGACGTGCCAGATGGGCGTGTTCGCCGCCGAGCGTTTCCAGCCTTACCGCACCGGCGGTAACCCGCTCAAGTGGGGGATGGTGGAGTGGTTCTTCCTCTCCTTCTTCCTCGGAGCGATCTTCGTGTCCGGCCAGGTGTGGGAGTATGCCCAGCTGGTCGCCGAGGGGCTGCCGATCTCGGCCAACGCCTACGCGTCCGCCTTCTACATCACGACGGGCTTCCACGCCCTGCACGTGACCGGCGGCCTCGTCGCCTTCCTCCTCGTCATCGGGCGCGCCTACGCCGTGAAGAACTTCGGGCGCAAGGAAATGACCACCTCGATCGTCGTGTCCTACTACTGGCACTTCGTCGACGTCGTCTGGATCGCCCTGTTCCTCGTCATCTACTTCCTGCGTTAGAGCGGAGCACCACCACCTCATGGCACGAGAGAAGAAGCGTCGCCCCTCCGGTCGTCGCAGTCCCCTGGCCGCCGCTGCCCTCATCGGCATCGGTCTGCTGCTGACCGGCGGCGTGTACGCCGGTGCGACGGCCGCGATGGCGGCGACCACCGAGACCTCCGCGTCGACCGCACTCACGGTCGACGACGGCGAGAAGCTGTTCCAGGCGAACTGTGCGACCTGTCACGGTCTGGAACTGCAGGGCACCGAGGCCGGTCCGTCGCTGTACGGCGTCGGCGAGCTGGCCGTGCACTTCCAGGTCTCGACCGGTCGCATGCCCCTCCAGGCCCAGGCCCCGCAGGCACCGCAGAAGCCGGTGCAGCTGACGGAGGAGCAGACCGAAGCCCTGGCCAAGTACGTGCAGTCCGTGGCCCCCGGTCCCACCTATCCCACCGAGCGCGTGCTCGACGGTGAGGGAGACGTGTCCGCGGGTGCGGAGCTGTTCCGCATCAACTGCGCCATGTGCCACAACGTCGCCGGCGCCGGTGGTGCGCTCACCGAGGGCAAGTACGCCCCGGCCCTGCACAGCACCAGCGCACTCAACATGTACGCCGCGATGGTCACCGGCCCGCAGAACATGCCGGTGTTCAGCGACATGAACCTCACCGCCGAGGACAAGCGCGACATCATCTCGGCCCTCCTCTACATGCAGGACAACGAATCGGTCGGCGGCTTCTCGCTCGGCTCGCTCGGTCCTGTCTCTGAGGGCCTGTTCATCTGGATCTTCGGTATCGGCTCGCTCATCGCGATCACGGTGTGGATCACCGCGAAGTCGAACTGACCATCCCGCCAATCGACCACACGGAACGTACGAGGAGCACCATGGCACACGAGGGCGACCCGCTCGAGCACGAGAGGGCTTCTTGGAAGCCGTCACGTGGTCTCGCTGTGGCAGTGTCGGACCCGGTGCAGAACCCCGGTCTGCCACCACACCGGGAGCGCATCACGGACAAGGATCCGGCGGCTATGAAGCGCGCCGTCCGGACGGTGTACACGCTCTTCTACCTCTCTGTCGCGGCGTCCATCTGGGCGGTCGTCGCGTACATGATCTTCCCGATCGAGAGCGGATCGCTCACCGCGATCCGGGACAACAACCTCTTCATCGGGCTCGGCATCGCCTTTGCACTCCTCGCCATCGGTGTGGGTGCGATCCACTGGTCCAAGGCGATCATGTCCGACAAGGAGTTCATCGAGCCGCGTCACGCGACGCGTGGCCGCGACTCGACGCGTGAGGCGGTCATCGCCGACTTCGCGACGGCCAACGAGGAGTCCGGTTTCGGACGCCGCGTGATGATCCGCAACTCCCTGTTCGCTGCGCTCGTGGCATCCGTCGTGCCCGGCATCGTGCTGTTCCGCGGACTCGCCCCCGAGTCGAGCCCGGAGAACCCGCACGCCGGCGACCCGGTCTACCTGCTCAGCCACACCATGTGGAAGAAGGGTTCGCGCCTCGCGCTCGACCCGAGCGGCCGCCCCATCAAGGCGTCCGAGGTCACCCTCGGTTCCGCGTTCCAGGTCATCCCCGAGGAACTGGCCGGCGTCAGCCACCATGACGGCTACCTCGAGGAGAAGGCCAAGGCCATCGTCCTGCTCATGCGCCTCCCCCAGGAGGACCTCATCGAGACCGAGGACCGCAAGGACTGGTCCTACGACGGCATCGTCGCGTACTCCAAGGTCTGCACGCACGTCGGCTGCCCCGTCGCGCTCTACGAGCAGCAGACCCACCACCTGCTCTGCCCCTGCCACCAGTCGCAGTTCGACGTGTCCGAAGGCGCGAAGGTCATCTTCGGCCCGGCGGCACGGCCGCTTCCGCAGCTGCCCATCACCGTCGACGACGAGGGTTACCTCATCGCGCAGAGCGACTTCACCGAACCCGTCGGCCCGAGCTTCTGGGAGCGTCATTGAGCACCGCCACTCACCCCACGGACAATGTGACGCAGGAACCTGCGTCCGGTGCCGCGACGGCTCCAGCAGGTCGTGACGGCAAGCCGCTCGGCGGACGCTTCGTCGGCGCTGCCGCCAACTACCTCGACGAGCGCACGAGCCTCTCCGGGCTCGTCAAGGAGCTCGGTCGCAAGATCTTCCCCGACCACTGGTCGTTCATGCTGGGTGAGATCGCGCTGTGGAGCTTCGTCGTCGTGCTGCTGTCGGGCACGTTCCTGACGTTCTTCTTCGAAGCCTCGATGGTGGAGACCCACTACTACGGCGCCTACGAGCCGATGCGCGGCATCGCGATGTCGGCGGCGCTCGAGTCCAGCCTGAACATCTCGTTCGACATCCGCGGTGGTCTCCTCGTCCGCCAGATGCACCACTGGGCGGCCCTCGTGTTCGTCGCGGGCATCGGCGTGCACATGCTGCGTGTCTTCTTCACCGGCGCATTCCGCAAGCCGCGCGAGCTCAACTGGGTCATCGGCTTCATCCTCTTCATCCTGGCGATGGCCGAGGGCTTCACCGGCTACTCGCTCCCCGACGACCTGCTCTCGGGTAATGGCCTCCGCATCATCGACGGCATGGTCAAGGGCATCCCGCTGGTCGGTACCTGGATCTCGTTCCTCCTCTTCGGCGGCGAGTTCCCCGGCACCGCGATCGTCGGACGCCTCTACACGCTGCACATCCTGCTGCTGCCGGCGATCCTCGTGGCGCTCCTCGCCCTGCACCTCGTGCTGATGATCATCAACAAGCACACCCAGTTCGCCGGGCCCGCGCGCACGAACAGCAACGTCGTCGGTTACCCGATGATGCCGGTGTACATGTCGAAGATGGGCGGGTTCTTCTTCATCACGTTCGGTGTGATCGTGCTGATCGCCTCGCTGTTCACGATCAACCCGATCTGGAACTACGGCCCGTACGACCCGTCGCCGGTGTCCGCGGGTACGCAGCCGGACTGGTACATCGGCTTCGCCGACGGTGCCCTCCGTCTCGTTCCCCCGGGCTGGGAGTTCGTGCTGTTCGACCGCACCTGGTCGTTCAACATCCTCGTCCCGCTCGTGGTCCTCGGCCTGTTCATCGTCCTGGCACTGATCTACCCCTTCATCGAGGCGTGGGTCACGGGCGACAAGCGCGAGCACCACATCGCCCAGCGCCCGCGCAACGCCGCCACCCGCACCGCCATCGGTGCCGCCGGCGTCACCTTCTACGCCGTGCTGTGGGCGGCCGCATCCTCCGACATCATCGCGACGCACTTCTGGGTCACGATGGAGGGCGTCATCCACACGCTGCAGGCACTGCTGATCGTCGGCCCCGTCATCGCGTACTTCGTCACCAAGCGCATCTGCATCGCGCTGCAGAAGAAGGACCGCGAGATCGCGCTGCACGGTTACGAGTCCGGCCGCATCGTCCGCCTCCCCGGTGGCGAGTACATCGAGGTCCACCAGCCGGTCGACGAGTTCGACCGCTGGAAGCTCATCGACAACGAGGTGAACGAACCGCTGGTCGTCCGCCCCAACGCCCAGGGCCGTATCCCGTGGCACGAGAACCTCCGGGCCTCGCTGTCCCGCTGGTTCTTCGAGGACCGCCTCAGCCCGCTGACGCAGACCGAGCTGGACGAGGCCGTGGCGCACCAGCACCACGCTCTCGAGCACATGGATGCCGAGGAGACCGCGGAGATCGAGGGCGCGACCGCCCGGGCCGAGGCCGAGGGACGTCCGACCGTCTCGCTGCACGACAAGGCCGAAGCCGAGTTCCCCTCGCCCAAGCGGCTGGACGAGCTCAACAACCCGAAGGACGGCGACGCTCCCCGCTGAGCCTGTTCCTGAAGAAATGCCCCGGTCTTCGGACCGGGGCATTTCTCGTATCCGGAATGTTCATGTCTGTAACATTCCCGTCATCGTGCCCGGATACGTTTACGGGGTGCGAGTGATCATCATCGGCGCAGGTATCGGCGGAACGAGCGCGGGCATCGCCCTGCAACGGCTCGGCCACGACGTGCGCATCTACGACCAGATCCGTGAGAACCGTCCCGTGGGAGCCGCGCTCTCCCTGTGGCCCAACGGGGTGAAGGTGCTCAACTGGCTCGGTCTGCGGGACGAGGTGGCGGCACTGGGCGGCCGTATGGACACCATGGCGTACACCGATGGGCACACGGGCGAGACGATGTGCCGGTTCAGCCTCTCCCCCGTCACCGAGCAGACCGGCCAGCGCAGCTACCCCGTCGCCCGCGCCGACCTGCAGGCGCTGCTCATGGATACCGTGGGCGCGGCCAACATCCACCTCGGGATGCGGATGACCGGGATCGCGGAGAGCGACGATGAGGTGACCGTCACCTTCGAGAACGGGGAAACGGCGACCGCCGACCTCGTGATCGGCGCCGACGGCGCACGCTCCGCGACGCGGGACTACGTCCTGGGCGAGCGCATCGAACGCCGCTACTCCGGCTACACGAACTACAACGGGCTCGTCCCCATCGATCCGCGCATCGGTCCGGCGGATCAGTGGACGACGTACGTCGCGGAGGGCAAGCGGGTCTCCGTGATGCCGGTCGCCGGTGAACGCTTCTACTTCTTCTGCGACGTCCCGCAGCCCGCGGGACTCCCCTACGAACGCGCCGACGGCATCGCTCCCCTCCGCCGGGCGTTCGCCGGGTGGGCACCGGGAGTGCAGGCGCTGCTGGACGGCATCGACAGCGACGCCTCCTTCAACCGCGTCGAGATCTGGGACGTGGATCCGTTCCACACCTGGTCGCGCGGGCGGGTCGTGCTCCTCGGCGACTCCGCGCACAACACGGCGCCCGACATCGGTCAGGGCGCGTGCTCCGCGCTCGAGGACGCGTTCGTGCTCGGCCTCGTGTTCGCCACGACCTCCCTCGGGGTGCTCGATGCGCTGCAGCGTTATCAGAGCGCGCGCACGCAGCGCGCAGCCGATCTCGTTCTCCGCGCACGCAAGCGGGCCACCGAGACGCACGGCTTCGATCCGGAGATCACCGAGCAGTGGTACGCGGGCCTGCGACAGGAATCGGGCGAGAACGTGATCCGCGGCATCCTCGGCAACATCACCGACAGCCCCGTCACGATCGGCGGGCTGCTCTCCTAGAAGGCAGGAATCGCACGAGACCTGACGGCCGCCGCCTCCCCCGATGGGGAGCGGCGGCCGTAGTCTCGAGCACATGACGGACGCCATCGCCTATTTCACCGCGAAGCTCACCCATGAAACCGACCCCTCGGATGTCTACTCCGCTCAGCGAGCCGGCGAACAGGTCACCCTCATCGACGTGCGGGACGTGGACGCCTGGACGCAAGGACGCATCCCGGGGGCCGTGCACATGCCCTATCGGGAGATCGCGAGCCGTGCGCCTGCCGAGATCCCCGCGGGGACCCCGGTGATCGTCTACTGCTGGAGTCCCGGTTGCAACGGTGGCGCGAAGGCGGCGCGGGAGTTCGCGGTGCTGGGATACCCGGTGAAGGAGATGATCGGCGGCTACGAGTACTGGGCGCGGGAGGGACAGCCCACCGAGTCGGATGAGGGCGCGTTGCCGCGCACCTTCGACCCGCTGGTGATGACCGTGCGCGCCTCTCCGGGCGTCACGCGCTGACGTCGAGGTACTCCTGGAAGAGCTCCGCCGCCGAACCCGCGAATGCGGCGTTCTCGCGACGGTCGAACTCGCCCGCGACCACGTCGCACACGACCGCGGTCGCGTTGTCCCGTGAGCCGGCATCCAGTGCCAGCCGGACCAGGGCGGATGCCGCGGCCGCCAGCGGGCGGTTGCGGAGCAAAGCCAGGCCGATCTCCTCGTCGTCCAGGTAGTCGCTGACACCGTCGCTGCACAGCAACCACCGGTCCCCGACGACGGGTTCGCGGTCGCTGACCGTGATGACATCCTCCTCGCCGCCCGCGAGGGACGCCGTGATGATGTTCCGGCGGGGGTGGGACGCTGCGGCCTCCGGGGCGAGCAGACCGCGATCGACGAGCGCCTGCACGTAGGAATCGTCACGGGTCTGCCGCTCGAGCTGAGCGTGACGGAGCAGGTACGCGCGCGAGTCCCCCGTGTGCGCGAGCAGCACCCGCCCGGCCGGCGTCACGAAGATCCCGGTGAACGTGGTCGCCATGCCCTGCAGCGCGGGATCCCGGCGGACGTGGGCGCGGAGGTCCCAGTTCGCCTCGCGGATGCGCACCACGAGTTCGTCGGCATCCTCGATCCGCACGTGTTCCGGAACGAGCCGATGCACGAAGGCCGCCGAGGCGAGGTCACCGGATGGGCCGCCACCGACGCCATCGGCCACTGCCGCCCCCCAGGACGCCGTGAAGGCGGCGTCCTGGTTCGAGGTGCGGTAGTGGCCGATGTCGGAGACGACGGCGGTCTGGAGCCGGACCGGCACGTTCAGCGTGCGAAGTATCCGCGGTAGTACTCGAACACCCAGCCGACGATCGCGACCGCGAAGATCGCGAACCCGATCGGCACCATCCAGGTGCCGACGGCCAGCCCGATCACGGCGACCGCGGCAGAGGCCGCGAGCACGATCGGCCACCAGGACCACGGGCTGAACTCGCCGAGCTCGGGGTCGCCGTCATCGATGTCGGCCGTCAGGGTGTCCTCGGGCAGCTCGCCGCCCTGCGCCTTGTGCACGCGGGACGTGTAGAAGGCGATCATCGCGGACATCAGCGCGCCGAACAGCAGCGCGATCGATCCGACCCACTCGATGGCGTTCGGCCACGGCAGGTCAGGGTTGGCCAGGATGTTCCAGCCCGTGTAGACCACGCAGATGAATGCGAAGAAGACGACGAGGATCCACCAGAGATTCGTGTTGGTCCGCATGACCTACTTCACCTCTCCTTCGGAGACATCGACAACGGGGGCATCGGGCGCGTCCTTCGCGGGGCCCACACCGACGGGCACAGCGGCCTCGGGGTGGTTCAGGTCGAAGGCGGGGCGCTCACTGCGGATACGCGGGATCGAGGTGAAGTTGTGCCGCGGCGGCGGGCAGGACGTGGCCCACTCGAGCGAGGCACCGTATCCCCACGGGTCGTTCACCGTCACCTTGGGGGCCTTCCGGGCGGTGATCCAGACGTTCAGCAGGAACGGGATCATCGACGCGGCCAGGACCATCGATCCGATCGTGGACACCTGGTTCTGCCAGGTCCAGCCATCCGCCGCCGAGTAGTCGGCGTAGCGGCGGACCATGCCGTCCACACCCAGCCAGTGCTGGATCAGGAACGTCATGTGGAAGCCGACGAACAGCAGCCAGAAGTGGATGTAGCCGAGGCGCTCGTTGAGCATCTTGCCGGTCCACTTGGGCCACCAGAAGTAGAACCCGGCGAACATCGCGAAGACGACCGTGCCGAACACGACGTAGTGGAAGTGCGCGACCACGAAGTACGAGTCGGAGAGGTGGAAGTCCAGCGGGGGCGACGCGAGGATGACGCCGGTCAGACCACCGAAGACGAACGAGACCAGGAATCCGAGCGCGAACACCATGGGCGTCTCGAAGGTCACGGACCCTCGCCAGAGCGTGCCGATCCAGTTGAAGATCTTCACCCCTGTCGGCACCGCGATCAGCATCGTCATCAGCGCGAAGAACGGCAGGAGCACGGCCCCGGTGACGTACATGTGGTGCGCCCAGACCGCGATGGACAGGACGGCGATCGCGATGGTCGCGTAGATGAGGGTCTTGTAACCGAAGATCGGCTTCCGGCTGAACACCGGGAAGATCTCCGAGACGATGCCGAAGAACGGCAGCGCGATGATGTACACCTCGGGGTGACCGAAGAACCAGAACAGGTGCTGCCAGAGCAGCACACCACCGTTCTGCGGATCGTAGATGTGCGCACCCAGCACGCGGTCCGCTGCCGCCGCGAAGATCGCCGCCGCGAGGACGGGGAACGCGAGCAGGATCAGGATGCTCGTGACGAGCGTGTTCCAGGAGAAGATCGGCATGCGCCACATCGTCATGCCCGGGGCGCGCATCGTGATGATCGTGGTGATGAAGTTCACCGCACCGAGGATCGTCCCGAAACCACTGATGCCGAGACCCAGCATCCAGAGGTTTCCTCCCGCGCCTGGCGTGAACGAGGCACTCGCCAACGGTTGATACGCGAACCAGCCGAAGGAGGCCGCGCCCGCCGGGGTGAGGAAGCCGGAGATCGCGATGATCGAGCCGAACAGGAACAGCCAGAAGGCGAACGCGTTCAGACGCGGGAACGCCACGTCCGGCGCACCGATCTGCAGCGGCAGGATCGCGTTGGCGAAGCCCGCGAACAACGGCGTCGCGAACATCAGCAGCATGATCGTGCCGTGCATCGTGAACAGCTGGTTGTACTGCTCCTTGGTCGGGACGATCTGCATCCCCGGCTCGAACAGTTCAGCGCGGATGATGAGGGCCATCACGCCGCCGAGCAGGAAGAACAGGAAGGAGGCGATCAGGTACATGTACCCGATCGTCTTGTGGTCAGTGGAGGTGATCCACTTGACGATGATGTTGCCCTTCTGCTCGACGCGCGAAGCGCTGAGCAGGGCAGCCTGACGAGGAGGCAGAGTCGTCGGACGGGACGAGCCCTTCTCCTCAAGCGGAAGCGTCGTCGCCATGATCACTCGTCTCCCTCGGCGGTCGCGCCGGTACCGGGCAGATTGTTCAGCCGGTTGTAAGCGTCCTGAATGTTCCCGGTCTGGCCCTTGTCGCGGAGCGTGTCCAGGTAGTCCTCGTACTCGGCTTCGCTGACGACCTCGACGTTGAACAGCATCATCGAGTGGTACTCACCACACAGCTCGGCGCACTTGCCGGCGTACGTTCCCTCGCGGGTCGGGGTGAAGGACCAGTAGTTGTCGCGCCCGATGTACATGTCCTTCTTGTAAAGGAAGTCGATGATCCAGAACGAGTGGATGACATCGCGGGACTCGAGCTTGATCTTGACGGTCTTGTCGACCGGCAGCACCAGCGTGGGCAGCAGCGCCTCGTCGACGTCACCGGCGGCGTTGGTCTGGGCCTGGATGCCCATCGTCCACACGGCGTCGTCGGCGTCTTCATCGTCGCCGTTGTACTGGAAGTCCCACGCCCACTGCTTGCCGATCGCGACGACCGACACGTCGGGGTCATCGGTCTGCGTCTCGAGGATCGCCTGGTCGCGCGCCGTGAAGGCGAAGAAACCGATCACGAGGATCAGCGGCACGACGGTGTAGAAGATCTCGATCGGCATGTTGTAGCGCAGCTGCACCGGCAGGCCGGTCTGTCCCTTGCGGCGACGGTAGGCGATCATCGCCCACAGCATCAGCCCCCAGGTGACGACACCGACGGCCAGCAGCACGATCCAGGAATTGACCCAGAGACCGGAGACCATTTCGGTGTGGTTCGTGGCCGGAGTACCGTCCTCCACGAAGCCAGGCAGGTAGCCATTCAGTTCGGTCGGGGTGCATCCGGCAAGGATGACGGCCGACGCGATCCCCAAGGGGAGAACTGCCCAGCGGGTTCGACGTTTCGAAGGCACGGCGCACCTTTCAGATCACGGATGAAGCCCCCTCAGTCTAGAGCAACCTCACACCTGATTCAGGCCATGCACCCAGCCGGCGAAAACGCGTCGGCGCGGTCCAGCCCCGGAATTCCGGGCCGAACCGCGCCGACGCGCGAGAAGAGAATTCGTCAGTGGAAGCTGTCACCACAGGCACAGGAGCCGGAGGCGTTGGGGTTGTCGATGGTGAAACCCTGCTCCGAGATGGTGTCCTTGAAGTCGATGGTCGCGCCGTCGAGATAGGGGACGCTCATGTCGTCGACGATGACCTCCACCCCGTCGAAGTCGACCGTCTGGTCGCCGTCGAGGTAGCGCTCGTCGAAATAGAGCTGGTAGATGAGGCCGCTGCATCCGCCCGGCTGGACGGCGACGCGCAGACGGAGGTCGTCGCGCCCCTCCTGCCCGAGCAGGTGCTTCACCTTGGCGGCGGCCGCGTCGGTGAGCGACACACCATGGACGTTCGTGGCCTGGTCGGGCGACAGTGAGGTGTCGGTCATGGCTCTCCTTCGGTGAAGCCCCGCCTCGATCGGCGGGTCGTGTCGATTCTACGATGCCTGACGGCGCCGGGCACGGGAATCCTCAGATCGTCCGGGAGTCGAGCTTCTCCAGCAGCAGCGCCTCCGCGTGCACGGCGTTGCGGAAGGTCTCCAGGTGCAGGGACTCGTTCGGGCTGTGCGCTCTCGTGTGCGGGTCCTCGACGCCCGTCACCAGGATCTGAGCCTCAGGGAACCGCTCGGCGAGGTCGGCGATGAACGGGATCGATCCGCCGATACCGATCTCCAGCGGCTCCACGCCGTATCCCTCGGCGAGCGACGTGCGGGCGAGATCGACCGCCCAGCCCCCGGTGTCCGCCAGGAAGGCGTCGCCGCAGTCCACGTCCGAGAACGTCAGCTCGGCACCGAACGGCGCGTGGGCCCGCAGGTGCTCCTGGATCGCCGCGTACGCCTCCCGGGCGGACTGCCCCGGGGCCACGCGCGCGGAGATGACGACCGAGATCTCCGGCGCCAGCGTGTTGGATGCGGCCGCCACGCTCGTCGCGTCGATCCCGGTCACCGTGATGGAGGGCTTGTTCCAGATCCGGCTGAGGATCGAGCCGCGTCCGATCGGACGAACGCCGTCGGGCAGTCCGGCCTCGTCGCGGAGCGTCTGCTCGGTGTACTCCGGGGTCTCGGCGTCACGCTCGGCGAGCCCGGCCACGGCGACGGCGCCATCGTCGTCCCACAGGGTCGCGAGCAGCTTCACCGTGGCCATGAAGGCGTCCGGCACCGCTCCCCCGAACATGCCGGAGTGCGATGCGTGTTCCAGGGTCCGCACCGTCAGCGTGAAGTGGGCGTTGCCGCGCAGCGACACAGTGAGAGCTGGCGTCGTCGTGTCCCAGTTGCCGGAATCCGCGACGACGATGACGTCGCTGCGGAGCGATTCGAGGTTGTCGGCGAGGAACTGGCCGAAGGAGCGGGAACCGAACTCCTCCTCCCCCTCCACGAAGAGGGCCACACCCAGCGAGAGGTCGTCGCCGACCGCCTCCCGGATCGCGCGGAGGGCGGCGATGTGCACCATGACACCTGCTTTGTCGTCCGCCGCCCCGCGGCCGTACAGGCGTCCGTCGCGCACTGTGGGCTCGAACGGCGGCGTCTCCCACAACGCCTCGTCGCCGGCCGGCTGGACATCGTGGTGCGCGTACAGCAGGACGGTGGGACGCCCGTCGCGCGCCGCGCGCGTGGCGAGCACCGCGGGCTGGCCGAGCTCATCGGTGCCAGGGATCGCGGAGCGCGTCACCTCCACCCGGTCGAAGACACCGGTGCCCTCCGCGAGTGCCGCGATCGCCTCCGCGCTGCGCTGCACCTGCGTCTGGTCGAAGGCCGGCCACGCGACCGAAGGGATGCGCACCAGTGCACCCAGATCGGCGAGGGCGGAGGGGATTCCCGCAGCTACCGCGTGGTCCACGGCACTGTTCCGGGGTGTCTCGGAGGTCATGCGGGTAATCTTATGGCGCACCCCTTCCCGCCTCACCGAGGATCTCCCGTGGCCAAGACTTCCGCAGACTCCGCTCCGCACGATGCCGAGAGCACCCCCGCCAGCGGAAAGGGGCGTCCCACGCCCACCCGCGCCGAACGCGAAGCGGCCCGCAAGCGGCCTCTCGTCGCGGACACCAAGGAGGCGAAGGCGCGTGCCCGCGCCGAGCTCGCCGCCCGGCGCGAGAAGGCCCGCATCGGCATGGCCGCCGGTGACGAGCGCTACCTGCCGGTGCGCGACAAGGGCCCGCAGCGCCGCTTCGTCCGCGACTTCGTCGACTCCGGATGGCACGTGGCCGAGCTCATCATGCCGGTGATGATCGTCGTCCTGCTCCTGATGTTCGTCAACATCCCGTTCCTGCAGTTCTACTCGTACATCGCCCTCTGGGGCTTCATCGTCATCGCGGTCCTCGACATGGTGCTCACCTCCGTGCGCGTCAAGAAGGCGGCTCGCGCGAAGTTCGGCGCCGACCGCATGGAGCGGGGCCTCGGCTGGTACGGCGCGATGCGCACGGTCCAGATGCGCTTCATGCGCCTGCCGAAGGCCCAGGTCAAGCGCGGCCAGCGCCCCGAGTAGACCTCACGTCACGTTCAACGCCCCGATCGCGCCTGCCGCGGTCGGGGCGTTCTCCGTCTGCGTCGCGCCCCCGCCGGCCACTCCCCTCTTTCCGCGAGACTGCATAGCAACCACGAGACAGCGGCTGGTTACGTCCGTCTCGTGGTGTGCCTGCAGTCTCGCGGGAGAGAGGCGGCCCGGGGGCGGGGGCGGGGCGGGAAAGGGATCAGCGCGAGCGGCGGGCGAGGCCCCGGTTGATCTGCCGCCCCCAGAACGGGCCGCGATAGAGGAACGCGGTGTACCCCTGCACCAGGTTCGCTCCCGCATCCAGGCGCTCCTGGACATCCGCCGCGGTCTCGACGCCGCCGACCGAGATCACGCAGAAATCGGCGGGCACCACGCGGCGGACGATGCGGAGCGCCTCCAGGGAACGCGCCTTCAGCGGTGCACCGGAGAGTCCCCCGGCGCCGGCCGCCGCGACCACGTCCGCGGGAGTGGTCAGCCCCGCACGGGAGATCGTCGTGTTGGTCGCGATGACGCCGTCGAGTCCCAGCTCCACGGCCAGCAGCGCGACGGCCTCGATCTCGTCGTCGTCCAGGTCCGGCGCGAACTTCACGAGCAGCGGTGTGGTGCCGGAAGCCGCATGCACGGCCTCGAGCAGCGGGCGGAGGGTCTCCACCGCCTGCAGCCCGCGCAGTCCCGGCGTGTTCGGCGACGACACGTTGACGACCAGGTAGTCCGCGAGCGGCGCCAGCATCCGGGCACTGCGGACGTAGTCCGCGGTGGCGTCCGCGACGTCCACGACGCGGCTCTTGCCGATGTTCACACCGATGACCGGGCGCTTCCGGCGGCGCCGCAACGCGGCGAGACGCCGTGCGGCCGCCTCGGCGCCGCGGTTGTTGAAGCCCATCCGGTTCACGACGGCGCGGTCAGGGATCAACCGGAAAAGGCGCGGGCGAGGGTTGCCGTCCTGCGGGATCGCGGTGAGCGTGCCCACCTCGACGTGGCCGAAACCGAGCGCGTAAAGTCCCATCGCGCCGACCGCGTCCTTGTCGAATCCGGCGGCGATGCCGAACGGAGACTCGAACTCCAGCCCGAGGGCGCGTGTGCGGAGCCCCGGAGCGGGCGCCGTGACGGTCCGGGCGAGAGCCGTGAGCGGACGGACGCCCAGCATCCGGATGACCCGCATCGCCGCATGGTGCGCCGATTCGGGATCCATGCGGGACAGGAGGTGGCGGAACAGGAGGGGATACATCGTCTGCCAGGTTATCGGTCAGCGCGCGCCCGGCCGAACCGCTTCACTCCCCCGGGACGGCGTGCAGGCGCCGCTCCCGGTCCGCGCGCAGCTGCTCGATGGACGACTCGAAGTCCTCGAGGGAGTCGAACGCCTGGTAGACGCTGGCGAAACGGAGGAAGGCCACCTCGTCCAGCTCGCGCAGCGGTCCGAGGATCGCGAGGCCGATCTCGTTGGTGTCGATCTGCGAGGATCCGGTCTGTCGCACCGCCTCCTCGACCTTCTGGGCCAGTACCGCGAGGTCCGCATCCGTCACGGGGCGGCCCTGGCAGGCCTTGCGCACGCCGGACATCACCTTCTCGCGGCTGAAGGGCTCGATGACCCCGGAGCGTTTGATGACGTTGAGGCTCGCGGTCTCGATCGTCGAGAAGCGTCCTCCGCACTCGGGGCACTGGCGGCGGCGGCGGATGCTGAGCCCGTCGTCGCTCGTGCGGGAATCGATGACGCGGGAATCGGGATGGCGGCAGAAAGGGCAATGCATGACAGCGCCAGGTTATCCCTCGAACCGGGCTTCGACCGCCTCGCCATGCGCGGGAAGCGCTTCCGCCTGGGCCAGTGTGACGATCGCGTCGCGCACCTCGGCCAGCGCGGCCCGGTCGTACTCGACGACCTGCTGCGGCCGGAGGAAGGTCGCGGCGGACAGACCCGGCGCATAGCGCGCCTGGCCTCCGGTGGGAAGGACATGGTTGCTGCCGGCGAGGTAGTCGCCGAGGCTGACCGGCGCGTGGTCACCCACGAACACCGCGCCGGCGTTCACGAACTCGTCCGCCCGCGGGTCCGCCAGGTGCAGTTCGAGGTGCTCGGGGGCATACGCGTTGCTGAACGCGGTGGCCTGGGCGAGATCGTCCACCAGCACCACCGCGGACTGCGGACCATCGAACGCCGCGGCGATTCGCGCGGCGTGACGCGTGCGCGGCGCACGCGCGGCGAGCTCCGCGTTCACGGCCGCGGCCAGCTCCGCGGACGGGGTGACCAGAACGGCGGAGGCCTGCTCGTCGTGTTCCGCCTGGCTGATGAGGTCCGCGGCGACCAGGCGCGGGTCCGCCGTGTCGTCGGCCACGATGAGGATCTCGGTCGCTCCCGCTTCCGCATCCGTGCCGACGACGCCCGCGACGGCGCGCTTGGCGGCGGCGACGAAGTTGTTGCCCGGGCCGGTGACGACATCCACCGGGTCGAGCCCGAGCGAGTCGACCCCGTACGCGAAGGCACCGATCGCGCCGGCCCCGCCCATGGCGTAGACCTCGGAGATGCCCAGCAGGCGGGCGGCGGCGAGGATCACCGGGTGCACGCGGCCGTCCTGGTCGCGCTGAGGAGGCGAGGCGAGCGCGACCACCTCGACGCCCGCGACCTGCGCGGGGACGACGTTCATCACGACGCTGGAGGGGTAGACCGCCTTGCCGCCGGGGACGTAGACGCCCACGCGGCGCACGGGCTGCCAGCGCTGGGTGACCCGGGCGCCGGGACCGAGTTCGGTGACGACCGGTGCCGGCACCTGCGCTGCGGATGCGGCACGCACGCGGACGATCGCCTCTTCGAGTGCCGCGCGCACCTCCGGGTCCAGTCCCGCGAGCGCGTCGTCCAGGTGCGCGGCGGGAACCCGGATGGCGTGCCCGGAGACTCCGTCGAACTGCTCCGCCTGGGAGCGCAGAGCGTTCTCGCCCTCCGCGGCGACGTCGTGCACGATGCGGGCCGCGGTGGTGAGGGCGGAGTCGCGGGCGAGTTCGGCCCGCGGAACGGCGGCCAGAAGCTCGGCCGGGGACAGAGTCCGGCCCCGGAGATCGATCGTGCGAAGCATGCCTCCAGGTTACCGGCTACGGCGGGGCCCGGTTCCGGGCCCGCGCCGCAGCCGCATCCTGGAGGCATGCGGGCGAAGCGGTCGGCGTCAGCCGCGCGTGACCCCGGTCACGTCGTGGAGGTAACCGATGCGGCCGTCCTCGTGACGGATGACGAACACTTCACCGCGGTCCTCGATGACGAGGGCCCAGGCGGTCGGCCCGACCGTGAACAGCGGGGCACCCGAGTCGTCCAGCACGTCGCGGTCGACCGGGGACAGGGCCCAGAACGGCTGCATCGGGTCGTTGGGGGCCGGAGTGGACAGGACCTCCGTGGCCGGCTCCGACTGGTCGCCCTGGAGCTGGTCGACGAAGGCCGAGAACCCGCCGGTGTCGTAGGCGGACGTGTCGGAGGTGTCGGATGCCTCGGTGGCCTCCGAAGACTGCGGTGCACCCTCGGCGAACGGGTCGCTCTGGGCATACGGGGCGCCCTCTCCGTACGAGGTGCCGTCGGCATACGGGGCACCCGCGTACGGGGCACCCTCGGGGTGTGTCGCACCCGTGGCGGGGACGGCGGCGGGCACGGCCGCTGCGTCCGGAGCGGGCGCATCGTGCGCTGCCGGACGAGGACGCTCGCGCAGCGGGCGCGGCGCGACCGCGCGCAACGGACGGGCGTTGCGGTGAGCGGGGATCTCGGTGCGCCCGATGAAGTCGTCGCGCATGACGGGCAGCAGGGGCCCGAACACGGTGAGGGCCACGCCCGCCAGCATCAGCACCAGCTCCGCCCACGGCACCCAGGAGTGCACCCACAGACCGGTCTCCGCGCCGAAGGCGATGATGTCCCAGACCATCTGGAGCCACACCATGGCCGCGACCGAGAAGGCCACAGAGGCGAACTGGTCGATGCCCAGCGATCCGACCCGGCGGATGCCCTGCGGCGAGAGACGGCGCAGGACGATGAGGAACACCGCGACGGTCGGCACGCCGATCGTCAGCACCCAGAGCAGCCCGGAGGTCCAGACGGAGGCGAAGTCGACGGCGCGCAGCGAGAAGAACGAGAAGAGGAACGCGAGGACCCAGATCCCGACGAGGGCCACTTCGCGGATGGAGAAGGGTCCGACGCCGTACTGCACGGGCGGTTCGGACTCGGAGCGTTCGGCGACGTCGGGCTCGCCGATCCCGTCCTCGAGGGGCGGATCGGGATGGCGGGGGGATTGTTCGTCGGACATGTCGCTTCCTTCCGGGCACGAGGCCCACGGGTTGGGCGAAGTAGGTTCGATCCTAACCACGGTCACCGACGGCGACCATGAGCGACTCAGCCCAGGCAGTTCGGGCCGAGCAGGCCCTTGAGATCGCCGAAGAGATCCGCGCTCACCGACACCGGGTGCGGGACCTCGAAGATCTTGGCCATGCCGTCGCGGTGGAGCTTCAGGGTCACCTCGGTGTCGCCGCGGTGACGGCGCAGCACCGCCGCGAGATCCTCCACGACGCTCTGGGTCGCGCGCTGCTCCGGCATCACGAGCACGAGGGCGCCGGCCGCATCCACCGCCCCGAGATCCGGCGAGAAACAGCTCTGCGCGTGCAGGTTCATCCCATCGTCACGGCGGGACACCCGGCCACGGACGACGAGGATGGAGTCGGCCACGAGCTGCGACTGGAACTCGAGATACGTCTTGCCCATGAACATCACGGTGATCTCGCCGTTGAAGTCCTCGACGGTGATCATGCCGTACGGATTGCCGCTCGCCTTGGCCACGCGGTGCTGCACGTTCGTGACGAGCCCGGCGATCGTGACCTGCTCTCCGTCGGGGAGGTCCTCGGAGGCCAACAGGTCGTGGATACCGATGGACGCGTGCTTCGCGAGCGGGATCTCGAGCCCCGCGAGGGGGTGATCGGACACGTACAGGCCCAGCATCTCGCGTTCGAAAGCGAGCTTGTCCTTCTTGGTCCACTCCGGACGTTCGGGAACCTTGGTCACCTGCTGCGGCTCGTCCCACAGGCTGTCGAAGTCGAACCCGACCTCGCCGTGCGCCTCCCGGCGCTTGTCCAGCACGGCCTGCTCGGTGGCGTCCTCGTGGATCTCCAGGAGCGCCCGGCGGGTGTTGCCGAGCGAGTCGAACGCCCCCGCCTTGATGAGGGATTCCACCGTGCGCTTGTTCGCGACGTGCACGGGCACCTTGTTCAGGAAGTCGTGGAACGACGTGAACCGGCTCTCGGCGCGTGCCTCGATGATCGACTCGACGACGTTCGATCCGACGTTGCGCACCGCGCCGAGCCCGAAGCGGATGTCCTCGCCGACGGCCGCGAAGTACTTGATGGACTCCCCCACGTCCGGCGGGAGGACCTTGATCCCCATCCGTCGGCACTCGTTGAGGTAGATCGCCATCTTGTCCTTGGAGTCGCCGACGCTCGTGAGCAGCGCCGCCATGTACTCGGCGGGATAGTGCGCTTTGAGGTAGGCCGTCCAGTACGACACGAGGCCGTAGGCCGCGGAGTGCGCCTTGTTGAAGGCGTAGTCCGAGAAGGGCAGGAGGATCTCCCAGAGCTTCTGCACGGCCTCGTCCGAGTAGCCGTTGGCGTGCATGCCCGCCTGGAACCCGGCGAACTGCTTGTCCAGCTCGGACTTCTTCTTCTTACCCATCGCGCGGCGCAGGATGTCGGCCTGGCCGAGGCTGAATCCGGCGACCCGCTGCGCGATCGCCATCACCTGCTCCTGGTAGATGATGAGGCCGTAGCTGGTGTTCAGGATGTCGGCGAGCGACTCCCGGAACTCCTCGTGGATCGGCGTGATCTCCTGCTGCCCGTTCTTGCGCAGCGCGTAGTTGATGTGCGAGTTCGCGCCCATGGGGCCGGGGCGGTAGAGCGCGATGACGGCCGAGATGTCCTCGAAGTTGTCCGGCTTCATGAGACGCAGCAGCGACCGCATCGGGCCGCCGTCGAGCTGGAAGACACCCAGCGTGTCTCCGCGGGAGAGCAGCTCGTAGGACGCCTGGTCGTCGAGGGTCAGATCCTCCAGCACGAGCGGGAAGCCGCGGTTGGCGGCGATGTTGTCGAGCGCATCGTTGATGATCGTGAGGTTGCGCAGCCCCAGGAAGTCCATCTTGATGAGCCCGAGCGACTCGCACGCCGGGTAGTCGAACTGGGTGACGATCTGGCCGTCCTGCTCGCGGCGCATGATCGGGATGATGTCGATCAGCGGATCGCTGGACATGATCACACCCGCGGCGTGCACGCCCCACTGGCGCTTCAGGTTCTCCAGGCCCACCGCCGTGTCGAACACGGTCTTGGCCTCGGGGTCGGTCTCGATGACGCTCCGGAACTCGGACGCCTCCTTGTACCGGGGGTGCTGGGGGTCGAACATGCCGTCCAGCGGCATGTCCTTGCCCATCACGGCCGGCGGCATCGCCTTGGTCAGCCGGTCCCCCATGCTGAACGGGAACCCGAGCACGCGCCCGGCATCCTTCAGCGCCTGCTTGGCCTTGATCGTGCCGTAGGTGACGATCTGCGCGACACGCTCGTCGCCGTACTTCTCCGTGACGTACTGGATCACCTCGGCGCGCCGGCGGTCGTCGAAGTCGACGTCGAAGTCGGGCATCGAGACGCGGTCCGGGTTCAGGAAGCGCTCGAAGATGAGGCCGTGCTGGAGCGGATCGAGGTCGGTGATCTTCATGGCGTAGGCGGCCATGGACCCGGCGCCGGACCCACGCCCGGGACCCACCCGGATCCCGTTCTTCTTCGCCCAGTTGATGAAGTCGGCGACGACGAGGAAGTAGCCCGGGAAGCCCATCTGCACGATGACCTCGGTCTCGTACTCCGCCTGACGGCGCACGTCCTCGGGGATGCCGTTCGGGTAGCGCTCGTTGAGGCCGTTCTCGACCTCCTTGATGAACCAGGACTCCTCGGTCTCGCCGTCCGGCACGGGGAAGCGCGGCATGTAGTTCGCGCTGGTGTTGAACTCGACGTTGCACCGCTCGGCGATCAGCAGCGTGTTGTCGCATGCCTCCGGGTGGTCGCGGAAGATCTGCCGCATCTCGGCCGGGGACTTGATGTAGTAGCCGTCGCCGTCGAACTTGAAACGCTTGGGATCGTCGAGCGTCGATCCGGACTGCACGCACAGGAGCGCCGCGTGGCTGGTGGAGTCGTGCTGGTGCGTGTAGTGCGAGTCGTTCGTCGCGACGAGCGGGATGTCGAGATCCTTCGACAGCCGCAGGAGATCCGTCATCACGCGCCGCTCGATGGACAGCCCGTGGTCCATGATCTCGGCGAAGTAGTTCTCCTTGCCGAAGATGTCCTGGAACTCGGCGGCTGCAGCACGCGCAGCGTCGTACTGACCGAGGCGGAGCCGGGTCTGCACTTCGCCGGAGGGGCATCCGGTGGTCGCGATGAGCCCTGTGGAATAGGTCTGCAGGAGTTCGCGGTCCATGCGCGGCTTGAAGTAGTACCCCTCGATGCTGGCCTTGGAGGACAGCCGGAAGAGGTTGTGCATGCCCTCGCTGGTCTGCGAGAGCAGGGTCATGTGCGTGTACGCACCGGAGCCGGAGACGTCGTCGCCGGACTGCTCGGGGCTCCCCCAGCGCACGCGGGACTTGTCGGAGCGGTGGGTCCCGGGGGTGACGTAGGCCTCGATCCCCACGATGGGGTTGATGCCCGCGGCCTTCGCGGTCTTGTAGAACTCGTAAGCGGCGAACGTGTTGCCGTGGTCCGTGACCGCGATGGCGGGCATCCCGAGCCGGGACGCCTCCTGCACCATGGGACCGATACGGGCGGCTCCGTCGAGCATCGAGTACTCGCTGTGCACGTGAAGGTGTACGAAGGAGTCTGCTGCCACCCCTCGAGTCTACGTTCGGCCACCCCCGCGGGCGGGCCCGGTGTGTCGCCCCGGCCCGTTCTCCCTTCCCCTTACCCCTCCCCCTTTTTCCCGCGACACTGCATCCTGCGCACGAGACAGCGCGTGGCTGCATCCGTCTCGTGGTTGCCCTGCAGTCTCGCGGGATCCCCGGGGGCGCCGGCGCTACCGTGGACGGATGGCCACCCCGGACTTCATCCTCGAACTGCGCCGCATGGTCGGCACCCATCCCCTCACGCTCACCGGCGTGACCGCCGTGATCGTGCGGGGCGATCGGGTCCTGCTCGGTCGCCGCGTCGACAACGGCGCCCTCACCCCCATCACCGGGATCGTGGACCCGCACGAGGAGCCGGCGGATGCGGCGCGCCGCGAGGCTCTCGAAGAGGCCGCGGTCACCATCCGGGTGGACCGCCTGGCGTGGGTGCACCAGATCCCGCGGGTGACCTACGAGAACGGCGACCGGACCGACTACCTCGACCTCACGTTCCGCTGCACCTGGCTCTCCGGCGACCCCTACCCCGCGGACGGGGAGATGACGGAGGTCGGCTGGTTCCCCTTCGACGACCTCGGCGAGGTGGATGCGGATATGCGCGAGCGGATCGCGATGGCCCTGCAGGACGGGCCCTCGCGTTTCGAGGGCGGACGCTGACCGGACGGCCCTCGCTCCCGCGAGACTGCACGCACGCGACGAGACTGCGGCTGGTTACGTCCGTCTCGTGGTGTGCCTGCAGTCTCGCGGGCTGAACGCACCTCGCACGACAGCGGCTCCGCGCGGCCGCGGGCGCGCGCGCGGCGGGGGGCGGAGGTCAGCCCAGGTCCAGGCGCATCAGTACCCGGGGGAACCCGTTCAGCACCGAGTCCGTGCGGGCCGCCTGGCGGAAGCCGGCCTGCTCGAACAGGGCCTTCGTCCCCACGTACGCCATGGTCAGATCGACCTTCGCGCCGCGGTTGTCGACCGGATAGCCCTCGATCGCCGGCGCCCCCTCGGCGCGCGCGAACTCGACTGCCCCGTCCAGCAGCCGATGGGAGATCCCCTGACCGCGATGACCGGGGCGCACGCGGATGCACCACGCGCTCCAGACATCCCGGTCGTCGAGTCGTGGGATCCTCCGGTTGCGTGCGAACGACGTGTCGGCCCGGCGGTGCACGGCCGCCCAGCCGACCACATCCGCGCCGTCGTAGGCCAGGACGCCGGGCGCTCCCCCGGCCAGCAGATCCCGCACCCGCTCGCCGCGGGCCGTGCCGGTCAGCGCGCGGTTCTCACCGCTCGGCAGCCGATAGCTCAGGCACCAGCACACGTTCGCGTCGGGACGCCGTGGTCCCACCATCGTGCGGATGTCCTCGAACGATGTGGCAGGGCGCACCGTGATCGTCATGCCGATACTGTGCCACCGCCCCGCAGAACGCGCGAGACTGCATCCTGCGCACGAGACAGCGCGTGAACACGTCCGTCTCGTGCCGTGCATGCAGTCTCGCGGGAGAAGAACCGCGGGACCGCGGGGGTCACTCCCCGCGGAGAACCGCCAGCGCGTGGGCGAGGTCGGCAGGATACGGCGACGTGAAGGTCACCCACTCCCCCGTTCCCGGGTGAGTGAAGGACAGTTCGTGGGCGTGCAGCCACTGCCGGGTGAGACCCAGCCGTGCCGAAAGCGTGGGGTCGCTGCCGTACAGCGGGTCGCCGACGCACGGATGCCGGTGCGCGGCCATGTGCACGCGGATCTGGTGTGTGCGCCCGGTCTCCAGATGCACCTCGAGCAACGACGCACCGGGGAACGCCTCGAGCGTCTCGTAATGGGTGACCGAGTCCTTGCCCTCGGGGCGGACGGCGAACTTCCACGAGTGCGAGGGATGCCGGCCGATGGGGGCGTCGATCGTACCGGCGAGCGGATCCGGATGCCCCTGCACCACCGTGTGGTAGATCTTCTCCACCTCACGTTCCTTGAACGCGCGCTTGAGCGCCGTGTACGCCGTCTCGCTCTTCGCGACGACCATGAGCCCGCTGGTTCCGACGTCGAGCCGGTGGACGACGCCCTGCCGCTCCGCGGCGCCCGTCGTGGCGATCCGGAACCCGGCGGCGGCCAGCGCGCCGAGCACCGTGGGCCCCTCCCAGCCGAGCGACGGATGCGCCGCCACGCCGGCAGGCTTGTCCACCACGACGATGTCGTCGTCGTCGTACGCGATGCCGAGATCGGGCACCGCGAGCGGAACGATCTCGGGCTCCCGCTTGGGCGTCCACTCCACGGAGAGCCAGCCACCGGCGCGCAGGCGGTCGGATCTGCCGATCTCCCGGCCGTCGAGCGTCACGCCGCCCGCATCGGCGATATCCGCCGCGAATGTGCGCGAGAAGCCGAGCATCTTGGCCAGGGCGGCGTCGACACGGACACCGTCGAGCCCGTCCGGGACGGGCAGCGAACGCGTCTCCATGTCAGTCCCGACGCGATTCGTCGGCATCGGATGCCGTCGGAGGAGCACCGACGTCGGGGTTCCCGACCGGGAACGCGGCGTCGCGGTCGGTGCCGGTCCCGACCGGGGTGGCCTCGCCATCCGCCGTCACGGGCGTCTCCGCCGCACGTTCGCGGGTGCCGTCGAACCGGAGACCGATGAGCACCAGGAGTGCCACGCCGATCATCATGGTGACGATGAAGATGTCGGCGACGTTGTAGATCGCCGGCATCATCCACGGCGTGGAGATGAAATCGACCACATGCCCGACCGGGAAACCGGGTTCCCGGAAGAGCCGATCGGTGAGGTTCCCGAGGACGCCGCCCAGCAGCAGGCCGAGCAGGATCGCCCAAGCCCGCGAGTGCACCCGGCGCGAGATCACGATGATCGCGATGGCGACCGCCGCCAGGGCGATCGTGAAGACCCAGGTCACTCCCTCGCCGAGCGAGAACGCGGCCCCGGGGTTGCGGATCAGATAGAAGACGAGCGCGTCACCGAGGATCTGCACCGGCTGCTCGGAGGGGAGCAGGGCGATGGCGAGGAACTTGGTGAACTGGTCGGCGGCCAGCACCAGCACCGCCAGAGAGGCGATGATGATGCCGGCCGCCGCCGCACGCAATGGTGGTCGAGCCGTCAACGGCCGGCCTAGAGGCCGATGGCCGAGACCGGGGTGTTGCCGGTGCCGGTGGACGACGTCTCGAGGTCGCGGAGCTTGCCCTCGATGAAGCTGCGCAGCTGCGAGCGGTAGTCGCGCTCGAACTGGCGGAGCTCGGTGATGCGGCTCTCGAGGACGGTGCGCTCCTTCTCGAGGCGCTCCATCTCGGCACGGCCCTTGGCCTCGGCCTCGGACACGATGGCCGTGGCCTGCGCCTGGGCGTCGGCGATGAGCGCGTCGCGCTGCGCCTTACCCTCGGCGACGTGCTCGTCGTGCAGGCGCTGGGCCAGCTCGATGATGCCCGCGGTCGCGGCCGCACCGTTCTCGGCGGCCGGCGCGGGCGTCTCGACGACCACAGCCTCCTCGACGACGGCTTCTTCGCGCTCGGGAGCCTTCTCTTCGGCGGGAGCCGCCGCAGCCGGGGCGGCTTCGCCCGACTCGTAGGCGGCGAGCTTCGCCTTCAGCTCTTCGTTCTCGGCGATCGTCTTGCGCCACTCGACGACGATCTCATCGAGGAAGTCATCGACCTCGTCGGGGTCGAACCCCTCCTTGAAACGTACGTGCTGAAACTGCTTGGTGACGACGTCATCCGGTGTCAATGCCATGATGATTCCTCTTTCGGGGCGTGGCGGCATGCCGATGTCAGGGGGGTGATGCCCGCGAACGGGCCGCTTCAGGACAGCATAGTCGGGCGCGAATCACCCCGCGAGGGAGCGAGTCACCGACAGCAGGATGAAGCAGAGCAGCATCGTGAGCGCGAAAGCGAAATCGATCGCGATCGGTCCGATGCGGAGGGGAGGGATGAAACGGCGCAGCAGCTTGATCGGCGGGTCGGTGACCGTGTAGACGAGCTCGGCAGCGACGAGACCCGCGCCCTTGGGGCGCCACTCACGGTTGAAGATCGGAATGTACTCCAGGATCAACCGTGCCAGCAGCACCAGGACGTAGATCAGCAGCAGGGTGTTCGCGATCGAGGCGAGGAGGCGGACGATCTCCACGGTCGACTACGGCTGCGTGAACGGTGCAGCCTCAGGATCGGCCTGGGCGACCGCTCCGTCGCCGGACACCGCGACGTTCTCGGGGGAAAGCAGGAAGACCTTGCTGGTGACCCGTTCGATGCGGCCGTACAGCCCCAGCGACAGGCCGCTCGCGAAGTCGATGAGCCGGCGCGCGTCGGCGTCGCTCATCTGCGAGAGGTTGATGATGACGGGGATGCCCTCGCGGAAGTTCTCCGCGATGATCTGCGCGTCGCGGTACTGCTTGGGGTGGACCGTCAGGATCTCCGT